>NZ_AZUS01000005.1:0-311117 GCF_000527195.1 Streptomyces sp. CNH189
GTTTCATAGTGTTTCGGTGGTCATAGCGTAGGGGAAACGCCCGGTTACATTTCGAACCCGGAAGCTAAGCCTTACAGCGCCGATGGTACTGCAGGGGGGACCCTGTGGGAGAGTAGGACGCCGCCGAACAATCATTGTGGAAAGCCCCCGTGCCATTCGGCACGGGGGCTTTCTGCGTTTCAGGCCGGCTCCACCAGCTTGGCGTCGTACGCCAGAATCACCGCCTGAATTCTGTCCCTGGATCCCGTCTTGGAGAGAATGCGGCCGACGTGCGTCTTCACTGTGGACTCGGCGAGGTGGAAGCGGGTCGCTATCTCGGTGTTCGTCCATCCCTTGCCGATGACCGTGAGGATCTCCCGTTCCCGCTCGGTGAGTGAGGACAGCCGAGGGTCGTCGGGTGTCGGCTCCTCCTCGGTGTCGCCGACCGGCAGATGGTGGGCGTAGGCGTCCAGGAGGCGTCGCGTCAGGCTGGGGGCGACGACCGCGTCGCCGGTGGCCACGGCGCGGATGCCGGACAGCAGTTCCTCCGGCTGGGCGTCCTTGACGAGGAAACCGGAGGCACCCGCGCGGAGACCGGCGTGGGCGTACTCGTCCAGGTCGAAGGTCGTGAGGATGAGGACGCGGGTGCGGTCGCCCGCGGCGACGATGCGGCGGGTGGCCTCGATGCCGTCCATGCCCGGCATGCGGATGTCCATCAGGACCACGTCGGGGTGCAGTCGCGCCGTCATACGGACCGCTTCGGTGCCGTTCGTGGCCTCGCCCAGGACGGTCATGTCGTCCTGGCTCTCCAGCAGCATGCGGAAACCGAGGCGCTGAAGGGACTGGTCGTCGGCGACGAGGACGGTGGTCACTGCGGGGACTCCTCCGGAAGGTGCAGACGGACGCGCCAGCCCCGCTCGGGGTGCGGGCGTGGGCCGGCCTCAAGTGTGCCGCCGTACAGGGCTGTTCGTTCGCGCATTCCGGGGATGCCGCGGCCGTCGGACGGGGTGCGGGGCGGTGAGCCCTTCCCGGTGTCGGTGATGGTGACGGTCACGGCACCCCTGTCCCCGTGGGCGATGAAGACCTCGGAGGTCGTGTCGGGGCCGGCGTGCTTGAGGGTGTTGGTGAGGGCTTCCTGGACGACCCGGAACACAGTGAGCTGGCGGCCGGGGGGAAGGGTCGCCCGGCCTTCCACGCGCGTGTGGACGGGGAGGCCCGCGCCGCGGACGCCGTCGATGAGCTGCTCCAGGTCGGTCAGGCCGGGCTGGGGGGTTCGTTCGGCGGGGCTCCCGGTGTCGTCGTCGCGGAGGACGTCCAGGAGACGGCGGAGCTCGCCGAGGGCCTGGCGGCTGGTGGTGCCGATGGCGTCCAGAGCCTGGGCGGCGCGTTCCGGGGACTTGCCGGCCGCGTACTTGCCGCCGTCGGCGAGGCCGGTGATCACGGACAGGTTGTGGCCGATGATGTCGTGCATCTCGCGGGCGATGCGGGTGCGTTCGGCGGCGGCTGCGATGCGGGCCTGCTGGTCCCGTTCGATCTCGAGACGGCGGGCGCGGTCCTCCAGGGCCTCGGTGTAGTGGTGGCGGGTCCGTACGGTGATGCCGATGAGAATCGCCACGCCGATCGAGGTCAGATGCGAGCCGATCTGCTGGCTCCACCCGCCCTCGCCGAAACGCGTCGTGGTGATGGCCACCGGCACGAGCGTCAGAGCCGACGCCCACCACAGAGCGCGCAGGGGCCGGCGCAGGGCGATGTGGTACACGACGACCAGCTGGAGCAGGGCCGCCTGGAGCGCGGCCCCGGACCAGCCGTTGACCACGGCGAACGGCGTCATGGCGAGCAGCACCGCCACCGGGTGCGTACGGCGCCACAGCAGCGGGACCGACAGGCCGAGGCTCAGGACGAGCAGGAGGGCGCCGGGGACGCTCGGGTTGTGCGTGACGTTGCGCCAGCCGCCGCCGGCGAAGTCGATGAGGGCCGCAGTCACCCAGAACCCGGTGAAGGTCAGATTCCACAGGAGCGGACGGCGCCGGTCCCACGCGCGTACGGCGTCCCGGCCGCGTTGAATACAGGCGGTGAGGGGTTCCGGCGTGGTCGGCGCCCCAGCCGTCGCCGCCAGCTGCTCGCGCGTCACGAGGTCTGTGGCGGCGGATAGGTCCGCCGCGGAGGGCCGGGTCATGCCTTCGATGATCCCCCGTCAGGGAGGTCGGGACGTCGGTCCCGTGGTCCTGAATTCGGATGAGGCCGTGGTACCCGGGTACTACGGTGACCGCATGAGCTACCAGGTTCGTTCCCTGCACGCCGACGAGTGGCCCCGGGCCAAGACCCTGCGGCTCGCCGCCCTTCAGGACCCGGTGGCGCCCATCGCCTTCATGGACACCTACGAGTCCGCCGTGGCGCAGCCCGACTCCTATTGGCGGGAGCGGGCCGAGCGGAGTGCTGAAGGGGCGTCCGGATCGCAGCAGATCATCGCCGAGGGGCCCGACGGGGAGTGGGTCGGGACGGTGACCGTGCTCATCGAGAAGCCGGGGACCACGGACTGGGCCGGTGCGCCCGTCGAGCGGCTCCAGGGGCATCTGATCGGGGTGTTCGTGCGGCCCGGGCACCGGGGCATCGGGCTCACCGAGGTGCTCTTCGACGCCGGTCTGGAGTGGGCGTGGGCGCAGGGCGCCGAGCGGGTGCGGCTCCTGGTGCACGCGGACAACGCGCGGGCGCTGCGGGCCTACCGCAAGGCGGGTTTCGTCGAGACCGGGGTGACCATGACGCTGGGGGCCGCCCCGGAGGATCTGGAACTGGAGTTGGCCGTGGAACGGCCGGAGTCAGACCGGTAGTTCGGCGTGCGGCCAGCGGGTGCGGGCCTGTTCGGGGGAACGGACCAGGGCCAGGGTGGGCATGCCCCGGTCGGCTCCGCCCGCGAGCAGGTCGGGCAGCTGGGAGAGAGGGGCCACGGCCGCCACGTCGTCGAGGACGAGGGTGAGTGGTGGGTCGAGCCGACCGGAGGATGACCGTTCGGCCATGCGCCGGCCGTGCTCGACCACGTGCGAGGCGAGCGCCGTGAGCAGGGGCATGGCGCCCGGTCCGGTGCGCGGATCCTCGATGGATTCGCCCACGACGTAAAGCGTTCCCCCTTCGTGGATGAAGGAATCCAGGGCGAGGGCATCACTTCGGTGCGGAGTGCAGGCTTCGCGGACGTTGACCGTGGAGAGGGCGGCCAGCGCACGGGCGGTCAGTTGCTGTGCCACGTCACGGCGTTCGGGGTGGGCGGTGAGCGCCGCCTCGAGTTCGCCCGCGGAGCCGGAGGCCGCCTTGGGGCTGGTGCGCAGCACCCGCACGGCGTCCTGCACCTGAAGGCCCTGCGCCCAGCGGTGGACGTGACGGACGGTGCGGCCGTCGACGGCGGCGGCGTGCAGGTAGCTGCGGAGCAGGAGCTCCGCGGTGTCGCTGACGGCCTGGTCGAGCCGCGAGGTGGGGCGGACGGGCGTGAGGAGCGCGGCGGCGCGGGCGGTCGCCGTGTCCTTGTCCTCGCAGCCGGCGACGGGGGACCAGTGCAGGCGGGCCGGGGTGTCGCACAGGTGCGTCGGGTCGTAGAGGTGGGAGGGGCCGAGCTTCGCCCGGGCGTCCTTGGTGTCGTACCAGAGTGTGGGGTTGGACGTGAGGACGAGGACGGGGCCCTCGGCGTCGCGTACGGCCTGGGCGGCGGTGGCGTGGCGGGTGGCCGGGGGGCCGTGGCGCAGGCCGGGGCCGCCGCTCTCCGTGGGGGCGGACTCCCAGCCGGGCCGGGGCTCCTCCGGCGCCGATCCCGGTGCCGGTGCCGGTGCGGATGCCGCGGGAGTGGGGTGTTCCGGTACGGCGGCGGTGGGTTGCCGCGCTGCGGGCGGGGTGGTCCCGGGGGCCCTCGGGGCGGGTACCTCGTGCACGGGTTCCGGTGCGGGCGTCGGGGGCGGCGCCGCCGTGGCCGGTTCCGCGCGGCGGCGGGCGCGCACGGCGCGCCAGCGGGCCACGGTCCCCAGGACGAAGACGGTGAGGACCACCAGGATCATCAGCTGGCCGATGAGCAGGCCCCAGAACAGGCCGTAGCCGGAGAGGTCCTCGGGCGGGGTGTCCGGCCAGGCACCGGGGATGTCGTGCGGTGCGGAGATCAGGTGGCGCATGGCCAGGGGTGCGCGGGCGAAGGACAGGCCGGACGGCCAGCGGCCGTGGGCGAAGAGGCCGGAGAGACCGGTGGCCGTCCACACCATCGCGGTCATGCCGAGGAGGAACGCGAGTACGCCGACCAGCAGCCCGTCGGGGATGCCGCCCTGGCCGCCGGTGCGCCCGCGGTGCTCGTCCGGTCTCACGCGTCCCCCTCCTACGCCACCGTCGACTCGGAGTCCCCGACGTGCTGTTCCACGAAGGCCGCCGCCCGCTCCTCCGCCTCCAACTCGGCGGCGCGCAGGGCGTCGTCGGCGAGGTCGGCGGACGACTCGGTCATCGCGCGGTCGGTGAAGACCAGCGGGCGTTCGGTCTCGGTGACCAGGTGCTTGACCACCTGGACGTTGCCGTTGACGTCCCAGACCGCGATGCCCGGGGTGAGCGAGGGGATGATCTCCACGGCCCACCGGGGCAGGCCCAGCACCCGGCCCGTCGCCCGCGCCTCGTCCGCTTTCTGGGCGTAGATGGTGCGGGTCGAGGCCATCTTGAGGATCGCCGCGGCCTCCTTCGCCGCCGCTCCGTCCACCACGTCGGACAGGTGGTGGACGACCGCGACGAAGGACAGGCCGAGACGTCGGCCGAACTTCAGCAGCCGCTGGAAGAGCTGTGCCACAAACGGGCTGTTGATGATGTGCCAGGCCTCCTCGACCAGGAAGATGCGCTTCTTCCGGTCGGGGCGGATCCAGGTGTGCTCCAGCCACACGCCGACGATCGCCATGAGGATCGGCATGGCGATGGAGTTGCGGTCGATGTGGGACAGGTCGAAGACGATGAGCGGGGCGTCCAGGTCGATGCCGACGGTCGTCGGGCCGTCGAACATGCCGCGCAGGTCACCGTCGACCAGGCGGTCCAGGACGAGGGCGACGTCCAGGCCCCACGCCCGGACGTCGTCTATGGCGACGTTCATCGCCTCCGCCGACTCCGGTTCGGGGTGGCGGAGCTGGTCGACGATGTCGGACAGGACGGGCTGGCGCTCCACGATGGTCTCGTTGACGTAGGCGTGCGCGACCTTCAGGGCGAAGCCGGACCGCTCGTCCAGGCCGTGCCCCATGGCGACCTCGATGATGGTGCGCAGCAGCGCGAGCTGGCCGGTGGTGGTGATCGCCGGGTCGAGCGGGTTGAGGCGGATGCCCTGGTCGAGCGCGGCCATCGGGTCCAGGCGGATGGGGGTTATGCCCAGCTCCTGGGCGATGAGGTTCCACTCGCCGGCGCCGTCCTCGCCCTGCGCGTCCAGGACCACCACTTGCCGGTCGCGGAAGCGGAGCTGGCGCAGCACGTACGTCTTCTCCAGGGCCGACTTGCCGTTGCCGGACTCGCCGAGGACCAGCCAGTGCGGTGCCGGGAGCTGCTGGCCGTAGAGCTGGAAGGGGTCGTAGATGTAGCCCTTCCCGGAGTAGACCTCGCGGCCGATGATGACGCCGGAGTCGCCGAGGCCGGGCGCGGCGGTCGGCAGGTACACCGCCTGCGCCTGGCCCGTGGACGTGCGCACCGGCAGCCGTGTGGTCTCGACCTTCCCGAACAGGAAGGACGTGAAGGCGTCGGTGACGACGGACAGCGGATCCCGCATCTTCAGCTCAGCCCCTACCTACGAATGCCGGTGGCGAACGGGAGAGTGTTCACGAACGCGCGGTGGTGCTCGCGGTCGCACCACTCCAGCTTCAGGTACGACTTTCCGGCCGACGCCCGTATCGTCCGCTTGTCGCGGGCCAGGGCCTCGGGTGTGCGGGAGGAGACGGTGATGTAGCCGACCAGGTTGACGCCCGCGGCGCCGCTGGCGAGGTCCTCGCCGCGCTGGTCGAGACGGCTGTGCGCGGCGACGTCGCGCGGGTCGACGGTGCGGTTCATCTTGGCGGCGCGGGACGCCTCCGCCTCGTCGTTGGTCTTCTCGGTCAACATGCGCTCGATGGCGATCTCGGTGGGTTCGAGGTCCATCGTGACGGCGACCGTGCGGATCACGTCGGGGGTGTGGACGAGCAGCGGCGCGAGGAAGTTCACGCCGACCGGGGTCATCGGCCACTCCTTCACCCAGGCCGTGGCGTGGCACCAGGGCGCGCGGGTGACGGACTCGCGGGTCTTGGCCTGGAGGTACGTCGGCTCGGTGGCGTCGAGCTCGGCAGGCCAGGCGTTGCGCTGTGACATCGCCTGGATGTGGTCGATCGGGTGGTCCGGGTCGTACATGGAGTGGATCAGCGAGGACAGCCTGCTCTGGCCGAGCGGCTGGCGCACGCGGATGTCGGCCTCCTGGAGCCGGGAGCAGATGTCGGTCAGCTCACGGGCCATGACGACGGCGAGCCCGGCGTCCCGGTCCACCCGGCCGCCGCCCTGGCTGCGCATGGCGCGGGCCATGGTGTTGGCCTCGGCGGCCAGGTCGCGGGTGTAGTGCATGCAGGCGACGAGGTACGCGCGGTGCTGCTCGCTGCTGGTCGACACCATCGACTGCAGCTGGTCGTACGACTGCTGCAGCCACGCCGGGGCCTTCTCGTCGCCGCGGACGGAGACGTCCTTGGCGTGCGCGTCGGGGTCGGCGGGCAGGGTGCGGGCGAGCATCTGGATGCGGGTGACGAAGCCGTCGCCGTTCGCCACGTGCTTGAGCAGTGTGCCGAAGCGGTCGACGAGGGCCTCCTGGTCCTCGGAGTCGCGCAGGCCGACGCCGGGGCCCTCGATCTCGATGGCGGCGGTGACGGTCTTGCGGTCCGCGTGCAGCAGCACGGCGATCTCGTCGGGGCCGAACGGCGCGGCGAGCCAGGTGATCCGGCCGATGCCCGGCGGTGCGCCGACCTCCACCTCGCGCCCGTCGAGCCGGGTGCCGGCCTCGACGACACCGGAGCGGTAGGTGGCGCCCCGGCGCACGGTGCGCTTGTAACTGCGGTTGATCTCAAACCACTTGTAGAACGTGCGGTGCTTGTACGGCACGTACACGGCGGCCAGGGCGAGCATGGGCAGCCCGGCGAGCAGCACGATCCTGACGGACAGGACGGGGACGAGAAGCCCGCACATCATGCCGAGGAACGCGCCGATGACGATGAGCGCGATCTCACCCGTCTCGCGATTGCGGCCGACGATCGCGTTCGGCCGGGCGCGGCCGATCAGATACGTACGGCGGGGCGCGATCGCGGGCGACACATGGGAATCGGTCGTCAACGCCCTTCACCTCCCGTGCGGTTGGGACTGCTGTTGCGTGTGCCGGCGTGGGGGGTGTTCACCGGGTTGCCCGAGCGGGGCGGGGGAGCGGCGGAGGAACCGGATCCGCCGCCGCCGGACGGGCGGGAGCTGTGCGCGGCGACTCCCCCGGACGCGGGGTTGGACGGTCGGGGCGTGGCGGACTGGCCGCCGCCGCCCTGGTGGTCGGCGCGGGTGCTGTGGGTCTTGATGCCCTGCGCGACCAGGGTGGCCGGGGAGCTGATCACGGCGGCCGCCTTGCCCTCGGCGCCCTGCATGATGCGGTTGTTGCGGGAGCCGGCGATCTCGTCGCCGAAGCCGGGGACGAAGCGGTAGATCATCGCCGAGGCGAAGATCGCGAGCAGGATGATCGCGAGGCCGGAGACCACGGCGGAGAAGGCGTCGGGGCCGTCGTCGGAGGAGAGCGCGCCGGCCAGGCCGAGCACGATGACGATGACCGGCTTCACCATGATCACAGCGATCATGATGCCCGCCCAGCGGCGGACGTGGCCCCACAGGTTCTTGTCGACCAGGCCCGCGTAGACGACGGTGCCGAGGAGCGCGCCGACGTAGAGCAGGGCGGCGCGGATGACCAGCTCCAGCCAGAGGATGCCCGCGGCGAGGATGGAGACGAGGGAGACGACGATCAGCATGATCGGGCCGCCGCCGATGTCGTTGCCCTTCTCCAGGGCGGCGGAGAACGTCCCGAAGAACGTGTCCGTCTGGTCGCCGGTCGCCTTCGCCAGGACGTCGGTGACGCCGTCGGTCGCGGAGACGACGGTGTAGAGGATCAGCGGGGTGAAGGCGGAGGCGAGGACGGTCAGCCAGAGGAAGCCGATCGCCTCGGAGAGGGCGGTGGCGAGCGGCACACCGCGGACTGCCCGCTTGGCCACCGCCAGCAGCCAGAGGACAAGCGTGAGGATGGTCGACGCGGCGAAGACGACGGCGTACTGCTGGAGGAAGGTGTCGTTGGTGAAGTCCACCTTCGCGGTGTCCTCCACGGCGGCGCTGAGCTGTTTGACCGTCCAGGACGCGGCGTCGGCGCAGCCGCGGGCGAGGGAGGCGAGGGGGTCCAGGGCGGAGGTGGGGTCGTTGAACGTCGACCGTTCCCCTCCGGAGGACCCGCCACCTTGACCGCGCTCGCAGTAGTCCTTGGCGGGGCCCCGGATGAGGTCACAAGGGTCGCTGTTGTCCGTGGGAGTAGGGGTGGGAGCGGCCACTGCCCGGCCGGCGAACAGGACCGCGGCGCCCTGTACCGCTGCGGCGGCCGTCATGAGTTTGAGGAAGCGGTGGTTAGCGCGCATACGTGAACCCTCCGTACTCCTCGACAGCCTTCGTCATGTCGTCGGCGGTGGAGGCCTTCTGGTCGCGCCCGACCGGGACTGGTCCGTCCTTTTGCTGGAAGTCGACGACCTTCCAGTCGTTGTCCATCCACTGCAGCTGGTACGTGGTGGTGTACCAGCTCTCCGTGACCGGGTTGGTCGAGCCCTCGCCGGACAGACCGAACAGCGACGTGTACCAAACCTCGACGGAGGCGTCGTCCGCGCCGGACGCCGTCACCTTGGTGCCCACGGGAACCACTCGGGAGACGAAGGTCTGCCCGGCAGGGGCCTTGCCGTTCTTGTCGAGGCCGATGTTGGCCAGGAACTCCTGGTTGGAGTACGCCGTGTCAAGGTCGCCCTTGCGCGAGGCGGCGACCTCGGGGGTGAAGACGGCCGCCACGATGTCCCGCCGCCGCTCCTTATCGAACATCTCGGCGGAGCCGAGCACCACCGCGTAGTTCGCCGCCGCGCTTTCCGCGCCCTGGCGGGTGTGGGGAAAGCCGGCCGGGACACCGGCCTCCTCCGCCGAGACGGGCTTGTCCCCCGACGGTGCCGTAGCCGCCGCCTTGGGGGAGTCGGCGCCCCCGCCCTCCTCCGCGTCGGAATCGCCGCCTCCGCGGTTCGCGAAGGCGATGGCGGCGATGAGGAGGACCACCACGCCGACGACCGTCACCAGGCTGCGCGACGACGAACGGCCGCCTCTGCGCGCGCCACCGTACGGGTCGCCGCCGCCCTCCGGCAGGCGGGTGCGGGTCCGGCCCGTGTCGTCTCCGAGACTCATACCGCGTACGCCCCCTCAGCGTCGTGCGGAAACACCTCGTACTCCGGGTACTCCACGTACGACGGTAGCCGTACCGGCTGCCGCTCGGGCGTGGTGTGGTGACTGGACATCAGGGAAACGCAACCTCAGCCGGTGGGCACGACGGGCGGGTGGGATGGAGGGGAGCCGGGCGTGCCCGGACGGGACCGATGGTGCGGGGCTAGACGGCCATGCCGTACACGATGGTGAACACGGTGCCGAGCGATCCGATGATGAAGACGCCCGTGAGGCCCGCGATGATCAGGCCCTTGCCCTGTTCGGCGGAGAACGTGTCCCTCAACGCGGTGGCGCCGATGCGCTGTTTGGCCGCCCCCCAGATGGCGATGCCGAGGCAGAGGAGGATGGCGACCGCCATGACCACCTCGATCATCACCTTGGCCTCGTTGCCCAGGCTGCCGAAGGGGCCCCAATCCGGAGCGATCCCGCCGATAATGGTGTTGATGTCTCCCTCGTCGGCCGCAAAGAGCATGTAAGTCACCGCCCCTGTATGGGTAGTTCCGCATCCTCTGCGGGGGTGCAGAGGTCAGGCCTCATTGTCGCCGACGATGCCGCTGTCGTATGTCGACTTGACGTCATCTGTTGGCGGGTTTCGTAGGAATAGCTTGCCACCGGCGCGCGCCGGACTCCGGGAGGGGCGCGCTCCGACGGGTGAAGAGTCGTATCGTCACTCTGTGTATCACGCTGCGTAACGCCGGGCAATGAAGCGCGGCTCGTCCCCGGTGGCGCGGACCGAGCATGTCGTCGTATCTGATCACCCCGCGGCGGGCTTCTCGCCTCTACACTGTCGGGCGGCGGTGGACTGCCGGACGGTGAGGGGTGGTTGACGGTGCGTAAGGTGTGGGTCGGTGCGACTCTTGCCGTCGGCTCGGCGCTCGCCTTCGTGATGCTCCTCGTCGTCGGCGTGTACGTCGTCGCCGGGAACCTGGTGAACGGGGTGGGCGGCGGCGCGGCCAAGGCGCTCGCCAAGGGCAGTGTGCCGGCCGCCTACCAGCAGCTCGTCTCCACCTGGGGCAACCTCTGCCCGGCCATCAATCCGGCCCTGCTCGCCGCCCAGCTCTACCAGGAGAGCGGGTTCAACCCCAAGGCGCAGAGCCACGCGGCGGCGCAGGGCATCGCGCAGTTCATCCCCGGCACCTGGGCCGTCCACGGCATCGACGGCGACGGGGACGGGGACCGTGACGTGTGGGACCCGGCGGACGCGATCCCGTCCGCGGCGACCTACGACTGCACGCTGGCGTCCTATGTGGATGACGTCGGCGGGGATCTGACCGAAAACATGCTCGCCTCGTACAACGCGGGGGCGTACGCGGTCATCAAGTACGGGGGCGTGCCGCCGTACAAGGAGACGCAGAACTACGTCCAGCGCATCCGGGAGTTGGAGAAGAGCTTCGCGGCGCCGGTGGGGCGGGTGGATCCGTCGCGGCAGGCCGCCGGGGCCATCGCGTTCGCGCAGAAGAAGCTCGGCACCCTCTATCTCTGGGGCGGCAACGGCACCCCTGACCAGGGCGGACGCTTCGACTGCTCGGGCTTGACCAAGGCCGCGTACGAGAGTGTGGGGATCACGTTGCCGCGCGTGGCGAACGACCAGTACAACGCGGGACCGCACCCGGCCCGGGACGAACTGCTGCCGGGGGATCTGGTGTTCTTCTCGGACGACCTCACCAATTCCCGTGCCATCCGGCATGTGGGCATTTATGTCGGCGGCGGGTACATGATCGACGCGCCGCGGTCCGGAGCCGTGATCCGGTTCGACCCGATCGACACTCCTGACTACTTTGGTGCCACCCGGGTCACCGAAGATGGCGCGAAAGCGCTCCCCACGACCGTGTGAGCGGAGCGACAAACTCCCCCCTGAGCTGCAAAGACGTATCTCTCTTCGATAACGTCTGCGTGATCTTTCGGTGGAGTGTGGAACGTATCAGCGGGGACCGTGCGTTCCTGTTCTCGTAGCCGAGCGGACGAGCGGATCTACAGACCACGGGGGTGGCAGCACGGCGCGCGTCCGCGCGCCGGACGACATGACGAAGGGGCCGCAGCACCATGGCTGGACTCGCCGATTCCGGGTCGAACCCCGACGTCGACCTGCTCTACGACATCAACGGCCTCGCCAAGGCCGCCCCGCCGTGGTTCGACCACGTCATGGAGTTCGTCGGTGAGTACGGGGTGCTCTTCGGCCTTCTCGCGATGGTGCTCTGGTGCTGGTGGGGGGTGCGCAAGCAGGGCGGACCTGACGCGGCGTCGTCCGTGGCGGCCCTGGTGTGGGCCCCGCTCGCGGCGGGCGTCGCGGTCGTGGTGAACGTGCCGATCCGGGGATTCGTGGAGCGGCCGAGACCGTTCAACGACCACGAGGGCCTCGAGGTGCTGGTCGACGGCAAGGACGACTACTCCTTCGTCAGCGACCACGCGACACTCTGCATGGCGCTGGCGGTGGCGCTGTTCCTGGCCAACCGCAGGTTCGGACTGGTCGCCCTGGTGCTGGGCCTGATCGGCGGCTTCATCCGCGTCTACATGGGTGTGCACTACCCGACGGACGTGATCGGCGGACTCGCGCTCGGTACGGCGGTCGCGCTGCTGCTGTCCCCGCTCGCCATGGCCCTGTTGACGCCGCTGATGCGGGCCGTCGAGCGGTCGCCGAAGGCCGGGTGGCTGGTCTCGGCCCGGCCGCAGGGACAGCGCCGGCGGGTGGCCGAGCGCAGCCGGGGCAGGGCGTCGGGCGCCGGCCCCGAGGAGCGGGACCTGGCTGCCTGACGAGGGCTGGGAAAGGGCCCGCGGCCGCCGCTCCTCCCGGGGCGGGTGGGCGCGGGCCCTTTCGTCTGTCCGGAGGTCGGCTTCAGAGGGCCTGCGGGTAGGTGAAGACGCGGTCCGGGTCGAGGCGCCGCTTCAGCCGGGTCAGGCGCGGGGCGGCGTCGCCGTAGTAGGCGCGGCGCCAGTCGGTGAGGTCCGGGTCGGCGTAGTTCTGGTAGGCGGCGCCGGACGCGTGGGGCCGCATGGCCCGGTGAGTGTCCGTCAGCCAGGAGCGGATCGCGGTGCCGGGGGCGTCGGGCCCCCACGAAGCGAGGTACTGGGCCAGCACCCGGGAGCCGCGGTGCACGAACGCCGTGGCGTTGGGCGCGACCCGGTTGACCGCTCCGCCGAGGGCCGTGAGCGCGATGCTCGCCGAGCCGTCGCGGGCCTCCCGGGTCCGGGTGAGCAGGGTGTCGACGCCCGCCTCGTCGAGCGGGCGGTCGAAGAAGTCGGAGCGGGCCGCGTAGGTCTCGCGTCCCAGGGCGCCGTCGGGGCTGCGGCCGGGTGTCGCGCCCGGCAGCCGGCACTGGTCGTCGTCGGCGAAGGAGGAGCACCCGGCGTACAGCTCCATGGACTTCTGGTACGAGCGCCGGCGCAGCGAGACGCTGCTCGCGGAGGCGCCGACGCGGTCGGCGAGCCGGTCGACGGCGTTCTGCAGCTCGCCGTAGGTGCCGAGGGAGAAGACGGTGACGGAGACGCCGGGTCCGCCGCCGGTGTTGTCCAGGTGGAGCGCGGACCAGATCTCGTCGGGCTGGTCGGGGCCCCACTCCTGCCAGGCGGCGACCACGGCGGCCGCCCGCTCCCACGGCCAGGTGAGGTAGCCGGTGACGCTGCGCGGGGCGGGGTGGGTGCGGAAGCGGAACTCGGTGACGACGCCGAACTGGGCGTTGCCCGCGCCGCGCAGCGCCCAGAAGAGCTCCTGGTTCTCGGAGTCGGAGGCGGTGAGCCGGTTGCCGTCGGCGGTGACCAGGGTGACCTCGGTGAGGCTGTCGCAGGTCAGGCCGTAGGCGCGGGAGGTCACGCCGTGGCCGCCGCCGAGGGTGAGCCCGGAGATGCCGACGGTGGGGCACGAGCCGCCGGGGACGGTGAGGCCCCGCGCGGCGAGCGTGCGGTAGACGTCGATGAGCTTGGCGCCGGCGCCGACGACGGCCGTGTCACCGTCGACGCGGACGGCGTCGAGGCCGGACACGTCGACGATCAGGCGGCCGTCGCCGGAGGACCAGCCCGCGTAGGAGTGGCCGCCGCTTCGCACCGCGAGCGGGACGGCGTGCTCGCGGGCGTGGGTGAGGGCGGTGCGGATGTCGTCGGCGTGCCGCACGTAGGCGACGGCGGTGGGCCTGAGCGAGTCGAAGCGCGTGTTGTAGAGGCGGCGGGCCGTCTCCCAGTCGGCGTCGCCGGGGCGCACCAGCAGGCCGTCGAGGTGCCCCGCCAGGGCGGTCCAGTCGGCGGGCGTCGCGGGGCGCGGGGGCCTGGAGGGGGAGGGAGAGGGCGACGGGGCGTGCGTGGGGGTGGCCGGGGCGGGTCCGGGCTTGGAGGAGGTGCACGCGGAGGACGCGGCCGCGGTGGTGAGCGCTGCGGCGGTGCCCGCGAAGAAGGTGCGGCGGTTCACGGTCGGCCTTCCGGAGGTCGGGTGGGGGACGGCCTGTCCGGGTCCGGGCGGGCCGGCTGCCGCCGCGGTGCGGGTCCGCCGCCGTCCCGTCCGTCTCCCGTGGTCGTGCGGGGGCCATTGTCGGCACCAGGCCGGGGGCGCGTCACTCCCCCGTGTGGTTTTCGGCGTCCTTGCGGGCCTGGCTCCTGGCTCTTCTGGCCGGGCCGCGCCAGCCGCAGGTGCAGCGGGCCGTGCAGAAGGGCCCCTGCTCGGTGGTGGTCGTGGTGTGCGGCCGGGGAGCCGGCGCGTCGTCCTGGTGCGGCACGCGGCCCACCGTAGCGCCCGGGCGGGGCCGCGTGACGGGGCCACCGACCCGTCGTTAACGGGAACGACAGGCGGCCCGTGTCGGACGGAGCGGGGGTAGGCAGGGATGGCTCGACGACGACAGCACCGGCGGACGCACGGCATGACGGCCGTGGTCGGGGTCGTCTGCTGTGTCGGGCTCGGGTCCGCCGGGTGCGCGCGCAGCGACGCCGTGACGCAGGGACCTCCCGCCGGCGATCCGGTCCAGGTGCTGCGCTCGGCCGCCGACGCGCTGGTGGACGCCGGCAGCTCGCAGACCCGCACCTCGCTGGAGATGGCCACCGGCGGCACCCGGGTGACCATCCGGGGCGAGGGGGTCTACGACTACCGCAGGCGGCTGGGGCGGCTGAAGGTGCTGCTCCCCCAGGACCCCGCGGGCGCCGCCGTGCGGCGGCCCATCACCGAGCTGCTCGCGCCCGGGGCGCTGTACATGAAGAACCGGGGGGCGGGGGTGCCCGCCGACAAGTGGGTGCGGGTGGACACCGCGACGCTGTCCGACGGCAATCTCGTCACCGGCGGGGCGACCGATCCGTTCGCCGCCGCGGAGGTGCTGCGCGGCACACGGTCGGCGACGTTCGTCGGCCGGACCGAGGTCGCGGGGGCGCGGGTGCGGCACTACCGGGGCACCGCCGACCTGGAGGCCGCCTCGCGGGAGGCCTCGGAGGTCAACCGGGGGCCGTTGGGCGCGGCGGCGAAAGGGTTCGCCACGGCCCGGGTGCCGTTCGACGTGTACCTCGACGACGAGGGGCGGATCCGCAAGATCCGGCACCGGTTCAGCTTCGTGAACGGGGAGCGGCAGGAGCCCGTCGCGGTCGCCTCCACCACGCTGCTCTACGACTTCGGCGCCCCCGCCGACGTGCGGCTTCCCGAGGACGAGGACATCTACGCCGGGCGGATCGCGGAGGAGTGACGGCGCGCGGGCCAGGGGGCCGGGGTCCCGAGTGGCCGGGCCGAACTAGCCCTTCCGTGCCATGCGCGGTCCGTAGGGCGCTCCCTACTCTAGGAAGTCGGTGACGACAGAGTGAGGTGAGGCGCGTGGCTCCGCTCGGGAGTGGGACGGTCCCGGTTCAGGATCACGTGGCGCTCGCCGAGATCGAGCTCTGCGGGGAGCTGATCATCGCCGCTTCCAACGCCGAGGACCGGCTCAGTCCGGAGAGCATCGACGAGGTGCTGCGGGTGGCCGAGGCCCGGGCGGAGTCCGCCGGGCACTGAGGCCGCGGCCACCGGGGCGGCGGTCAGGTCCGCAGCATGCGGGCGATGGCCTGCGTCGCTTCCTTGACCTTCGCGTCGATCTCGTCGCCGCCCTTGACGGCCGCGTCCGCGACACAGTGGCGCAGGTGCTCCTCCAGCAGTTGCAGCGCGAACGACTGCAGCGCCTTGGTGGAGGCGGACACCTGGGTGAGTATGTCGATGCAGTAGACGTCCTCGTCGACCATCCGCTGCAGTCCGCGGATCTGGCCCTCGATCCGGCGCAGCCGCTTGAGGTGCTCCTGCTTCTGGTGGTGGTAGCCGTGGATCCCGCGGTCGTGATCGGTCACGATGTCCGTTACGTCCGTCACACCCGTCGCGTCCCCGGTGCTCGTCTCCACGGTGTCCGGGGTGTCCGGAGAGGAGGGCGCGGGGGCGCCGGTCCCGGTGGTGGTCATCGCGTCCTCCTGGCGTCCTGCTGGGCGTTATATACCCCTGGTGGGTATATGGTACCGAACTTCGCCGGTCCGGGGCCCGCAGGTCCGGACCGCGGGCACCGGCCGGTACAGCGCACGGGCCGCCCCCGTACTCATCACTCTGCATGATGGGCGACACTGGGGGGCGGCCGTTATAGGTGGCCGGATGATGCGCCTAGCATCAGCCTGACCGAAACCGACGCATACCGAGGACCCCACGTGCGCTTTCGTCTGACCCCCAGGGAGACGAGCTTCTACGACATGTTCGCCGCGTCCGCGGACAACATCGTCACGGGCTCCAAGCTCCTGATGGAACTCCTCGGGGCGGACACCTCCGCCCGAGCAGAGATCGCAGAGCGTATGCGGGCCGCCGAACACGCCGGTGACGACGCCACGCACGCGATCTTCCACCAGCTGAACTCCTCGTTCATCACGCCGTTCGACCGTGAGGACATCTACAACCTGGCGTCCTCCCTCGACGACATCATGGACTTCATGGAGGAGGCCGTCGACCTGGTCGTCCTCTACAACGTCGAGGAACTGCCCAAAGGCGTCGAGCAGCAGATCGAGGTGCTGGCGCGGGCCGCGGAGCTCACCGCCGAGGCCATGCCGCACCTGCGGACCATGGACAACCTCACCGAGTACTGGATCGAGGTCAACCGCCTGGAGAACCAGGCCGACCAGATCCACCGCAAGCTGCTGGCCCACCTCTTCAACGGCAAGTACGACGCGATCGAGGTGCTGAAGCTCAAGCAGATCGTGGACGTACTGGAGGAGGCGGCCGACGCCTTCGAGCACGTGGCGAACACGGTGGAGACCATCGCCGTCAAGGAGTCCTGAGCTCTTCATGGACACCTTCGCTCTGGTCGTGACCATCGGGGTCGCGCTCTTCTTCACGTACACCAACGGTTTCCACGACTCCGCGAACGCGATCGCCACGTCCGTCTCCACCCGCGCGCTGACGCCCCGCGCGGCGCTCGCGATGGCGGCCGTGATGAACCTGGCCGGCGCCTTCCTGGGCTCCGGGGTCGCCAAGACCGTCAGCGAGGGGCTGATCGAGACGCCCGAGGGGTCGAAGGGGATGGGAATCCTCTTCGCCGCGCTGGTGGGCGCCATCACCTGGAACCTGATCACCTGGTACTTCGGTCTGCCGTCCTCGTCGTCCCACGCCCTGTTCGGCGGCATGGTGGGCGCCGCGCTGGCCGGCGGGACGACGGTCTACTGGCACGGGGTGGTCGACAAGATCGTCATCCCGATGTTCGTGTCGCCGGTGATCGGCCTCGTCGTCGGTTACCTGGTGATGACCGCGATCATGTGGATGTTCCGGCGGTCCAACCCGCACAAGGCCAAGCGGGGCTTCCGTATCGCCCAGACGGTGTCCGCGGCGGGCATGGCCCTCGGCCACGGCCTGCAGGACGCACAGAAGACGATGGGCATCGTGGTGATGGCGCTGGTCATCGCCGACGTCGAGGAGTACGGCGACGCGATCCCGGTGTGGGTGAAGATCGCCTGTGCGCTCATGCTGTCCCTCGGCACCTACGCGGGCGGCTGGCGCATCATGCGCACCCTGGGCCGGAAGATCATCGAGCTGGACCCGCCGCAGGGCTTCGCCGCCGAGACCACCGGCGCCTCGATCATGTTCGGCTCCGCGTTCATCTTCCACGCGCCGATCTCCACCACCCACGTGATCACCTCCGCGATCATGGGTGTGGGGGCGACGAAGCGGGTCAACGCCGTGCGCTGGGGCGTCGCCAAGAACATCGTCCTCGGCTGGTTCATCACCATGCCGGCCGCCGCGCTGGTGGCCGCGGCCTGCTACGGACTGGTCTATCTGGTCGCCCTGTAGCCGCCGTCCCCGAGTGACAGCACAGGGAAAGGGCCCGCCCCCGTTGAGTGGGGGCGGGCCCTTCCTGCCTCGCGGCGGCACCGCCATGCAGCGCCGCGAGGGGTTTCGGGTCAGCCGAAGCGGCCGGAGATGTAGTCCTCGGTGGCCTGGACCGACGGGTTGGAGAAGATCCGATCGGTGTCGTCGATCTCTATGAGCTTGCCGGGCTTGCCGACCGCCGCCAGGTTGAAGAACGCCGTGCGGTCCGAGACGCGCGCCGCCTGCTGCATGTTGTGCGTCACGATGACGATCGTGAAGCGCTCCTTCAGCTCGCCGATCAGGTCCTCGATGGCGAGGGTGGAGATCGGGTCCAGGGCGGAGCAGGGCTCGTCCATCAGCAGCACGTTCGGCTCGACCGCGATGGCCCGCGCGATGCACAGGCGCTGCTGCTGGCCGCCGGAGAGACCCGAGCCGGGCTTGTTCAGCCGGTCCTTGACCTCGTTCCACAGGTTGGCGCCCCTGAGGGACCGCTCGACGATGTCGTCCAGCTGGGACTTCTTGTACGTGCCGTTGAGCCGCAGGCCCGCCGCCACGTTGTCGTAGACCGACATGGTGGGGAACGGGTTCGGGCGCTGGAAGACCATGCCGACCTCGCGCCGCACCGCCACCGGGTCGATGCCCGGGCCGTAGAGGTTCTCGTCGTCAAGCATGACCTTGCCGTCGACCCGGCCGCCGGGGGTCACCTCGTGCATGCGGTTCAGGGTGCGCAGGAAGGTCGACTTGCCGCAGCCGGAGGGGCCGATGAAGGCGGTCACGGAGCGGGGCTCGACGGTCATCGAGATGTCCTCGATGGCCAGGAAGGATCCGTAGTAGGCGTTGAGGCCGCTGACGTCGATGCGCTTGGCCATGGGTATCACTGCTTCTTTCGGGTCGCCGACGACTGTGTGGGGGAGCCGGTCAGCGACCGGTCTTCGGGGCCTTCCAGCGGGCGATGCCGCGGGCCACCAGGTTGAGGATCATGATGAACGCGATGAGCGTCAGGGCCGCCGCCCAGGCACGGTCGTACGCCGCCTCGGAGCCGTTGGTGTACTGCAGGTAGATGTACATCGGCAGCGAGGCCTGGGGGTCCTGGAACGGGTTGGCGTTGATGAAGTTCGTGCCCCAGACCAGCAGCAGCACGGGCGCGGTCTCACCGGTGATGCGGGCGATCGCGAGCATCACGCCGGTGGTGATGCCGCCGACGGACGTCGGCAGGACCACCTTGAGGATGGTGCGCCACTTCGGGACGCCGAGGGCGAGGGACGCCTCGCGCAGCTCGTTCGGGACGAGCTTGAGCATCTCCTCCGTGGACCGCACGACCACCGGGATCATCAGGATGGCCAGCGCCATCGAGCCGGCGAAGCCCGAGTAGCCCATGCCGAGGATGAGGATCCACAGGCTGAGGACGAACAGGCCCGCGACGATGGACGGGATGCCCGTCATGACGTCGACGAAGAAGGTCACGGCCTGGGCGAGCCGGCCGCGGCCGTACTCGACGAGGTAGATCGCGGTGAGCACGCCGACCGGCACCGAGATCAGGGCGGCGAGGCCGACCTGCTCCAGCGTGCCCAGCAGGGCGTGGTAGATGCCGCCGCCGGGCTCGGTGTCGGCGACCACGCCCATGGAGTGGGTGAGGAAGTAGCCGTCGAACACCTTGATGCCCTGCTTGACGGTCTCCCAGGTCAGCGACGCGAGCGGGATGACGGCGAGCAGGAAGGCGACCCAGACCAGGCTGGTCGCGGTGCGGTCCCGGGCCTGCCGGCGCCCCTCGACCTTGGCGGAGACGGCGTACGAGCCGGCGACGAACAGCAGCGCCGCGATCAGCGCCCACTGGATGTCGCTGTGCAGCCCGGCCGCGGTGCTGACGCCGAGCCCGAGGGCGGTGGAGGCGGCGGCGACCGCCCAGGGGAACCACTTCGGCAGGGTGGCCCCGCGCAGCGAACCGGACGGGCGGGTGTCGTGGAGAGCGTGGCTCATGCGTTGGCCCCCGAGTACTCCTTGCGGCGGGCGATGATCAGCCGGGCCGCGCCGTTGACCAGCAGGGTGATGACGAACAGCACCAGACCGGAGGCGATCAGCGCGTCCCGGCCCGTCTCGGTGGCCTCGTTGAACTTGCTGGCGATGTTCTGTGCGAAGGTGCCGCCGCCCGGGTCGAGCAGGCTGGCGTCGATGGTGAAGCTCGGGGAGAGCACCATGGCGACGGCCATCGTCTCGCCGAGCGCGCGGCCGAGGCCCAGCATCGAGGCGGAGATGACGCCGGAGCGGCCGAACGGCAGCACCGACATGCGGACGACCTCCCAGCGCGTGGCGCCGAGGGCCAGGGCGGCCTCCTCGTGCGTCCGCGGGACCTGGCGGAAGACCTCACGGCTGACGTTGGTGATGATCGGCAGGATCATCACCGCCAGCAGGATGCCGACCGTGAACAGCGAGCGCGGGGCGCCGTCGTTCCAGTCGAGGATCCCGGTCCAGCCCAGGTAGTCGTCGAGCCAGCCGTAGAGGCCGTCCAGGTGCGGCACGAGGACGAGGGCGCCCCACAGGCCGTAGACGATGGACGGGACGGCGGCGAGCAGGTCGATCACGTACGCGACGGGGCCGGCGAGGCGGCGCGGGGCGTAGTGGGTGATGAAGAGGGCGATGGCGACGGCGATCGGCACCGCGACGACCATGGCGATCACCGACGACACGACCGTGCCGAAGGCCAGGACCGCGATGCCGAACTCCGGCGGGGAGCCGCTGGGGTTCCACTCGAACGTGGTGAAGAAGTTGGCCTCGTCCGCGGCGATCGCGAGCGAGGCGCGGTAGGTCAGGAAGGCCGCGATGGCGGCCATCAGGACCAGGACGAGGATGCCGGACCCCCGGGACAGCCCGAGGAAGATCCGGTCGCCGGGGCGGGTGACGCCGCGCGCGGCACGGGTGTCGGGGGGCGCGGCCGGTCCGGGTGCCGGCGGCGCGGCGGGTTTCTGCGTGGTGGTGTCCATCGGGTTCTCCGGTCTGCGGAGCCACCGGGGCGGGCGGCTCGGTCGGAGCCGCCCGGGGCCGGGGGCTCCTGTTGGCGGTGCACCGGACGGTGCGGCCCGGCCCGGTGGGGCGCGGGCCGCACACCCGGGTCAGCTGAGGCCGGCGACGGTCTCGCGGACCTTGGTGATGATCTCCGTCGGCATCGGGGCGTAGCCCGCGTCGGCGAGCTGGCCCTGACCCTGCTCGGAGGCCATGTAGCCCAGGAAGGACTTGGTGGCGGGCAGGGTCTCGGCCTTGTTCCCGGTGTCGCAGACGATCTCGTACGTCACCAGGACGATCGGGTAGGCGTTCTCGGCGGTCGGGGTGTAGTCGAGCTTCAGGGAGAGGTCCTTGCCGGTGCCGACCACCTTGGCGGCGCCGATGGCGGCGGTGGCGTTCTCGATGGTCGCCTTGACCGGCTCGGCGGCCTCGGTCTTGATGTCGACGGTCTTGATGCCGTCGGCGGCGTAGGACAGCTCGAAGTACGAGATCGCACCCGAGGTCTGCTTCACCTGCTGGGCCACGCCGGAGGAGCCCTGCGCGGACTGGCCGCCCTCGGCCGCCCAGGACTTGGCGGGCTCGTACTTCCAGTCCTTGGGCGCGGCGGCCTTCAGGTACTTGGTGAAGTTGTCCGTGGTGCCGGACTCGTCGGAGCGGTGGAAGGCCTGGATCTTCAGGTCGGGGAGGTCGGCGTCGGCGTTGAGCTTGGCGATCGCCGGGTCGTCCCACTTGGTGATCTTGTTGTCGAAGATCTTCGCGAGGGTGGGGGCGTCCAGGGCGAGGGTGTCGACGCCGGGGACGTTGAAGCCGACCGCGATCGGGCCGCCGACCATCGGCAGGTCGATGCCCTGGCCGTCGGCGCAGATCTTCTTCGACGCCTCGACCTCTTCGGGCTTCAGCGCGGAGTCCGAACCCGCGAACGCGGTCTGGCCCTGCGTGAACGCGGTGATGCCGGCGCCCGAACCGGTCGGGTTGTAGTTGATCTGCACGTCCTTGCAGGCCGCGGTGTACTGGCGCACCCAGGCGTCGATCGCGTTCTTCTGGGCGGAGGAGCCGGAGGCCTGGAGCTGGCCCTTGGCGTCGCCGCAGTCGACGGTGCCGGCCTGCGCGGTCGCCGAGGCGTCGGTGCCGCCGCCGTTGGTGCCGGTGTCGTCGGAGCCGCACGCCGTGAGCGCCAGGGCGCCGGAGACGGCGAGAGCACCGAGAGCGAGGGCCCGCCGGTTCATGCGCTGAAGCTTCACTTGTGTTCCTTCCAGTGGCCGCCGTCCTGAATGCGGCGGCGTGCGAAGTGTGGGGAGGCGGTCGCCTCCTCTGTCAAAGCGTTCGTGTACGGGCGAACCGCACCGCGTAAGGCCGAAATTAGGCAGAAGAGGTGAAGCGGCCGATGGCCGTACATGAACGAGGGGTGAACCCCTGAGGACGGTGCGGTGAGGTCGCGGCGCGCGGGGCCGGAGGGGCGGGTGACGCGCTCAGCGGGCCGGGGGCAGGACGGCGAGCAGGGCGTCCACCAGGCCGGCGTCCATCGGTGAGGTGAGACGGCGGCGGGCGGCGTCCGGGGGGAGCCAGAGGATCCGGTCGACCTCGTCGCTCGGGACGAAGGTGCCGGACACGGCCTCGGCCGCCCAGTAGCGGACCCGCTTCGGGCGGCCCTGCGCGAGGTAGCGGGTGCCGGGCAGCTCGGCGGACGGCGCGGCGGTGTGACCGGTCTCCTCGGCGACCTCGCGCAGCGCGCCGGCCAGCGGGTCCTCGCCGCGCTTCAGCTTGCCCTTGGGCCAGGACCAGTCGTCGTACTTGGGGCGGTGCACCAGGCACAGCTCCAGCTCGCCGGTGACGGGGGAGGGGCGCCACAGGACACAGCCGGCGGCCTGGACGACGAGGGTGCCGTTCCGGGCGGGGCGGGGGGTGCGCACCGGGTGCCTCCTTAAGGTCGTGGCGGTGGCCTTACGGCGAGTCCGCGGCCGGCTTCTGCCAGGCCCGCTGGAACGCGTACCGCGCCGCCTCCACCTCGTGCCGCTGGTCGGCGTGGAGCACGCCCAGGGCGTACGCGGTGGCCGGTGCGATCCGCGGGGTACGGGCCGCCTGCGCGGCGGCCGCGGCGGCCTCGGCGGCGTCGCGGTGCCGGTCGAGCGCCTCGCTCGCCGCGAGCAGCCGGGGGTCGGCGCCGGGGCCGTCGCCGGACCCGTCGCACAGGACCTCGCGGGCGTAGCGGTGCAGGCGCAGCAGCAGGCGGACCTGATGCCAGGGGGCGTCCTGCGGATGCGGCGCGAGGTCCGGGGACAGGCCGTGGACCAGCGCCTCGGCGTTGTACGGGCTGCCCGCGGTGAGCAGGGGCAGCGCGGCGACGGCGTCGTCGAGCCGCTCGCGCGCGGCGTCCGCCAGCGGGCGCAGGTCGGCGCCGTCGGCCGCCGGGGCCAGCGGTACCTCGCTGGCGAGCACCGCCACCTGGTCGGCGAGGGCGTGGAACCGGGACGACCCGAGCGCCTGCAGCGCGGTGGAGTGCGCCCGCGTCCGGGCCGGCGTGAGCTGCCGGTCCAGGAGCGCCCCGGCCTTGGCCGCCCCGACGGTGAGGTGACCCCGGCCGGGGGAGGGGCGGGGGGTGCGGGCGCCGTCGGGACGGGCGCTCCCTTCGGGACGCCGGTCGGCGGCGTGACGGTCGTCCGGGGCCGGGACGGTGGCGGTCACGGTGCCGGTGCGGCGGGCCGCGGCGGACCGCGTCCCGGTCGCGCGGGGGGCGCCGGACGCCGGGGCGGCGGGGCGGGGCACGTCGGGCGGGGTGCCGCCGGAGGGCGTGGGCGCGCCGGGAATGTGGGGCGTGGGCCGGCCGGCGGATGCGCCGAGGTGGCGGGTGGGGGCCGGGGTGTCCTCGGCGGGCACCGCCGACGGTCCGTCGGGGGTGCCCGCGTCGTGGGCGGACGCGCCGGGAATGTGGGGCGTGGGCCGGCCGGCGGATGCGCCGAGGTGGCGGGTGGGGGCCGGGGTGTCCTCGGCGGGCACCGCCGACGGTCCACCGGGGGTGTTCGCGTCGTGGGCGGACGCGCCGTGGCGCCGCGCGGCGGACACCGGCCCGCCGGGGTCACCGGTGGCGGGGGCCGGGCGCCGCGGGCCGTCCTCGGTGAGGGCGGCGGGCCCACCGGGGCCGGCCGACGGGCCGCGGTCACGGGCGGCGGGGGCCGGCCCGCCGGCGCCGGACCGTGTCGTGGAGGCGTCGGGGGACCGGGCCGGGCCCGGGGTGTCCTCCGCCCCGGCGACCGCCGAAGCGGGCGTTCGCCGCGACCGGGGCGGGGGCATCCGGACGCCGGGCGGGATGTCCGGGGTGCCCGAGAGGCGATGGAGGGCGAGGAGGAGCTGGTTCAGGCGGGACGCGCAGGCGTCCTCCAGGGACAGCGTGCCGGACACCCACGCCAGTTCGGGCCCCAGCGCCTGCGACCAGGCCGGGTCCAGCACCGGCTGGAAGGTGTACAGCCCGGCGCTGATGCGGCGGGCCGCACGCCGCAGCGCGCGGGCCGCCTCGGCGGAGTCCTCCGACGCCGCGCCCGCACCGGACTCCCGGTGCAGGCGCAGCGCGCGGAGGAACTCGGTCGCCCGGTCCCGCAGGTGGCGGGCCAGGACGTCCGCCGGTACCGGACCGGCCGTCGGATCATGGTGCTGCTGTGCCACGCCGGCGCCTCCGGGCGTCTATGAGCATCTCCTGGATGTTGCGCAGCGGCTGGCCGTCCGCGTCGGTCGAGTGCCGGGTCCACTCGCCGTCCGCACCGAGGTGCCAGGACGACGTGGTGTCCGACATCCCCGTCTCCAGCAGCCGGTTCAGCGCGGCCCGGTGCGCCGGGTCGGTGACCCGCACCAGCGCCTCGATCCTGCGGTCGAGGTTGCGGTGCATCATGTCGGCGCTGCCGAGCCACACCTCCGGCTCACCTCCGTTGCCGAAGGCGAACACCCGGGAGTGCTCCAGGAAGCGGCCGAGCACGGACCGCACCCGCACGTTCTCCGACAGACCCGGCACCCCGGGCCGGATCGCGCAGATGCCGCGCACCCAGATGTCGACCGGGACGCCCGCCTGGGACGCCCGGTAGCAGGCGTCGATGACGGCCTCGTCGACCATCGAGTTGACCTTGATGCGGACGTAGGCGGGCCGCCCGGCACGGTGGTGCTGTGCCTCCTTGTCGATCCGCGAGATCAGGCCGTCGCGCAGTGACTTGGGGGCGACCAGCAGCCGGCGGTAGGTCTCGCGGCGGGAGTAGCCGGAGAGCCGGTTGAACAGGTCGGAGAGGTCCGCGCCGACCTGCGGGTCGGCGGTGAGCACGCCGAGGTCCTCGTAGAGCCGGGCCGTCTTCGGGTGGTAGTTGCCGGTGCCGACGTGGCTGTACCGGCGTAGCGTCTCGCCCTCCTGACGGACCACCAGCGACAGCTTGCAGTGGGTCTTCAGGCCGACCAGGCCGTAGACGACGTGGCAACCCGCCTCCTCCAGCTTGCGCGCCCACTTGATGTTGGCGTGCTCGTCGAAGCGGGCCTTGATCTCGACCAGCACCAGGACCTGCTTGCCGGACTCGGCGGCGTCGATGAGCGCGTCGACTATCGGGGAGTCGCCGGAGGTCCGGTACAGGGTCTGCTTGATGGCCAGCACGTCCGGGTCGGCCGCCGCCTGCTCCAGGAACGCCTGCACCGACGTCGAGAAGGAGTCGTACGGGTGGTGCAGCAGCACGTCCCGGCTGCGCAGCGCGGCGAAGATGTCCGGCGCGGACGCCGACTCCACCTCGGCCAGGTCGCGGTGGGTGCCCGCGACGAACTTCGGGTACTTCAGCTCCGGCCGGTCCAGGCTGTGGATGCGGAACAGGCCGGTGAGGTCGAGCGGGCCGGGCAGCGGGTACACCTCGGCCTCGCCGATCTTCAGCTCCCGCACCAGCAGGTCCAGGACCTCCCGGTCGACGGACTCCTCGACCTCCAGGCGCACCGGCGGGCCGAAGCGGCGCCGCATGAGCTCCTTCTCCAGCGCCTGGAGCAGGTTCTCCGCGTCGTCCTCCTCGACCTCGAGGTCCTCGTTGCGGGTGAGCCGGAAGGCGTGGTGCTCCAGTACCTCCATGCCCGGGAACAGCTCCTCCAGGTGGGCGGCGATGACGTCCTCGATGGGGACGTAGCGGCCGGGGGAACTCTCCAGGAAGCGGGACAGCAGCGGTGGCACCTTCACCCGGGCGAAGTGCCGGTGCCCGGTGACCGGGTTGCGCACCACGACGGCCAGGTTCAGGGACAGGCCCGAGATGTAGGGGAAGGGGTGCGCCGGGTCGACCGCGAGGGGGGTCAGCACCGGGAAGATCTGGTGCCGGAACAGGGTGAACAGGCGGGCCTGCTCCTTCTCCGCGAGCTCGTTCCAGCGGACCAGGTGGATGCCCTCGTCCGCGAGTGCGGGGGCGACGTCCTCGTGGTAGCAGGCGGCGTGCCGGGCCATCAGCTCGCGGGAGCGGGCCCAGATCATCTCCAGCACCTCGCGCGGCTGGAGGCCGGAGGCGGAGCGGGTGGCGACGCCGGTGGCTATGCGGCGCTTGAGTCCGGCCACCCGGACCATGAAGAACTCGTCCAGGTTGCTGGCGAAGATCGCGAGGAAGTTCGCCCGCTCCAGCAGCGGGGTCTCGGGATCCTCGGCCAGTTCGAGCACGCGCTCGTTGAACGCCAGCCAACTGCGCTCGCGGTCGAGGAAACGGCCCTGCGGCAGCGGGGTGGCACCGTCGGTGTGCGCCTCCTCGTAGCCGTCCAGGTCGGCGTCGATGTCGGGTTCCAGGTCGGAGACCACTCCGGCCACGGTGTGCGGCCGGTGCGCGGCGATGGAGCCCACGGAGGGCTGCGAGTGCTGTACCTGTGCCTGGGTGTCGGGCTGGCTCATGACCCCATTCTTCCGCGCGAAGGGCGTCACGGGCGCGTCGGAGAACGCGGGTGGGAGCGGTGGTGGCCCTGAGGCGTTCCCGTTCCTCCCGTTCACCCGGCGGGGTGAGGGCTGGGGCGCGGCGGGATGCATTCACCGAGCGTCGCAAGGCCGTCTGAATCCGTGGTTACGACGACATGACGTCCAGGGCAGCGGGCGGTGGCCCGCGGGGGCGCGGCGGAGGGGGCGTGCCCCGTGCGGGCACGCCCCCTCCCTTGTCGTGAACGCGGACGCGTCAGCCGCGCGCCGTCCCGGTCGTGCGGCGCAGCACCCGGAACGCCGCGTACGTCAGCAGGCCGGCCACGGCGAGCAGGATGCCCGTGGCGACCAGCTGGAGCGGCCAGTAGTGCGAGACGGGGTGCAGGTCGCGGTAGAAGGCGGTGGCGCCCATGTCGGCCAGGGTGTCGCGGCAGCTGTCCAGCCCGCCGCTGACGCACGGGGCCTTTGCCCGGCCCTCCGGGGTCAGCACCCCTTGGCCGACGAGCAGGCCGCGCCCCAACGGCCCTTCCTTCAGGCTGCTGACCCGGGTCACGGACGGCCACAGGTACGGCACGGCCGCGTGGACGGCGGCCCACAGCACCCCCACGGTGACAGCGGCGGCGGCCAGCGCGGCCATCGCGCGGCGCAGCAGCAGCCCGGCCAGGGCGCCCGCCGCGAGACCGGCCAGTGCCAGGCCCACGGGGACGGTGCCGTTGGCGTGGAAGGTGGCCATGTCGTGCCAGAACTTGGTGGCGGGGATGCTGTCCCTGCCCTGCGCCCACGCCCAGCGGTGCAGGGCCGCCAGCGGACCGGTCGCGGCGACGGTGAGCACGGCGGGGAGCACCAGCCGGGACGCCAGCCAGCGGGCAGGGGAGACACCCTGGGTCCAGGCGAGGCGTGCCGTGCCGGACTCCGTCTCGCGGCCGACGAGCGCGCCCCCGGCCCAGGCGGCCACCAGGAACGGCACGGCCAGCACGGCGATCGTCGTGTAGTTGTAGACGTCCTTGTAGAGCAGGATCGAGTCCTGGTCGTAGGAGCAGCGCGGGGTGAACCCGCAGGCGTTGTACGCCTTCCACGCCGCCGCCGAGGCGTCGGTGAGCGGCCCGCCGAGCCACAGCAGGGCCGCCGCGGTGAGCAGCACCAGCGCGCCGCCGCCGATCAGGGCCGGGCGGTGCAGCCGGGCCAGCCAGCGCCACTGGCGGGGCACGCCGGCGGTGCGGGCGGCGGCGGGCGCGGCCGGGGTGGTGAGGGCGGCGGTCATGCGGCGGCCTCCAGGGTCTCGGGCGCGGGGGTCAGGGCCGGGGCCGCGGGGTTGCGCAAGTAGGACGGGACGAGTTCCTCGAGGGTCGGCGCGACGGTGCGCCAGTCGTCGGGCAGCGGGCCGGAGGGGCGGAGCACCGCGCTGAGCTGGCGGCCGGTGGTGCGGGACTCGACGACCTCGTGCGGGGAGAGGTCCGCCGCGGCGGGGGCGGACACCCGGGTGTGGGCGGCCAGCAGGTCGTCGATCTCGCCGGCGAGCCGGATCTTGCCGCCGCCGACCAGCAGCAGGTGGTCGCAGGAGTCCTCCAGCTCGGCGACGACGTGCGAGGACATCACGACGGTGGTGCCGTGGGCGGCGGCCTCGCCCATCAGCAGGCCCATCAGCTCGTGCCGGGCGAGCGGGTCGAGGTCGGCCATCGGCTCGTCCAGGAGCAGCAGTTCGGGCCGCTTGCCCAGGGCGAGGGCGAGCGCGACCCGGGTGCGCTGGCCGCCGGAGAGGGCGCGGATCCGCTTGCCCGGGTCCAGGTCGCCGCCGGCCACGACCCGGTGCGCGGTGTCGGCGTCCCAGTGGCCGGGGTTGAGGTCGGCGCCCATGCGCAGCGTCTCGGCGACCGTGAGCTGCGGGTACAGCGGCTTGTCCTGGTCGACGAAGCCCACCCGGGGGCGGGCGGCGGCCGGGGCGGCGCCCAGCACGCGGACCGTGCCCTCGGTGGGCGCGAGCAGTCCGGCGGCGAGCGCGACGAGCGTGGACTTGCCGGCGCCGTTGGGTCCGACGACGGCGCACACGCGTCCGGCGGGCAGCCGGAAGGAACAGTCGCGCAGCGCCCAGGAGCGGCGGCCGAAGCGCTTGCCGAGCGCGTCCGCCTCGAGGGCCGGGACGGTCATGACGGGTCTCCCTGGGGGGTGTGCGCAGGCGCGGCGTGCGCGGCCTGCTCCGGGTAGTGCGTCTCGAGTACGGCGGTGAACAGCGCGGCGACGTCCTCCCGCTCCAGGCCGGACTCCCGCGCGCGGGCGGCCCAGTCCTCCAGCTCCGCGCGCAGCGGGGAGTCGGCGGGGGCTGCGCCGAGGGAGCGGCGCACGAAGGTGCCGAGGCCGCGCCGGGCCTCGACCAGGCCCTCGCGCTCCAGCTCCCGGTACGCCTTAAGCACGGTGTTCGGGTTGACGGCGGTGGCCTCCACGACCTCGCGGGCCGTGGGCAGCTTGTCGCCGGGGGTCAGCAGGCCCAGACGGATCGCCTGCTTCGTCTGCTGGACGATCTGGACGTAGGTGGCCACGCCGCTGCGCCGGTCGATGCGGTAGTCGACCACTCGGCAACCACCCTTTCACTAATTGAGTAGTGAAAGGGTGGTGCAAGAGTGGTGCGAAAGTCAACCGCGGATCCGTGAACCGATCCGCGGGGCCCGTCCGATGAGGAGACGTGAGCGAGAAGAGAAGCGACGGCGAGCTGCTGCGCGCCGTCACGGCCGACGGCGACCGGGGCGCCTTCGAGGAGCTGTACCGGAGGTACGCGCCGTGGCTGACCGCGCGCATGCGCGGCCGGTGCGCCGACGCCGCCCTCGTCGACGACGTCGTGCAGGAGACCTTCCTCGCCGTGTGGCGCGGCACCGCCCGCCACCGCGAGGACACGGCGGCCGCGGACGCCGCCGGCTGGCTGTGGCGGATCGCCTCACGCCGGCTCGTCGACGCCCTGCGCGGCGCCGGGGCACGGGGGCGGCTGCGGCAGGCGCTGGCGCGGCTGCGGCACCGCGACGAGGTGTCGGCGGAGGAGCGCGTGCTCGCGGGGGTCGAGCACGGGGACCTCGCCGGCGCCCTGGTCCGGCTGTCGCCGGAACTGCGCGCGGTGCTCCAGGCGACCGTGGTCGACGGGCTGACCACCCGCGAGGCCGCGGTCCTGCTCGGCATCCCGCCGGGCACGGTCAAGACGCGGGCGATGAGGGCCCGCAGGCAACTCCGGGAGGCGCTGGCATGACGTACGAGGACAAGCGCTGGCACGTCCCCGAGGACGACCTGCGGGCCTACGCGCGGGCCGAGCTGGAGCCGCCCGCGCTCTGGTCGGCCGACACCCACCTGACGGCCTGCGCGCACTGCCGTGCCGTCCTCGCCGCCCTCGGCGACCCCGTCGCCCTCGACATGGGCTGGCAGCGGCTGGACGCCGAGCTCGACGCGCCTCGGCCGGGCCTGCTGGAGTCGCTGCTGCTGCGGATCGGCGTGGCCGACCACACCGCCCGGCTGCTGGTCGCCACCCCGGCGCTGCGCCGCTCCTGGCTGGGCGCGGTGGCGGCCGTGCTGGTGCTCACCGTGGCCGTCACGGTCGGCAACGCCGGGGGCGGCCGGGTCACGCTGTTCCTCGCCCTCGCGCCGCTGCTGCCGCTCGTCGGGGTCGCCCTGTCGTACGGGCCGGCGGTCGACCCGACGTACGAGATGGCCGTGGTCGCCCCGATGCACGGCTTCCGGCTGCTGATGATCCGCACGGTGGCGGTGCTGACCGCTGGGCTCGGCCTCAACGGCCTGGCCACCCTCGCCCTCCCCGGGTACGGGCTGCTCGCCCTGGGCTGGCTGCTGCCCGCGCTCGCGCTCATCACCACGGCACTCGCGCTGTCGGCCCGGCTCGGCCCCGTCCTGGCGCCCTCGCTCGTCGGCGGCGGCTGGATCGCGCTGCTGCTCACGGCGGACGCCCTGCGAGGCGGCGGACAGGGGACGCTCGCCCCGTTCACCGCGGCCGGGCAAGGCGTGTCTGCGGCCGTCGCCGTACTCGCCGCCGGACTGCTGGTCCTGCTCCGGGACCGCTTCGACCTGAGCCGGGACCCCGCGGTCTGACCGCGCCCGGCTCCTCACCGGCCGGGGGGCGTCACCGCCCCGGCCCCCACCACCTGCCACGGGAGTTCCCCATGTCCCCCACCGTCTCGGCCTCCGGGCTGAGCCTCCACTACGGCCGTACGCGCGCCCTGGACGACGTGTCGCTGCGGCTGTCCCCCGGCGTCACCGGGCTGCTCGGCCCCAACGGCGCGGGCAAGACCACCCTGCTGCGGGTCCTCGCCACCGCCGTGCCCGCCGACCGGGGCGCGTTCACCGTGCTCGGCCACGACCCGGGCACCGCGCGCGGCCGCCAGGAGGTCCGGCGCCGGCTCGGCTACCTGCCGCAGACGCCCGGCTTCCACCCCGACTTCACCGCCTTCGAGTTCGTCGACTACGTGGCGATCCTCAAGGAGCTGACCGACCGCACCGCCCGCCACGCCGAGGTGCGGCGGGTGCTGGAGGAGGTCGGACTCGGCGACGTGCGCGGCAAGCGCATCCGCAAGCTGTCCGGCGGCATGCGGCAGCGGGTGGCGCTGGCGGCGGCCCTGGCCGGCGACCCGGCGTTCCTCGTCCTGGACGAGCCCACCGTCGGTCTCGACCCCGAACAGCGCATGCGGTTCCGCGAGCTGATCGCGACCGCCGGCGAGGGCCGGACCGTGCTGCTGTCCACGCACCAGACCGAGGACGTGGCGATGCTCTGCCACCGGGTGGTCGTGCTCGCGGGCGGCACCGTCCGCTTCGACGGCGCCCCCGCCGACCTGACCGCGCGGGCCGCCGGACGCGTATGGAGCAGCGACGGGCGCGACCCCGGGGCCAAGGCCGGCTGGCGCACGGGCCTCGGCACCTTCCGCAACGTGGGCGACCCGCCCGCCGGCGCGGACCTCCTCGAACCCACGCTGGAGGACGGCTACCTGCTCACCCTGGACGGCGCGGGCGCGGAGGTGACCGCATGAGCACGACCACCACCACGGCCCCCGCCCCGGCCCCGGTGACGCGGGCGCCCGGAGCCTCCTCGGCGGCCGTTCTCGCCCTGGCCCGCTTCGAGACCCGCAGGCTCCTGACCCGCGTGCCGGTGCTCGTCGCCTTCGCGGCGTACCTCGCCTGGATCGTGTGGCGCACCCGCGACTCCTTCGACGGCTTCCCCGCGCTGCAGGACGCCGACCGGGCCACGCAGGACGGTCCGCTGCTGGTCGGCCTCGCGGTGCTGCTGAGCGTCAACCAGGCCGTGCTGCGCTCCCGGCGCCACGACACCGAACGGCACCTCGCCGTGCTGGTGCTCCCGAGCTGGCAGCGCACGGTCGCGCATCTGCTGTCCGTCGTCTCGGCGGCGCTCCTGACCGGGGCGTGCGTGGGCGCGCAGTTCGCCTGGGAGGTGCTCAAGCCGGGCGCCGTCGGGCACGGCTCGCCGGGTGAACTCCTCGTCGGCCCGCTGTCGGTGCTGCTCCTGGGCGGGTTCGGGGTGCTGCTGGCCCGCCTGCTCGCCGCGCCCTTCGCGGCGCCGCTGCTGATCGTCCTCCTGCTCTTCCTCGCCATGTTCCTCACCGGCTTCGTCACCGACGGCTGGACCCGGTGGCTGGTGCCGTCCGTCACCGAGTACAGCCTCATCACCCTGCCCTCCGACCTGATCGGCCGCCCCGCCGCGTGGCACGCGTTGTACCTGGGCGGGCTCGCGCTGACGCTGATGCTCGTGGCGCTGCTGCTGTCCGGCGGCGCCCGGCTGCGGACCGTGCAGGCGGCCGCCGCCGGCGCGGTGGCGCTGACGGTCGTCGGCGCGGTGGGACAGTCCCGCGGGGTGCCGGAGGCGACGACCGAGGCGCGGGTACGGGCCACGGTCACCCCGGAGAAGCTCCAGACCTGCGCCGAGCGGGACACCACGACCTACTGCGCCTTCCCCGAGTGGGGGCCGCGCACCGGCGACTGGGCGGAGACCGTCGACGACGTGCGCGCCCTGGCCGGGGGCGACGCGCGGGAGCGGCCGCTGCTCGTACGGCAGCGGGTCGAGGCGCGCTACGGCCTGGACTCCGACGGGCCGATCCCGCCGGCCACCCGCCCCGGCGAGGTCACCGTCGGCACGGCCTGGGGCGGCAACCGCGTCCCGGAGTTCGCGGTCGGCGTCGCCGGAGTGCTGGTCGCCGGCACGGAGGCCGAGGTGGGCGAGATGTGCGACGGCCGGATGGTCACCGTCATGTGGCTGGCCCTCGCCGGCCGCCCCGACCCCGTGGCGGACCTGCGCCGGGTGCGGATCGACGACAGCGACACCGGCTCGGCGATCGTCATCTCGCAGACCGAGCCGCTGCGGATGACCGCCGCCCACACCGAGGTGCTGCGGGAACTGCTGGCGCTGCCCCGCCAGGAGGCCGAGGCGAAGGTGCGCTCCGGCTGGAAGGAACTGACCGCGCCCAGGGTGTCGACGGACCGCGTGGCGCAGGTGCTGGGCCTTCCGAAGCCGGAAGGTGACGACACGTGCGGGTGACCGGAACCCGGGCGGGCGGTGCCCCGGTGGGTGAGGCGCGGGCGGCGGGCACCGTCCTTCAGCTGGTGCGGCCCGTCGCCCGCACCGTCCCCTGGCGGGCGGTGGCCGCGGCGAGCGGCCTGGGGCTGCTGGCGGCCGCGCTGCCGAGGCTGTCGGGCGGCGAGGTCACCGCGTGGGCCGCCGTCACCGCGCTGCGGGCCGCCGCCCTGTCCTTCGCGCTGGGCGCGGCGTTCCTGCTGGACGACCCGGCCCGGCACACCACGGCCGCCGTGCCCGTCCGGCGCGGCCTGCGGCTGGCGCTGCGCTGGGTGCCGCTGGTGCCGTTCGCCGCCCTGTGGTGGACCGCGGCGCTGCTGCTGGTCCCCGAGGATGCGCGTCCCCCGGCCGGGGACGTCACCCTGGAGGCGGCGTCGGCTCTCGTACTCGCCCTGGCCGGCGCGGCGTTCGCGGTGCGCCGGGACAGCGCGCGGCCGGGACAGGGGGTCGCCGCGCTCCTGCTCGTGTGCGCGGTCCTGGGGCCGCTGCTGAGCCCCGGCGACTGGGGGATGTTCACCGAGCCGGCCGACCCCCACTGGGCGGCCGCCCACGACCGCTGGGCGGTGCTGCTGTGCGCCCTGCTCGTGGCGCTGGCGGTGAGCTGCGCCGAACCGGTCCGGCGCCGCACGCTGCGGGCGCTCAGGTCTCCGTCCGGTACATCAGGTCCGTCTCGTGGGTGACGAAGCCCAGCCGCTCGTAGACGGACACGGCCGCCTTGTTGTCGGCGTCGACGTACAGCATGGCGGTGGGCAGGCCCTGGTCCGCGAGGTGGCGCAGCCCGATCGTGGTCAGTGACTTGCCGAGCCCGCCGCCCTGGGCGTCGGGGCTGACCCCGAGGACGTACACCTCGCCGAGGCCCTCCTGCCGGTGGACCTTGGTCCAGTGGAAGCCGACGAGCCGGCCGTCGCGCTCCGCGAGGAAGAAGCCCTCGGGGTCGAACCACGGCTCGGCCTTGCGGTCGTCGAGGTCGCGCTGGGTGAGGGAGCCCTGTTCGGGGTGGTGGGCGAAGGCGGCGGCGTTCAGCGCCAGCCAGGCCGTGTCGTCCCGGCCGGGCTCGAAGGCGCGCACCTCCACGCCCTCCGGCAGCACCGGGTCGGGCAGGTCCAGGCCGGACAACGGCCGCCGCATCTGCCGCAGTTCACGGAACAGCGTCAGCCCGAGCACCTGGGCCAGGTGGCGGGCGGCGGAGTGGCCGCCGTGCGCCCACACCCGCAGCCGCTTGCCCGACGCGGCGAGCAGCGCGGTGCCGAGAGCCCGCCCGTGGCCCTGACCCCGGTAGGAGGGATGCACCACCAGCTCGGCGGCCGGCGGCTCCACCAGGTCGGTGTCCTCCAACTGGGCGTAGCCGACGAGGTCGTCGTCGACGGTGAGCAGCAGGTGCGAGACGCCGTCCCGCTCCCCGCCGCGCAGCTGCAGCCGGCCCTGCTCGGACACGGCCTGCTGCCCGTCGGCGCGCGCGGCGTCGGCGAGCAGGGCGAGGACCGCCTCGACCTGGTCGGTGTCGAGCACGGTGTACGTCTGGAGCGAACGGGGGCGGCCGGGCCGGGAGAAGGCGTCGCTGGTCATGCGTACGAGGGTAAGGGGACGGCCGGGTGAGGGGGCGGCAGCGTGCCGCGCGCACCCCGTGGCGAGGGCACCGGCGAAAGATAAACCAGGTCGTGACCCGGAAGCCCCTGTCGCGCTACGCGCGTTGACTCTAGGCTGCGCCGGTACCCACTCGCACCGACAGGGGGGCGTATGCCAGCCACATCCCCGGCGCACCCGCGCCGCAGACGCCGTACGAACCGTCTCCTCGCGACCGCCGCCGGTGTCCTCACCGTCGGTGCGCTGGCCGCCGCGGCCCTGCCCGGGTCGGCGAACGCGGGCGAGCAGCACGGCAAGGGCAAGGGCCACGGCCACGGGCCGAGCCGCTACCAGGACGTGCAGCTGCTGTCCTTCAACGACCTGCACGGCAACCTCGAACCGCCGACCGGTTCCTCCGGCCGGGTCACCGAGGTCCAGCCCGACGGCACGGTGAAGACGATCGACGCGGGCGGCGCGGAGTACCTGGCCACGCACCTGCGCCAGGCCCGTAAGGGCAACCCGTACTCCATCACCGCGGCCGGCGGCGACATGGTCGGCGCCTCCCCGCTGATCTCGGGCCTGTTCCACGACGAGCCGACCATCGAGGCGCTGAACAAGCTCGAACTGGACGTCACCTCGGTCGGCAACCACGAGTTCGACGAGGGCGCCAGGGAACTGAGCCGCCTGCAGAACGGCGGCTGCCACCCGACGGACGGCTGCTACACGGACAAGAAGTTCAAGGGCGCCGACTTCCCATACCTGACGGCCAACGTGCTGAACGAGAAGACCGAGAAGCCCCTTCTCAAGCCGTACTGGGTGTGGAAGAAGAAGGACGTCAAGGTCGGCTTCATCGGCGTGACCCTCGAGGGCACCCCGAGCATCGTGTCCGCCGAGGGCGTCAAGGGCCTCGTCTTCAAGGACGAGGTGGAGACGATCAACAAGTACGCCAAGGAGCTGCGCCGCAAGGGCGTGAAGTCCATCGTGGCGCTGATCCACGAGGGCGGCTTCCCGGCCTCGCAGAACTACAACTACGACTGCGACGCCCCGGGCGCCGGCGACGGCATCTCCGGCCCCATCGCGGACATCGCCAAGAACGTCTCGCCCGACGTGGACGCGCTGGTCACCGGCCACACCCACAACGCGTACGTGTGCACCATCCCCGACCCGGCGGGCAAGCCCCGCATGGTCACCTCGGCCGCGTCCTTCGGCCGGCTCTACACCGACACCACGCTGACCTACGACCGCAGGACCGGCGACATCGCCCGTACGGCCGTGAAGTCCGCCAACCACGTGGTCTCGCGGGACGTCCCCAAGGCGTCCGACATCACCGGCCTGATCGGCGAGTGGAACACCCTCGCCGCCCCCATCGGCAACCGCCCGATCGGCTACATCTCCGGCGACGTCGTCAAGGACGGCACCGAGTCCCCGCTGGGCGACCTCATCGCCGACGCGCAGCTCGAGTACGCCCGCACGCTGGACCCGGAGGCCGACCTGGCCCTGATGAACCCGGGCGGTATCCGCGCCTCGCTCACCTACGGGGCGAGCGGCGGCGAGGGCGACGGCGTGGTGACCTTCGCGGAGGCGTTCACGGTCCAGCCGTTCGCCAACACGGTCAACCTGCAGACCTTCACCGGCGCGCAGCTGATCCAGGCGCTCAAGGAGCAGGTCAGCGGCTCCAACGAGGCGGCCCCGAAGATCCTCCAGGTGTCCGGTGGCCTGACCTACACACTGGACCTGACGAAGACCGGCGCCGACCGGGTCGTCACGGACTCCATCCGGCTGAACGGTGAGGCGATCGACCCGACGGCGAGCTACCGCGTCGCGACGAACAGCTTCCTCGCGGGTGGCGGCGACGGCTTCACCACCCTGGGCGAGGGCACCGACGACCTGGTCGGTGACGACGACCTGGCGGCCCTGGAGCAGTACCTGACCGCCAACTCCTCGGCCGGCTCCCCGCTGGCCCCGCCGGCGGCGGACCGCATCACGATCGTGCAGTAACCCGCACCACGACCGGGGCCGGCGCACACCACACGGTGGGCACCGGCCCCGTCGCTTTCCCGCTTTCCCGCCTCCCCGCCTCCCCGCGGTCACGGGGTTCCGGGGACCTCCGGGGGCGGGGCCGGGGCGCCCGGGAGGCGGACGGTGGCGGTGGTGCCGCCGCCCTCGGCCGGGGTGAGGGCGACGGTGCCGCCCGCCTGCTGCACCGTGCGCGCCACGATCGACAGGCCGAGTCCGGAGCCGGGCAGGGCGCGGGCGCCCGGGGAGCGCCAGAAACGGTCGAAGACGTGCGACAGTTCGTCGGCGGCGATCCCGGGGCCGTGGTCCCGGACGGTGAGGACGCCGTCGGCGAGGCGCACCTCGACGGTGGTGCCGGGCGGGCTGAACTTCACGGCGTTGTCCAGCACGTTGACCACCGCCCGCTCCAGCGCCGCCGGTTCCGCCCGTACGTACCAGGGGCGCACGTCGGCCGTGACGGTCAGCTCCGGGCCGCGCAGCCGGGCCCGGCGCACCGCCGACTCGACGGCGTCGTGCCAGGGGACGATCCCGGTACGGCCCGCCTGGTGGTCCGGGTCCGGGCGGGACAACTCCTGGAGGTCCCCGATGAGCGCGGCCAGTTCCGTCATCTGCGCCTTCACCGAGGCGAGCAGTGCCTTGCGGTCGGCCGGCGGGATGGGGCGGCCGGTGTCCTCGCTGCGGGTCAGCAGCTCGATGTTCGTGCGCAACGAGGTGAGCGGGGTGCGCAGTTCGTGCCCGGCGTCCGCGATGAGCTGCTGCTGCAGGTCACGGGAGCTGGCGAGCGCGGACGTCATGGAGTTGAAGGACCGTGAGAGGCGGGCGACCTCGTCCTCCGACTCCTCCTCCACGGGGATGCGGATGCTCAGGTCCTCGGTGCGGGCGACGTGCTCGACGGCCTCGGTGAGCTTGTCCACCGGGCGCAGTCCGGCCCGGGCGACGGCCAGACCCGCGGCGGCCGAGCCGAGCACCCCGATGCCGGAGACGAGCAGCAGGATCAGCGCGAGGTCGTTGAGGGTGGACTCGGTGCCCTTCAGCGGGACCGCCACGATGACGGCCGCGTGGGTGCTGGTCAGGGTGGAGGGGTCGTTGATGACCAGGGGCAGGGTCAGCACCCGGACGTCGTCGCCGTCCTCGTCCGTGCCGTTGCGGAAGATGCCCCGCGAGCCTTCGCCCGCGCTCTCGATCACCCGCCGGTCCGACGCGGTGACCCTGACGTTCCCCACGGAGCTGGGGAACAGGCAGACCGTGCCGTCCTCCTTGACCACCTGCGAGTACGTGTACTGGAAACCGCCCGTGCCCTCGTCCCGCGGCGTCTCGGTGCAGTCGGTGAGGGCGCTGCGGATCTCGTCCACCCGCTGCGGGCCCTGCAGCACCGTCGCCTTCTTCAGATCCTCGTCGACCTGCTCGTACAGCTTGCCCTGCACGATGAACCAGCAGGTCACCGACACCGCGGCCACCGCGAACGCCACGGCCGCGGCCACCAGCAGCGACAGCCGCGCCCGGATCGGCAGGGCGCGGAAACGGCGCACCGGTCCGGTCACTCCGCGCCGCCCTGCCGCAGCACGTACCCCACCCCCCGCACCGTGTGCACCAGGCGCGGCTCGCCGCCCGCCTCGGTCTTGCGGCGCAGGTACATGACGTACACGTCGAGCGAGTTGGACGAGGGCTCGAAGTCGAAGCCCCAGACCGACTTGAGGATCTGCTCGCGGGTGAGCACCTGGCGCGGGTGCGCCATGAACATCTCCAGCAGGGTGAACTCCGTGCGGGTCAGCTCCACCGGGCGCCCGGCCCGGGACACCTCCCGCGTGGCCAGGTTCATGCTCAGGTCGGCGAAGGTGAGGACGTCGTCGGACTCGGCGGAGGCGGCCACCGCCGCCGCGTACGTACTGCGGCGCAGCAGGGCGCGGATCCGCGCGAACAGCTCGTCCAGCTCGAACGGCTTGACCAGGTAGTCGTCCGCGCCCGCGTCCAGCCCGGTGACGCGGTCACCGACGGTGTCCCGGGCCGTCAGCATCAAGATCGGCGTGGTGTCGCCGGTGGCGCGGATCCGGCGGGCGGCGGTCAGTCCGTCCATCCGGGGCATCTGGATGTCGAGGACGAGGAGGTCGGGACGGTAGGCCGCCGCCTTGTCCAGGGCGTCCACGCCGTCGACGGCCTCCTCGGTGTCGTACCCCTCGAAGGCCAGGCTGCGCCGGAGTGCTTCGCGCACCGCCGGCTCGTCGTCGACGATCAGGATGCGCTGGGGGGCACGGTCGCCGTCTGCGGGGCTCATCGGGTGGCGGGTCCTTCGTCTGCGCGCCGCGCGGCCGGCGCGGCGGGGGAGGGGACGGTCGGTCGGATCTTCAGCGTCGCACGTTTCCCGTCCGGTGCGTCAGTTCGTCGCACCGGCCCGCAGGTCAGGCAGGTCCGCCTTGACGGTGTTGACCGGGATGGCGAAGCCCAGGCCCACGCTGCCCGCGGCGGAGGACTCGGCGCCGCTGGGGGCGAACATCGCGGAGTTGATGCCGATGATGTCGCCGTTCATGTCGATCAGCGCGCCGCCGGAGTTGCCCGGGTTCAGCGAGGCGTCGGTCTGCAGCGCCTTGTACGTCGTCGTGGAGCCGCCGGTGTCGCCGTTGAACTGCCGGCCGCCGAACTCGAACGGCCAGCCGCCGCCGCGCTGCCACTGCTGCTGACCCTGGCTGTCGTCCCTGGGCACCGTGACGTCACGGTCGAGGGCGGAGACGATGCCGCTGGTCACCGTGCCGGTCAGGCCCTCGGGGGAGCCGATCGCGACGACCTGGTCGCCGACCTGTACGCCGCCTGAGTTGCCGAGGGTGGCGGGCTTCAGGCCGGAGGCGTTCTCCAGCTTGATCAGGGCCAGGTCCTTGCGGCTGTCGGTGCCGACGACCCGCGCGCCGAACGTCTTGCCGTCGTGGGTGCGCACCTGGATCCTGTCCGCCCCGGCCACCACGTGGTTGTTGGTGACGATCTCGCCGTCACCGGTGATGATCACGCCCGATCCGGTGGCCGAACCGGACGACGTGGCGGCCTTGATCTCCACGATGCTGGGGCTCACCGTCTTGGCGACCCCGGCCACCGTGCCCTTCAGGGAGGCAGGCACCACGTCGGTCTCGGCGGCGGCGGAGGCGGCGACACCGCTGCCGCCGGTGCCCGTCAGCTCCTGCACCCCGTAGGCGGTGGTCCCGCCGACGGCGGCCGCGACGATCGCCACGGCCACGAGCAGCTTGGCCGGGCCCCGGGCGCGCCGGTGCGCGGGCTGCGGGGCCGGGGGAGCGTAGGCCGGCGGGGGCGGCCACTCGGGGTTCACGTGGTACGGGTCGTTCTCGGGGGCGCCGCTCGGGCGGGAGTTCTCGCTCATGTTCCCGAGCGTCCCGCCCGACGATGAGAGCATCCTGAGTGCCCGCTGAGAAGCCCGACAGAAGTACGTATGCCCGAAATAAAGCCCGCCACGGCCGGCCGACGATCCAGGGCTCCGAGCGGGCCCTGGCGGCGGTGCCGGGATGGGCAGGCGGCGCGCGGGTGGAGCCGCGGCGTGGGCGGGGCTGAGGGCCGGGGAGGAGCGGGGCGTGGGCGGGGCTGAGGGCCCGGGGAGGAGCGGGGCCGAGGGGGCGGGTGGAGCTGAGGGCTGGGGGCCGCGGGTAGCCCGGTCGCCTCTGGTGGCGGGTGGGAAGGGCTGGGACTGCGGGCGGAGCCGCAGCGCGGGCGAGGCCGAGTGTTACTGCCGGGCGCGGGTCCGGCGGGACCGGGCGGGGCCCGAGGGCTCCGGAAGAGCTGCGGGCAGGCCACGGGCGGGTCCGGGCGACCGTGCCAAGAACGGGTGGGGTCGAGTCGAGCGAGGCCGGGTTGTGGGCAGGCCGAGTGCTACGGGCGGAGCCGGGCTGCGGGCTCCGGGTGGGTCCGGGCCGTGGGGCCCGGGGTTCAGGTGGGCCTGGGGCTCTGGGTGGGGGCCGGTGGGCCGGGGTTACGCGCAGCCGCAGGACTGGCGGGCCACCAGGCGGGACGGGAAGATCTTCAGGCGTTCGCGGCGTGAGCCCGCCACCCGCACACCGTCGTCCAGTACCAGGTCGACCGCCGCGCGGGCCATCGCCGGACGGTCGGAGGCCACCGTGGTGAGCGGCGGGTCGGCGAGCGCCGCCTCCTTGATGTCGTCGAACCCGGCGACCGCCAGCTTCCCGGGCACGTCGATGCGCAGCTCCCGGGCGGCGCGCAGCACACCGATGGCCTGGTCGTCGGTGGAGCAGAAGACCGCGGGCGGACGCTGCGGCCCGGACAGGATGTCCAGGGCGACGCGGTAGGCGTCGTAGCGGTTGTACGGGGCCTCGAAGAGCCGTCCCTCGGTGGGTATGCCGGCCTCGTCCATCGCGCGCCGCCAGCCCTCGACGTGGTCGGAGACCGGGTCGCCGACGGCGGGGGTCTCCGCGGTGCCGCCGACACAGGCGACGTACTCGTAGCCGTGCTCCAGCAGGTGCCGCACGGCGAGCTGGGCGCCGCCGAGGTCGTCCGTGACGACGGCGACGTCGTCGATCGCCTCCGGCCGCTCGTGCAGCAGCACCACCCGGGCGTCCCAGGCCTCGATCTCCGCAGCGGCCAGGTCGTTCAGTGCGTGGCTGACCAGGATCAGCCCCGAGACCCGCATGCCGAGGAAGGCGCGCAGATAGTGGACCTCGCGCTCGCCGATGTAGTCGGAGTTCCCGACCAGCACCATCTTCCCGCGCTCGGACGCGGCCTGTTCGACCGCGTGCGCCATCTCCCCGAAGAACGGCTGGCGGGCATCCGGCACGATCAGACCTATGAGGTCCGTGCGCCGGGACGCCATCGCCTGGGCGACGCGGTCGGGCCGGTACCCCAGCTCCTTGATCGCTGCGAGCACCCGCTCGCGCGTGGCCGGGGCGACCGGCCGGGGTCCGTTGTTGATGACATAGCTGACGACGGCGGTGGACGTCCCCGCCAGTCGCGCCACATCATCCCTGGTTACCTTGGCCACGCGCGGAGTCTACGCGGATATATCCCCTCCGGGCAGGGCGTGCCGGAGGTTGTGAACAGGAGGAAAACGGCTCGTATGGGCGAGCGCGATGCTCATGCGTGCGCCCTCAGGCCTTGGCCCGGACCCCGTCGGTCTCCTGCGCGGCCGTCTCGTCCGCTTCCGCCGTCTTTTGCCGGGCGTCCTTCGCCTTCGCCTCCTCGGCGGCCCGCTCCACCTTCTCCGGCGTAACGAATCGATAACCGACGTTCCGTACGGTGCCGATCAGCGACTCGTGCTCCGGGCCGAGCTTGGCGCGCAGACGGCGTACGTGCACGTCGACCGTGCGGGTGCCGCCGAAGTAGTCGTAGCCCCAGACCTCCTGGAGCAGCTGGGCGCGGGTGAACACCCGGCCGGGGTGCTGCGCGAGGTACTTGAGCAGCTCGAACTCCTTGAAGGTCAGGTCCAGGACCCGGCCCTTGAGCTTCGCGGAGTAGGTCGCCTCGTCCACGGAGAGGTCGCCGTTGCGGATCTCCATCGGGGAGTCGTCGTTGACGATCTGCTGCCGGCCCATGGCCAGGCGCAGCCGTGCCTCGACCTCCGCGGGGCCCGCGGTGTCCAGCAGCACGTCGTCGATGCCCCAGTCCGCGGTGACGGCGGCGAGACCGCCCTCGGTCACCACCAGGACGAGCGGGCAGCCGGGTCCCGTGGAGCGCAGCAGCTGGCACAGGCTGCGGACCTGCGGCAGGTCACGGCGGCCGTCGATCAGGATGACGTCGGCGCCGGGGGTGTCGACGAGGGCCGGGCCCTCCGCGGGTGCCACGCGGACGTTGTGCAGGAGAAGACCGAGGGCGGGGAGCACCTCCGTCGACGGCTGGAGTGCGTTGGTCAGGAGAAGGAGTGCACTCATCGCGTCTCCTCACCTGCTCGGATCGGGGCCGCCCGGAACACGGCCGGCCTGCGTTCGTGCACGGTTCGCTCGCCCATAACGTCTGGTTCCTCCTCGGTCCCTGCGAGGACGTTTACGGCACTGCTGGCGTGCGTTCGAGGGCCGTACACCGGCGGTTTCCCGCGGTCGTATACAACGCTTCCGAAAGCACAAAAGGACCCGGGGGCTTCGCTGCCCGAGTCCTCTTCGCTGAAGAATAGCCGACATGGGTACCGATCCGGCAGGTCATGTGGCGCGATCCACCATTCGTCCATATTCCGAGACGCGGAATGTAACGCGAGAGGGCGGGCCAATACGGACGTTCTTGCGCACGGCGGACGGTGTGGCGATCGATTCCGTATACGAACCGGGAAGGGCCGTATACAACCCGGGGACGGCCGTATACGAACGGGGCGGGAAGAACCCCCAGAACGGTTCCGGGACCGGCCTCGACCGGGGTCTCGTGTTCGTCGTCGCGCACGGGTTCACCGGGGACGTGGACCGGCCGCACATACGTCGGGTCGCGCGGGTGCTCGCCGGGTACGGCGCCGTCCTGACGTTCTCCTTCCGGGGGCACGGGGCCTCGGGCGGGCGGTCCACCGTCGGGGACCGGGAGGTGCTCGACCTCGCGGCGGCCGTGGAGTGGGCGCGGGAGCTGGGGCACACGCGGGTGGTCACCGTGGGGTTCTCCATGGGCGGCTCGGTGGTACTGCGGCACGCGGCGGTGGGCGGCGCCGGCGGGGGCGCCGCCGAGGTGGACGCCGTCGTCTCGGTCAGCGCGCCGGCCCGGTGGTTCTACCGGGGGACCGCGCCCATGCGGCGGCTGCACTGGCTCGTGACGCGGCCCTCCGGGCGGCTCGTCGGGCGGTACGGGCTGCGCACCCGCATCCACCACCGGCAGTGGGACCCCGTACCGCTGTCGCCCGTGGAGGCCGTACCGCGGATCGCGCCGACGCCGCTGCTGGTCGTGCACGGGGACAGCGACGCGTACTTCCCGCTCGACCATCCGCGGATGCTCGCGGACGCCGCCGGGGAGCACGGGGAACTCTGGGTCGAGCAGGGCATGGGGCACGCCGAGAACGCGGCGCCCGAGCCGCTGTTGAGGCGCATCGGGGACTGGGCGGCCGGCCGGGCGGGCTAGCCTGACCGTGTTCACCGTCAACCGATTGAGGAACCAGCAGATGGCAAAGGTCACGGTGCGGTACTGGGCCGCCGCCAAGGCCGCGGCGGGGGTGGCCGAGGAACCGTACGAGGCGGGCACGCTCGCGGACGCGCTCGACGCCGTGCGCGGGCGGCATCCCGGCGAGCTCACGCGTGTGCTGCTGAGGTGCTCGTTCCTCGTCGACGGTGATCCCGTGGGTAAGCGCGCGCACGAGACGGTACGGCTGGCCGACGGCGGCACGGTCGAGGTGCTTCCGCCGTTCGCAGGAGGGTGAGGGATGACGAACCAGCCGTATGGGTCGTACGGGGCGTACGGGCCGGACGGATCGGGCGGGCCGGGCGGTGGGGCCTGGGGGCAGCCCGGTGCCCGGGAGCCGCAGGCGCAGGCGCCGTATCAGCAGCCGCAGTCGCAGCCTCATGCGCAGCCGCAGGCGTGGCCCGGACAGCAGCAGTACGAGGATCCGTACGCGGATCAGCAGTACACGCAGCAGTGGCAGGGGCAGACGTGGGAGACGCAGATGCAGCCGCCGGTGCCGCCGGTGGCCGCGGCTGAGGAGACGTCCTATCTGCCTCCGCAGGGGGTGGGCGCGGCGGTTCCGCAGGGGTACCCGCCGGCTCAGGCGCCGGCTCACGCGCAGGCTCAGGTGCCGGTGAGCGCGCCTGTGGCTCCGGCGCCCGCGCCGGAGACCGCGGGAGGCGGGGGAGGTGCCGGGCCCGAGTACGGGCCGGCCACCCTCGCGGGGAACTCCCGGATCACCGACGCGCAGCGGGCGCGGGCGGAGGGGCGGTCGCCGATCATCGACCCCGGGATGCAGTCGGCCCTGCTCACGGCCGTGCTGGGGCTGCTGCTGGCGGGTGGTGCCGCGCTCGGCACGTACGCGCTGCTCGTGCCGCTGGTGGTGCTGCAGGGGCTGACCGCGGCGGGGTGGTTCCGGCTCAACGGGATGTGGCCGGCGCGGCAGGGCATCGCGCTCGGGTTCCTGGGGGCGCTGGCGGCGGACGCGGCGATGCTGCTGTCCGACCGGTCGCCGGCGGCGATCCTCGGGGCGCTGGGGGTCTGGGTGCTGCTGTCGCTGGTCCTGCAGCTGCGGTCGCACGCCGATCCGGACGAGCGGATGTACGGGCTGATGGCGACCGTCGTGGCGGCGGCGCTGGCGATCGCGGCGGGCGGGTATCTCGCGGCCGACGCGGACGCGGTGGTCGTGGGGGCGGTCGCGGTCGCGGTGGCTCTCGTCGCGCGGGCGCTGCCCGTGGGGACGGCGGCGTCGGTGGTGCTCGCGCTGGTGGCGGCGGGCGGGGCCGGGTTCGCGGTCGGGGGGATGGAGACGGACGGGGCGTTGCTGGGGGCCGGTGCGGCGGTCTGCGCGCTGATCGGTCACCGGGTGGCCGCCTACGACTACCCGTCCCGCTTCGTCCACTTCACGGCCGGCATCGCCCTCCCGCTGGCGGCGGCGGGCCCGGCCGTCTACATCCTGGGCCGCGTCTTCGGCTGACGCCGACGCCTGCGGCGCAGGGTTCTGTGCGGTGGGGGTTGCTGTAGCGCCCACGGTGGGTGGGTGGTGCGGGGCCGGGGTGGGGGCGGTCGTCCTCGGTCTGGCGCGATGAAGTGTGCTTGTGGGGTGTGGGGTGTTGACGCGCCAGCCGCTGCGGGCGCCCACCCCCACCCCGTCCCCTCCCCGCCGTCGGCGACCACACCAACACCGTGGCGACATCGCCCTCCGCCGCAGGCGGTACGCCTGCGGCCAACCGCGGCCGGGCGGCTGCCGCAAGCTGCCGCCAACCGCGGGCCATCGTGCCGCTGGGGCGATGGGGGTCCCCCCCGCTCGAGCGAACCCGAGAGCGGGGGAGGGTGGGCGCGGCGGCACCCTGCCGGCGCCAGGTGCGCGAACACCCCCCGGCCCGCACCGACCCCGGTGCATCTGGGCCCGGGCCGCGTCAACACCCCCCGCGCCCGCACGAACCGGTGCAGGATGTCGAACATGCGTCCCGCAGAGATCGTCCACGCCCTCTGGGGCCGCATGCAGGCAAGAGACTGGCCCGCCCTGGCGGACCTCCTCGCGGACGACCTCGTCGTCGAATGGCCCGTCAGCGCCGAGCGCATCCGAGGCAGGGACAACTACATCCGCGTCAACGCGGAATACCCCGAGGGCTGGTCCATCAAGGTCCTCCGCGTCCTGGAGGCGGGCGCCGAGGTCGTCTCCGAGGTCGAGGTCCCCCACGCCACCCTGGGTGTTCACCGTGTCGCGTCCTTCTGGACGGTCCAGGACGGACTGGTCACCCGGGGGCGCGAGTACTGGACCGAGCTGGGTGCCGACTCCTCGCCGGCATGGCGGGCGCCGTACGTGGAGCGGGTGTGAGGGCTGCCCTGTCACAGGTGATCCACAATCCCCCGTGGGTCCCACGGTCCCGCACTACTCTCGCGTAGGGACGGCCGCCCGGTCGTCGGGGGCGTCTTACGTCAGGTGGGGGACACCGCATGCGCGCACTGCGAATACTGCTGATCATCGCCGTGGTACTCGGCGCCCTCTTCGTCGCCGTCGACCGCGTCGCGGTGTACTTCGCCGAGGGCGAGGCCGCCGACCGCCTCCGGGCCACGGAGAACCTCTCGTCCACGCCCGACGTCGACATCAAGGGCTTCCCCTTCCTCACCCAGGTGCTCGACGGCACCTTCGACGAGGTGGGGGTCGGCATCCATGACTACGAGGCCGGCACCGGCGACGGCAAGGGCACCATCCGTATCGCCGACCTGCGTGCCGACATGAGGGGCGTCGACTTCACCGGCGACTTCAGCTCCGCCGTCGCCGACAGCGCCACCGGTACCGCGACGCTCGCGTACGACGAGCTGCTCAAGACGGCCAAGTCCGAGTCCACCCAGGTGGCGCCCGGCATCACCGCCGAGGTCGTGGGGCTGTCCGACGGGGGGAACGGGAAGATCGAGGTCGCGCTGGAGACCAGCGTGTTCGGCAAGAAGCTGCCCGAGCCGGTCTCCGTGCTCAGCTCGGTGACCGTCGTGGACGGCAACACCGTGCGCGTGCGGGCGGACGTGCTGCCGGTGCTCGGCGGCGTGGAGATCGCCGAGTCGCGGGTGCGCCGCATCACGGACTTCGAGCAGAAGATCGACGGACTGCCCGGCGGCATCCGTCTGGAGCAGGTGCAGGCGGCGCCGGACGGCGTGGACGTCACGGTCACGGGGACCGATGTGCGGCTGGTCGGCTAGAGCGGTGTCCGGTGGGCGAGACGATGACGTCCGCTGAGCAGATGGGTCGGCGGGGCGCGTAGGCGCGGGGGCGCCGGAGTGGGCGGTTTTCCGGGTAGTCGTATCGAAGTTCGGACGATCTCGTCTCAGGATGCGACACGGCGGTGACAGGGCCGCCTGTCCGTCCCTACGATCGTCACCATGCAGTGTCAGACGAGCGTCCTCCGGTCGAGGGGACAGGCGGATCTCACGAAGCGGCGGGCAGTGGACCTGTGCCGTGTCGCCGCCATGCTCTGTCGCACTTTCTGAGCGGGCGCGTCTTTCCGTCCGCATTCCCGTCCCCGTCGAGGGGATCCGTGCGCCGGCCCGGCCCGGGCGTGGGCGCACCCGTATACCTGCACGCCCCCCGCAACTGCCCCGGAGGAGAACAGCATGGCTCGCAGTGACGTCCTGGTCGACGCCGATTGGGTCCAGGAGCACCTGGACGACCCGAGCATCGCGATCGTCGAGGTGGACGAGGACACGTCCGCCTACGAGAAGAACCACATCAAGAACGCCATCCGGATCGACTGGACCACGGACCTGCAGGACCCGGTCCGCCGTGACTTCGTCGACCAGGAGGGCTTCGAGAAGCTCCTGTCCGACAAGGGCATCTCCAACGACCACACGGTCGTCCTCTACGGCGGCAACAACAACTGGTTCGCCTCGTACGCGTACTGGTACTTCAAGCTGTACGGCCACGAGAACGTCAAGCTCCTCGACGGCGGCCGCAAGAAGTGGGAGCTCGACGCCCGCGAGCTGGTCCCCGGCGACGAGGTGCCCGAGCGCCCGAAGACCGATTACAAGGCCAAGCCGCAGGACACCTCCATCCGCGCCTTCCGCGACGACGTCGTGGCCGCCATCGGTGCGCAGAACCTGGTCGACGTGCGGTCGCCCGACGAGTTCTCCGGCAAGCTGCTCGCCCCGGCCCACCTGCCGCAGGAGCAGTCGCAGCGCCCGGGTCACGTCCCGACGGCCGCCAACATCCCGTGGTCGAAGAACGCCAACGACGACGGCACCTTCAAGTCGGAGGAGGAGCTCAAGGAGCTCTACGCCGCCGAGGACGTGGACCTGGCGAAGGACACCATCGCCTACTGCCGCATCGGTGAGCGTTCCGCGCTGACCTGGTTCGTGCTGCACGAGCTGCTCGGCGTGGAGAACGTCAAGAACTACGACGGCTCCTGGACCGAGTACGGCTCCCTCGTGGGCGTGCCGATCGAGCTCGGCTCCGGCAAGTAATCCCTCTCCGACCGATCTCTCAGGAGTAAGACATGTGCGGTGCGAAGGCCGGCGGCCCGGACGCCTCGACGATCAAGCCCGGTGAGACCACCATCCAGGGTCAGGTGACCCGCGACGGCGAGCCGGTGACGGGCTACGTCCGTCTGCTGGACTCGACCGGCGAGTTCACCGCGGAGGTCCCGACCTCCGCGACCGGGCAGTTCCGCTTCTACGCGGCGGAGGGCACCTGGACCGTCCGCGCCCTGGTGCCCGGCGGCACCGCCGACCGCACGGTCGTCGCCCAGCAGGGTGGCCTGGCCGAGGTCGCGATCGCGGTCTGAGCAGGGTTCGTACGAAGGGCCGCGTCCTCCGGGGCGCGGCCCTTCGGCCTGCCCGGACCTACGCTGGAGACATGTACGCGCGCAGGCGGCATGTCTACTTCGCCATGATGGGCGGCTGCATCGGGCTGTTCGTCCTGGCCTGGGGCGTCGTGCGGCTCTGGTCGGTGCCGGCCGCGGTGGCGATGTGCGTGGTCGCCATGGTGATCCCGCCGGTCGCCGCGATGGTCGCCAACCGGCGGGGCCCCGAGGACCGCTGGTGGGACGACCCCTCGGGCGACCCGCAGTCCGACGAGTGGTGGGACGAGCTGGACGGGAAGAAGAAGGGGCCCCGGTAGGCCCGCCAGTACGCCGGTAGGCCCGTCAGTACACCAGTGCCTGGGTGCCGTCCGTCATGGCCTCCTGCACGAACACCTGCGCGCCGGCGATCCGCACGCCCTCGATGACGTCCTTCTCCGTGATGTCCCGGCGGGCCGCGCACTGCGTGCACAGCGTGACCCGGCCGGTCGCGAGGACGGAGTCCAGCAGGTCGGGCAGCGGAGCGGCGTGCGGCAGGTCGAACTCGGCGGCCCGGCCGGGGAGCGCGAACCACGCGGACTCCCCGGTGAGCCACAGGGACACCTCGACGCCGCTGGCCGCCGCCACCGCGGCCACCGTGAACGCCTGCGAGCAGCGCTCGGGGGCGTCGGTCCCGGCGGTCACCTTGATCACGAGCTTCTTCGCCATGACCGCATCGTAGTCAGGGGCCCACCTCGCACGACGGCGGCCGCACCCGGCCGCGTAAGCTGGGTGCCGGCCCTGTGCACACCCTCGCACCCCGCTCAAGGAGCACCCCGTGATCGCCTTCTTCGAAATCCTGCTGGTCCTCGTCGCCGTCGGCGTTCTCGCCTTCGCCGGGCTGACCGTGAAGAAGCTGTACCAGGGCCAGCGCTGACCCGCTACCAGGAAGTTCCCTCATGATCGAGATCCCGTCCGACCTGCACAAGGACCTCGTCCCGCTCGCGTTCCTGCTCGGCAACTGGGCGGGCGCCGGCGTGCACGACTTCCCCGGCGCCGAGAAGTGCAACTTCGGCCAGGAGGTCACCTTCACCCATGACGGCAGGGACTTCCTGGAGTACTCCTCGCACAGCTGGGTGCTGGACGGTGACGGCAACAAGGTCCGCCCGCTGGAGTCGGAGCACGGCTTCTGGCGGATCGACGCCGACCGCAAGGTCGAGGTGACCATGGTCCGCGACGACGGCGTCGTCGAGGTCTGGTACGGCGAGATGGCCGACAAGAAGCCGCAGATCGACCTGGTGACCGACGCCGTGGCGCGCACGGCCGCCTCCGGCCCCTACTCCGGCGGCAAGCGGCTGTACGGCTACGTGAAGAGCGACCTGATGTGGGTCGGCGAGAAGCAGACCCCCGAGGTGGAGCTGCGCCCCTACATGTCGGCGCACCTGAAGAAGGTCGTCACCCCGGAGGAGGTCGAGCGCTGGGCCAAGGCCCTGCCCGACGACATGCCGGACGACGGCATCGCGTTCTTCAAGTAGGCGGCACCGGCCGGGCACGGCGGCCGGATCCGCCCGGCTCGGGCCCGGGCGGTTCACGGGCCAGGCCCTAGACTCGTGGTGTGGTGAGCACCGACTGGAAGAGCGACCTCAGGCAGCGCGGGTACCGGCTGACGCCCCAGCGCCAGCTCGTGCTCGAAGCCGTCGACACCCTTGAGCACGCGACCCCCGACGACATCCTCGTGGAAGTGAGGAAGACGGCGTCGGGGGTCAACATCTCCACCGTCTACCGCACGCTGGAGCTGCTGGAGGAGCTGGGCCTGGTCAGCCACGCCCACCTCGGTCACGGCGCCCCGACCTACCACCTCGCCGACCGGCACCACCATCTGCACCTGGTCTGCCGCGACTGCACCGACGTCATCGAGGCGGACGTGGAGGTGGCCGCCGAGTTCACGGCCAAGCTGCGGGACACCTTCGGCTTCGACACCGACATGAAGCACTTCGCGATCTTCGGCCGGTGCGAGGACTGTTCCCGCAAGGCTTCACCTGCCGAGTCGTAGGCTAGGCGTATGAAAAGCCCCCTGCTGACCCTGCCCGGCGCCGTCCCCGCCGAGGGCGTGGACGAAGGCGTGGCCGCCCACTACGGCGACCTGTTCCGTGAGCAGCGCGCCCTCGCCGACGGCACCGGCTTCGTCGACCTGTCCCACCGCGGGGTCGTCACCGTCTCCGGACCGGAGCGGCTCACCTGGCTGCACCTGCTGCTCACCCAGCACGTCCAGGACCTCCCGCCGCACCGCGCGACCGAGGCGTTGATCCTCTCCGCCAACGGCCACATCGAGCACGCGCTCTACCTGGTCGACGACGGCGAGACGGTCTGGGCGCACGTCGAGCCCGGCACCCAGGAGTCGCTGATCGCGTACCTGGAGTCGATGAAGTTCTTCTACCGGGTCGAGGTCGCCGACCGCACCGCCGACATCGCGGTGGTCCACCTGCCGGCCGGGTCCATCACCGAGGTGCCGGAGGGCGTCGCGGTGCGCGAGACGCCGTACGGCAGGGACCTGTTCCTGCCCCGCGGCGACCTGGAGGCGTACGCGGACAAGGCGGGTCCCGCCACCGGGCTCCTCGCCCACGAGGCGCTGCGTGTCGAGCAGCACCGGCCGCGCCTCGGCTTCGAGACCGACCACCGCACCATCCCGCACGAGCTGGGCTGGATCGGCAGCGCCGTGCACCTGCAGAAGGGCTGCTACCGGGGCCAGGAGACGGTCGCCCGGGTGCAGAACCTGGGCAAACCGCCGCGCCGGCTGGTCTTCCTGCACCTGGACGGCAGCGAGGTGCACCTGCCCGTGCCGGGCACCGAGCTGCGGCTCGCGGCCGATGGTGAGGACGGGCGGAAGATCGGGTTCATCACCACGTCCGCCCGCCACCACGAGCTGGGCCCGGTCGCCCTGGCGCTGGTGAAGCGGAACGTCCCGGTGGACGCCCCGCTGCTCGCCGGTGACACGGCCGCCGCCCAGGAGACCGTCGTCGAGCCCTGAGCCGTACGGCCCCGGGGCCTCACATCTCCAGCAGCACGGTGAACGGGCCGTCGTTGGTGAGCGACACCCGCATCCGCGCGCCGAAGCGGCCCGTCGCCACCGTCGCGCCCAGCGCGCGGAGTTGTGCCACGACCTCGTCGACCAGCGGCTCGGCGAGGTCGCCGGGGGCCGCCGCGTTCCAGGTGGGGCGGCGGCCCTTGCGGGCGTCGCCGTAGAGGGTGAACTGGCTGATCACCAGGAGCGGGGCGCCGACGTCGCTGCATGACTTCTCGTCCTGCAGCATCCGGATCGACCAGAGCTTGCGGGCGAGCTGCGCCGCCTTCTCCTTGGTGTCCTCGTGGGTGACGCCGACCAGGACGCACAGGCCCTCGCCCTCGATCGCCCCCACCGTCTCGCCGTCCACCACGACGCTCGCGCCGTCGACCCTCTGCACCACTGCACGCATACGCCCATGATGCCGGTCCGCGAACAGGTGGCCGACGGCGGCCCGCGGAACACCCCGGTCGGGCTATTTTTACTCCTTAGCGCCCATCTGGGGCGGATCGGGGCCACTCGCTCACATTGCGGCCGCTCGGGGTGGCACGATGCTGGCACATGCCGGTCGAGGGGACGGTTGAGGCACATGAGCACACCGGGGATCGGGCAGTCGTCTGCGGCTGTCGCGTTGACCCACGGGGGCGCCGGGGAACGGGAGTTCCGCCGGCCGCCCACGCAACGTACGGACAGCCCCGTGCTGCCGGAGGAGCGGGCGGAGGACGAACCGACCGGGCTGAGCCTGGACGAACTGCGCGCGACGCGGCGGGACGCGCAGCGCGAGGAGGCCGACCTCAGCTACGTACGCCGGCTCCTCCAGGGGCGGATCGACATCCTGCGCGCGGAGCTGGCGCGGCGCGACCTGCCGCAGGGGGTGCCCGCGGCCTTCGCGCCGGGGGAGAGCTCCGTCGTCGACCGGCTGCCGGAGATCCTCCGGGACACCCCGGCCCGGCAGCGGTCCTCGGCCCGCCACCTGACGCTGGGGACACCGCAGAGCGAGGAGTCCCGGCGGCTGGCCGCCGAGATGCTCGCCGAGGTGGAGCTCTCCGACCTGGCGGCGCGCACCGACGGCGAGCTGCACACGGCCATGGGCCGGCTGGTGGGCTACGAGCAGCAGGTGTCGCGGCGGCGGCAGCGGCTGCAGCGCACGGCCGACGCGTGCGGCGCGGAGATCACCCGCCGGTACCGGGAGGGGGAGGCGCAGGTCGACGACCTGCTGGTGTGAGGCGGGGCCGGGGGGGAAACCGCGTCGACACCCGTCGAGGGACCGGCCTAACGTGACGTCCATGACCTCCCGTGCCGCCATGGACGTACGTCCCATCACCGAGTCCGAGTTCCCCGACTGGAACCGGGCCATGAACATCGGCTTCCTGCGGGAGCCGACCATGCCCGAGGAGATCGTCGACGCGCGCCGGGCGCAGTTCACGCCCGGCCGCTCGACGGGCGCCTTCGACGCGGGGCGGTGCGTCGCGACGTTCCGTTCCTTCGCGCAGGAGCTGACCGTGGTCGGCGGGGCGACCGTGCCGGCCGACGCGGTCACCAACGTCACCGTCTCCCCGACCCATCGCCGGCGCGGGCTGCTGACCCGGATGATGACCGAGGACCTCGCCGCCGCGAAGGAGCGCGGGGACGTCGTCGCCACGCTGATCGCCGCCGAGTACCCGATCTACGGGCGGTACGGCTTCGGCCCGGCCACCTGGACCACCGAGTGGACGGTCGACGTGCCGCGCACCGGTCTCGACCCGCGCCGGGCCGGGCCGGAGGACGGCGGCCGGGTCGACCTGGTGGACGCCGAGGACGTCCGTAAGCTCGGCCCCGAGCTGCACGAGCGGCTGCGCCGGCTCCGGCCGGGCGTGGTGAGCCGGGACGAGCTGTGGTGGCGGACCACCACCGGTGCCGTGCGCTTCCACGCTACGTTCCACGAGCCCTTCTACGTGGTGTACCGCTCGCCCTCCGGCGAGGTCGAGGGCATGGCTGCCTACACCACGGACGACAAGTGGGGTGACGGCAAGCAGCCGTTGAACACGGCGCGGGTGAAGTGGCTGACCGGGGTGACCCCGGCCGCCGAGCGGGCGCTGTGGCACTACCTGTGCTCGGTCGACTGGGTGGTCCGGGTCAAGAGCGGTTACCGCGCCCCCGACGACCTGCTCCCGCTCCTCCTGCCCGACCCGCGCGCCGCCGCCGTGACCACGCACGCCGACTTCCTGTGGGTGCGCGTCCTCGACGTCGTGCGGGCGCTGGAGGCGCGGACGTACGAGGGGGCCGGGGCGCTGGTGCTGGAGGTGGCCGACGCGGGCGGACTGGCCGGCGGACGGTACCGGCTGGAGGTGTCGGCGGACGGCACCGGGACCTGCGCGCCGACCAAGGAGAGCGCCGACATCGCCCTGGACGTGGCCGATCTGGGGGCGCTGTACCTCGGGGACGAGTCGGCGGTGCGGCTCGCGGCGCTGGGCCGGGTCCGGGAAGAACGAGCGGGCGCCGCCCGTACGGCCGACGCCCTGCTGCGTACGTCCGGGCGACCGTGGTGCCCGGACGTGTTCTGAGCGCTGTCACGCCCAGGGCGCGGCCGTGCGCGCGCCCCTGCTGCCTGCTCCTTCCGCCGACGACGGGTGATCTGCATCCGTAGCGTGCTGTTCAGTTGTGGTTGTGGTTGTGGTTGTGGTGGTGCGGATGGTGCCTGCCGTCGACGGGCTCCCGGCTCCCCTCCGGAGAGGAGCCCGGCCGGCGGCCTGTGCGGAGTGCCGTCAGCCGGACTGGGCGAACAGCATCACGAGGATGACGGCGCCGATGCCGCTGATCATGGTGCTCCGCGCCTTGATGCCCACGGTGAGGGCGACGAAGGCGATGATCCCCATCGGGCCGTACTTCCACTGGACGAGTTGCTCGAACCCGATGGCCAGGGCAGCGATGACGATGGCGATGAGCGGCATGACGGTCCCCCTGTCTCCGGTGGCCTCCCCCACCGCCCTCCTGGTGAGCCAACCCCTGTGTGGGTCGACCAGGTTGGGCGAGTTGGTGACCAACTTCTTCTTAGTTATCTCCACTTGGAAGAGTCCTATAACCACCCTTCGTTGAACTGCCGGAAGATGGCGAGAAGTTGTAGTGTTTGGCCGTGGAGACGGAACACGCCTCCGTCAATGGACGGAAGAAGCCTCAGCGGCCCCAGAGGACGCATCGTGAGGTGGCCGACGAACTGCGCGCCCGGATCCGGTCCGGAGCACTGCGGCCGGGCCAGCGCATGCCCACCCAGGCCCAGTTGGCCGCCGAGTTCGGTGTCGAACGCCAGGCCGTGCGTGGCGCGTTGCGCATCCTGCAGTCCGAACAGCTGCTGACCAACGTCTCCAAGGGGGCGCCGGCGACCGTCGCCGACCGGTCCGAACGCCCTCCGACCGGCCCCGCCGCGCCTCCGCTGCCCACGACGGTGGCCCTCGCGCCCCGGATAGCCGCCGCCTTCGAGACGGACCACGTGGAGATAGACGCCGTCTGTCTGACCGCCGTCTCCCTCACGCTCGCCATCGGCGAACCGCTGCGGCAGATCCACGCGGGGCGGCTGAAACCGGCCAAGGTCGACGTCCGCGTCCTGCTGCCCAGCCGGAGCATCGACCTCGCCTTCCCGGTCCCGGTCGCGGGCCGCCGCGGGGACGACGACCCGGTGCACGAGCGCTGGCTGGCCCAGCGCAACGCCCAGGGCCAGGTGCTCCGCCACAACCTGCTGGGCCTGCGCGCCACCCACGGCATCGACGTGCGGGTGTCCTTCCGGGCGCTGCCCTTCACCCCGCCGGTGAAGCTGTACCTGCTCAACGGCGAGGAGGCGCTGTTCGCCTACTACACGGTGACCCGCAGCGAGGCGCAGATCGGCCAGGAGAGCCTGGAGACGTACGACGCGCAGGGCATACGGTCGATGCTGTTCGCCTTCGAGCAGGGGACCGGCCTGCGGGACACGAGCTTCGTGGAACAGTCCCACCTGTGGTTCAACGCACTGTGGGAGACGATCAGTTCGGAGCTGGAGCTCACGGACTGACGTCTCCCACGGGGTTCGGGGCGGGGCGGGCCGGCCGGGCACTGTGCCGGGCGGCCCGGTCACAGGGCGGGGCGGGCCACGAGCAGCGCGAGCAGCACCGCTCCGGCCGAGCTGACGCCGGGCCGCCTGGCGTGGATGCCGACGATGACCAGCAGCAGCCCGAGGAGGCCGGCGGCGCCGTACCTCCACTGCACGAGCTGCTCGACGGTGACGACGACCACGGCGGAGATCAGGGCGATGACGGGCATGGTGTTCCCCCTTCGGGCCAACGGTGGGACGGGGCGGAGGTGCGGTGGCGGTGTGGCGGCCTGCGGCGGTGAGATGAACGGAACCGAAACCTCCGCCAACTTCACCAAGTTGGCAACCAACTCCATCTATGTTGTCCCCACTTGGTTCCTACTCCAAAACAACTTTCAAACAACTCCCCATAGATGGGCCAAAGTTGTAGCGTTTGGTCGTGGCCCAGGAGAACGTGTCAGTGAACGGCAGCAGCAAGCTCTCGGCCCAGGAGATCGCCGACATCCTGCGGGAACGTATCCGCGGGGGTGAGCTCAAGGCCGGCGACCGCCTGCCCACGCAGGCCGAGCTGGCCGAGGAGTTCGGCGTGGAGCGCGGCACCGTCCGCCAGGCGTTGCGCGCCCTCCAGGACGACGGCCTGCTGAGCAACGTCAGCAAGGGCAGCCCGCCGCGGATCGCCGCCCCGGCCCCCGCGCGGGAGGAGCCGCAGCCGACCATGGTGGGCCTCGCGCCCCGGCTGACGGACGCCTTTTCCACCGCCCGGGTGCGGGTCGACGCGGTGTGCCTGACCGCCGAGAGCTTCATGCTGGCGGTCGGCGAGCCGGTCCGGCAGATCCACGAGGGCCGCATCCGCCCCGAGGCGATCGACGTCCGCATCATGCTGCCGTCCCGCCGGATCAACCTCGCCTTCCCGGTGCCGGTCGACGGCCGCGACGCGGGCGACGAGGACCCGGTGCACGAACGCTGGCTGGCCCAGCGCAACTCCCAGGCCCGCGTGCTCCAGCACAACCTGCAGGCGCTGCGCGCCACGCACGGCATCGACGTGCGGGTGTCGTTCCGGGCGCTGCCCTTCACCCCGCCGGTGAAGCTGTACCTGCTCAACGGCGAGGAGGCGCTGATCGGCTACTACATGCTGACCCGGCGCGAGGAGGAGTGGGAGAGCCGGACCCTGGAGATGTACGACGCCCTGGGCTCCGCCTCCCTCCTCTTCTCCTTCGCCAAGCGGGCCGGCCGGCGGGACCAGGCGTTCGTGGAGGAATCCCAGAAGTGGTTCGACGCCCTCTGGGAAACCATCACGACGGACCTGACACTCTCCTAGTGACTTCTGAGACGCAGCAGACTGAAGCGGTGACAGCCGAGACCGGGACGGAACCGGACGACCTGCGGAACCTGATCGAAGGTGCCCGAGTCGTGCTGTGGGACTTCGACGGCCCCGTCTGCCGCCTGTTCGCGGGCCACTCCGCGGAACGCGTGGCGCGGGACCTGGTGGAGTGGCTGGAGGGGCAGGGGCTGCACGGCCTGCTCAACGAGACCGAACGTGAGTCCCTCGACCCGCACGCCGTCCTGCGTGCCGTGGACGGCAGGCACCCCGGCAGCGACCTGGTCGAGGAGCTCGAGGAGCGGCTCACCAAGGAGGAGCTGAAGGCCACCGTCTCCGCGATGCCCACGCCGTACGCCGATCCGCTGGTCCGCACCTGGACCGCGGTGGGCGCCCGACTGGCCGTCGCCACCAACAACTCCCCTCAGGTGGCGCGCGAGTACCTCGGCACGCGCGGCCTGCTGTCCTGCTTCGCCCCCCACATCTACGGCCGGACCCAGGAACTGCGGTACCTCAAGCCGCACCCGCACTGCATCAACCGCGCCCTCAACGCGATGGGCGCCGCCCCGTCGACCGCTCTGATGATCGGCGACACCCCCTCCGACTTCCAGGCCGCCCGGGCCGCCGGTGTCCCGTTCCTCGGCTACGCCCGCAACGAGCGCAAGGGGAAGCTGTTGCGGGACGCGGGGGCCAGGACGGTCGTCGACTCGCTGGAGCCGGTGCTGAAGGCGGTGCGGGAGCCGCGTCAGGCCTGAATCATCAGCACGGTGAGCAGCACCGCCGCCCCGACGGCGAGCCCTTCACGGCGGGCGCGCACCCCCACACCGACGAGGAACAGCAGGATTAGGCCGGCCAGGCCCAGGCGGTCCTCGGTGAGCAGGCTCAGCGACAGCTCGCCGAGCGCCGAGAGCAGTTCGAGCCGGGCCATCATCCGACCATCTCCCTTCCACTTTCCGTCAGCGCTCAACTCTCCGTCCAATTGGACTGGTTGGCCTGAAGGGTGTCTGCCCGGCCCGGTTGATCCCTTAACCAACGGTCATGTGCGACGCGGGAGTTGTGGACGGTTGGTTTGCCGGTGGACCGAAGGCGGTACGTTCCGGGCGTGGCCGGACGGCAAGGTGAGGCAGGCGGCGGGCGGGAGGCCCAGCGGGTCGCCGACGAGCTGCGCGCGCGGATAGGCCACGTCTATCCCCTCGGCTCGTTCCTGCCGGCGCAGCGGGCCCTCGCCGTGGAGCTGGGTGTCTCCCGTGACACGGTGCAGCGGGCGCTGCGGGACCTGGTGAGCGAGGGCTGGATCCAGTCCCGTCGGGGCAGCGGCTCGCGGGTGGTCAAGACGCAGCGCATCCAGTCCTCGGCGCCCAAGGCGACCCGGCTGCACGGCCAGGTGACGCTGGCCCCCTTCATCAGCGAGGCCTTCGAGCAGCCCGAGGTCACGCTCGACGTCTACACGCTGACCTCGGAATCGCTGGACGCCCACATCCGGCTCCAGTCGGAGCGCATCCGCGGTGGCTTCATCTCGCCCCAGCACATCACTCTCCGTATGCTCCTGCCGGACCCGTCGCTGCCGCTGCCGTATCCGAGGGTCAAGGACGACCGGGACGACCCCCGGCTGCGGGAGCGGCTGCGGATCATCACCGAGTCGCACACCACCTCCCTGGTGGGGGCGCTCAGGGACCTGCAGACCGAGCGGCTGGTCCCGTCCGTCGACGTCCGGATCCGGCACACCCCGCTCACCCCGACCTTCAAGCTGTACCTGTTCAACGCGGTCGAGGTGCTGCACGGCATGTACGAGATCATCGAGCGGCCGCTGGAGCTGGAGCGCGGCGAGGTGGTGACCGCGCTGGACGTGCTGGGACTGGGCGCCACGCTCACCCATCACGTGAAGGATCCGGGGGATTCCGCCGCTCCGGGAGCCGTGTTCGTGGACAGCATGCAGCAGTGGTTCGACTCGGTCTGGAACCTCCTCTCGGAGTGACCGCCGTGCTGTAGCATTCCGGCCACCGATCGAGCATCGCTCTCCCCCCGTTCGTACCAGGGAGCACATCCGCCACTGGGACGGGCTTCCGCGATTCGGGCACACGGGTGACACCCTGTCCGGCGCATGCCTTTCCGGCATGCGGAAGCGGAGGCGGCATGCCTACCGTCAGTTGTGGACTCCCTCGTACCTCACGGAGCGGCCAGTGGGCGCACCACCCCTTCCCCGACCGGTCCTCGGGGTGCCCACCACGCCGGACGACCGGCTCCGCGGTTTCATGGAGCACGCCACCCGGTGCGGGGCGATCAGCAGCGGCCACCACAACCAGAACTTCGTGCTGGAGCTGCGTGAGGCGGAGGCGCGCCTGCTGGGCCGGGAGCCCGGGACGTCGGTGACGGTGCGCGTCCGCCGGGCGGAGGCGCTGCCGGTGGTGATCAGGACCTGGGAGAACGAGGACGAGATCCTCGGAGCGGTCAAGGGCGTCCTGCCGCATGTGCCGCAGTGCCTGGCCAAGGGGCCGGGGTTCGCCGTCCACAGCTATGTGGAGGGCGTGCCCCTCTCCAGCGTCTGCGGCAACGACAAACCGCTCGACACACTGATCATCCGGGCGCTCACCGGGCTGCTCGCCCAGATGGCCCAGGTGCGGCGCAGCAGTCTGCCGCCCCTGCCTGCCTGCTGGCCCCGCAACGACACCGACAGCCAGGGATTCCTGCGCACCCTCGCGGACCTCGCGGACCGGCAGATCCGTCGGCCCAATTGGACCGTGTTCGGTGGGCTGTTCGCGGCGCTGGGCATCCCGGAGGACGCCCTGGTGCGGCTCGCCGGGCGGACCCCCGTCATGGCCCGGCGGCCGTTCAGCCTGCTCCACGCCGACCTGCACCGGGACAACGTGATCGTCTCCTACGGCGGCTCGCTCCCGCTGATCTGCGTCGACTGGGAGCTGGCGACCTACGGCGACCCCCTCCACGACCTGGCGACCCACCTGGTGCGCATGCGCTACCCGGAGCACCAGTGGCCGGAGGTGATCGCCGCCTGGGAGGGGGCCATGCGCGGGATCCGGCCCGCCGCGGTGAACGGGCTGGCCAAGGACCTGCAGCACTACCTCGACTTCGAGCGCGCGCAGTCGGTCTTCCCGGACGTGATGCGGGCCGCGCAGTCCCTGGAGCAGGCGTTCTCCCAGAAGACCCTGGACGAGGCGACGGCGGAGGTGAACCGGGCGCTGCAGGCGGCGGCGGGCCCGCTCCACCTGCGGAACGTGCCCGGGCCCCGGGAGATCGAGCGCGCCCTGTTCCGCTGGCTGACCTCGCGCCGGGGCGGACACGGCGGGCACGGCGGCCAGACGTTCGGCTGGAAGCCCGACCCGCGCCTGCCGTTACCGGAGGACTTCCGCGAGGCCGCCGTGCTGGCCGCGCTGTCCGTGGAGGGGGCGGCCCCCGCCCGCCTGGTGTTCAAGGGCACCGCCCACCTCAACACCGTGGTGCGCGTCCCGGGCGTGGACCACCCCGTCGTCGTACGGCGCAGGCTGCCCGACGTCACCCGTCGCGAGCCGCACTTCCTCAGCGAGCACGCCGTGCTGCGCGGCATCGAGGAGGCCCGGGTCGCCGTGCACGCGCCCCGGGCCCTGGCGCTGGGCGAGACCTATCCGGACGACACCTTCGCCATCCACACCTACGTGGGCCCGCAGGATGTGGACGGCCCCCCGGACCACCCCGTGAACGGCCTGCTGCCGCACGAGGCGGACGGGCTGGTGGACCAGCTGTGCGCGCTGACCCGGGTGGACTACACGCACCTCGACCCGACGGCGGGCGAACCCGGCTTCCACCGCTGGCTCAAGGACGAGCTGGTCCGCCTGGTCGGCGAACTGCCCAAGGAGACGCAGCAGCTCGCCCGGCAGCTGGGCCTCCCGGACGCCGTACGGCTGAACCAGATCCTGTCCCGGCAGGAGGTCAGCCACCGGGAGCCCTCCCTGCTGCACGGCGACCTCAACCCGTGGAACCTGGTGCGCCGGGACGGCTCAGGGTGGCTGACCATCATCGACTGGGAGATGGCCCTGATCGGCGATCCCCTGTACGACCTGGTCCGGCACATGCACCTCACGCCGACCCGCCCGGAGATCCGCGCCCGCATGTTCCGCCGCTGGGAACGCGTGCTGCCGTCCGCGTACACGCGCGACTGGCGCGAGGACTGGCAGGTCTACCGCCGGCTGGAGACCGTCCGCTCCGCGTACATCGACCTCGATCGGATCGTCACGGGAGCGAGCCTCGACGCCCCCAACGTCCGCCGCGCGGTGGCCTCGTACGCGGTCACGCTGGCGGTGGCCAACGGCGCCCTCGGCCTCCCGGTCCGCGCCACGGCGAACCCGTACCTGCTCCGCGCCCTGATCTGAGGCTCGGCGGCGGGTCAGACCTCGTCGTCCTCCACCGGCGGCATCAGTGCCCGCAGCCACCGTTCCGTCTGGGCGACGTGAGCCTCCGCCGCGCCGGCGGCCTGGCCGGGGTCGCGGTCGGCGATCGCGGTGGCCAGGACGCGGTGGTCGGCGTCGCTCCTGCGGCGCAGTTCGGGACCTTCGGGGAGGGTGAACACCTGGTACTTGCGGGAGCGGGCGCGGAACACCGCGAGCAGGGAGGCCAGCGTGGGGTTGCCGCCCGCGCGGGCGATCTCCGCGTGGAAGCGGTGGTCGAGGTCGGACGCCTCGGCGGGATCCTCCGTGGCCTCCATCGCCTCGATGAGGGAGAACAGCCTCTCGACCGTCTCGGGGGTGGCGCGGGCGGCGGCCTTCGCCGCGACGTGCGCCTCCAGCACCCGGCGGATCTCGTAGACCTCCAACAGTCCCGGCAGCGGCAGTAGTTGCAGGGTCAGGGAGAGGCTGCCGATGAGGTCCTCGGGGCGCAGTTGCGAGACGTAGGTGCCCGAGCCGTGACGCGGCTCGATCACGCCGAGCGCCGCGAGCATGCGCACCGCCTCGCGCAACGAGCCCCGGGAGACACCGAGTTCCTCACAGAGGTCCGCCTCGGGCGGTATCCGCTCCCCGGCGCCGAGCCGCCCCGTGGCGATCATGTGCCGCAGGCCGTGGAACGCCTTGTCGACTGCCGACATCCGATGCCTCCCCTTGACGGGCCGCGTCCGGCGCGCCCCCGCCCGAGTGCACTGTAGCGGGCCGAGAGATCAGATGTCTTTGATGAAACATTTCTGAGTCATCTGATTTCTAGGCGTTCACGGGTCTTGTCATGGCCGAAAACGCCATGCCAACATCCCGAGTCATCATACGTCTTGGCCTTCGGGTTGCCCGAGGGTCTGATGTCCCTCGCGGATGGGAGTCATGTGAGCGAGACCGACGTCAGCACCGCCCCGCGCCCCCTGCTGCTGTCCGACGGCCGGCCGGCGGCTCAGGCGTGGTCGCTGGATCCCGCCCTGCGCCATCTCAACCACGGGTCCTTCGGCGCCGTTCCGCTGGTCGCCCAGGAGCGGCAGAACGAGCTGCGGGCGGAGATGGAGCGGGCGCCGGTGGTGTGGTTCCCCGAGCTGCCGGGGCGGCTCGCGGCGGCCCGCGCCGGCCTCGCGGCCTTCCTCGGAGTGGACGCGGGCGACCTCGCCCTGGTGCCCAACGCCAGCGCTGGGGTGAGCGTCGTGTACGCCTCCCTGGAGCGCCGGGCGGGCGGCGAGATCGTCGTCACCGACCACGGCTACGGCGCCGTGACGATGGGCGCCGAACGCCTCGCCCGCCGCTGGGGCGGCCGGGTGCGCACCGCGCACGTCCCGCTGGGCGCGGACGAGCAGCAGGCGTACGAGGCCGTCATGGCCGAAGTGGGCGACGCCACCGACCTCCTGGTCGTCGACCAGATCACCTCGGCCACCGCCCGCCGGCTGCCGGTGGAGCTGATCGGCGCGGAGGCGGCGCGGCGCGGTGTCCCGCTGCTCGTCGACGGCGCTCACGCGCCCGGACTGCTCGCCGCCCCCCTCGACGGGCTGACCTGCGACTTCTGGGCGGGCAACCTGCACAAATGGGCTTGCGCCCCGCGCGGCACCGCGGGGCTGGTGGCCCGCGGCCCGCTGCGGGACAGTCTCCACCCGCTGATCGACTCCTGGGGCGCGCCGGACCCGTACCCGGACCGCTTCGACCAGCAGGGCACGGTCGACGCGACCAACTACCTGGCCACGCAGGCCGCGTTGGATTTCGTCGACCGCACCTGGGGCTGGGACGCCGCCCGCCGCCACATGGACGGACTGGCGGGCTACGCGGAGCGCGTCGTGGGCGCGGCCGTCGCCGAACTGACCGGTGTGGACGCCCTCGTGGACGTCGGCATGCCGGTGCCCGGCATGCGGCTGGTGCGGCTGCCGGACGGTCTCGCCGACAGCCGGATCGCCGCGGACGCCCTGCGCGACCGGGTGGCCGCCGAGCTGGGCGTCGAGGCCGCGTTCACCGCCTTCGACGGCGTCGGCTACGTACGGCTGTCCGCGCACGTCTACAACACCGCCGAGGACTACGAGTACTTCGCCGAGCGGTGCGTTCCCGTGCTCGGCGAGTGGGCCCGCGCCGCGCGCACCTGACCGGCCACCCCGCACACCCCTCCGCACGCCCCTTCCCCCACGCAAGGCCCCGCGTCCCGTCCCCCCGTTCACCGAAGGAAGAGGTCAGCACGATGAGAAGAAGGACGGCAGCTCTCGCGCTCGGCACCGCCGCCGCGATGGTCCTGACCGGCTGCTCCACGATGAGCCCCGGTGAGAGCGGAACGGTCACCCTCAACATGGTGGAGAGCCTGACCAACCCCGCCCGCACCGACCTGCTCGAGGACCTGATAGCCGACTTCCAGAAGCAGAACCCGAAGGTCAAGGTCAACCTGGTCTCGCCGCCCACCGAGCAGGCCGACCAGAAGCTCCAGCAGATGCTGCAGTCGGGCAGCGGCGTGGACGTCCTCGAGGTGCGCGACATCACCGTCGGACCCTGGTCGAACAACGGCTGGCTGTACGACATGAAGAAGGACCTGACCGGCTGGAAGGGCTGGGACGCGCTCACCGACAACGCTGTCGCGGCCGCCGAGGACGCCGAGCACCGCACGTACTTCGTCCCGTACGGCTTCTACGGGCTGAGCCTCTTCCACCGCACCGACCTGATCAAGGAGGCCGGCTTCGACAAGCCCCCGGCCACCTGGGACGAGCTGCTGGAGCAGGCGTCCGAGATCCACGACCCGTCCTCGCGCCGCTACGGCTACGCCTTCCGCGGCGCGGCCAACGCGCACAGCAACGCGACCGCCGCCATCGAGGCGTACGTCGCCGACGACATCGACCCCGCCAACGGCTACCTGCTGAAGAACGGCGAGACCATCTTCTCGGCGCCTGAGGCGCTGGACGCGATGGAGACGTACCTGAAGCTGTTCCGGAAGGCGTCGCCGAAGTCGTCCGTGGCCTGGGGCTACCCGGAGATGGTGGAGGGCTTCACCAACGGCTCGACCGCGTTCCTGCTCCAGGACCCCGAGGTCATCGCCACCGTCTCGGAGTCGAAGTCGATCGACGAGAACCAGTGGAGCACCGCGCCCCTGATGGCGGGGCCCAGCGGTAAGACGGTGCAGCCGCTGGCGACCGCCGGATGGGGCGTCGCGGAGGGCAGCAAGCACAAGGCCGAGGCCGTGAAGCTGGTGCGGTTCCTCTCCGAGGGTGAGGCGTCCACGCGCTTCAGCAAGGAGAACAGCCTGGTGCCGATCCTGAAGTCGGCGGCCGACGACGACTTCTACCGCACCGGCCCGTGGGCCAGCTACGTCACCATGACGGAGAACCCGGACAAGTACCTGGTCGTCACCCAGCCGCGCGGTGTCGCGTGGTGGACGGAGTGGCAGCAGCGGGCCGACACGGACGTGCAGAAGATGATCCTCGGCAAGCTGACGCCGAAGGACCTGCTGGCCGGCTGGGACGCGTACTGGACCGAGAAGTGGAAGAAGTGACGATGTCCGGTACGTCCACGTCCGGTACCTCCGGCACGTCCACGCCGGCGTCCGGCGCGCCGATGGCGCCCTCCGTCCGCAAGGAGGGCGGCCCGCCCCGGCGAAGAGGCGCGGGAGGACGCCGCAGGCGGGAGTTCACCACCCGGCGCGGCCTGGTCATCGCCGCCTTCATGGCGCCGGCGGCGGTCTTCGTGGCGCTGTTCACGTACTACCCGATGATCGCCGGCAGCCAGATGGCCTTCCGGAACTGGAACCTGACCGACCTCACGGACACCTCCTGGGTGGGGATCAAGAACTTCCGGGAGGTCTTCACCGACCCCGTGTGGGGGACGGTGTTGAGCAACACCGCGCTGTGGGTGGTCGGTTCGATCGTGCCGCAGCTGGTGATCGGGTTCGCGCTCGCGCTGTGGCTGCGCCGCCGGTTCCGGTTCCGCGGGCTCTACCAGGCGCTGATCTTCTTCCCGTGGGCGATCTCCGGGTTCCTCATCGGCATCCTGTTCCGCTGGATGTTCAACAGCGAGTTCGGTGTCGTCAACGACCTGCTGCAGCGGGCCGGGCTGATCGACGAGCCGATCGCCTGGCTGGCCGACCCGGACACCGCGATGACCGCCGTACTGGTCGCCAACATCTGGTACGGGGTCACCTTCTTCGCGATCATGATCCTGGCCGCGCTGCAGTCGATCCCCGACGAGCTGTACGAGGCGGCGGCGCTGGACGGCGCGGGCAAGGCCCGGACGCTGTTCCAGATCACCATCCCCTACATCCGGGTGACGCTGGCCCTCACGGTGCTGCTGCGGGTCATCTGGATCTTCAACTTCCCCGACCTGATCTTCGGCATGACCGGGGGCGGGCCGAACAACGAGACGCACATCGTGACCACCTGGATGATCAAGATCACGCAGCAGGGTGACTACGGCAAGGCGTCCGCGCTCGGCCTGATCGTCGTCGCGGTCCTGCTGGTGTTCGCCGTGTTCTTCCTGCTGGCGACGCGGGAGCGCGGGGCGGGACGCCGAGGCGGCACAGGGCCTGGGAAGCTCGGCACGTTCGGGAAGCGAGGGGTGCGGGCGTGATCGGCAAGGAAACCACGGCCGGCCGGGCCACCAAGTTCACGTTCCTCGGCCTCTGGCTCGTCTTCTCCCTCTTCCCGCTCTACTGGATCGTCGTCACGTCCCTCAAGGACCCGGGCGACATCTTCTCCTTCCCGATCGCCTACTGGCCCGAGCGGTTCTCCCTGGAGAACTACCAGGGTCTCTTCGGCAAGGCGGACTTCGGCACGTACCTGGTGAACAGCCTGGTCGTGGCGACCGTCGCGGGCGCGGTGGCCACCGCCATCTCGACGCTCTCGGCGTACGTCCTCGCTCGCTTCGAGTTCCGCAGCAAGTCGGCGCTGCTGATGGCGGCCCTGGTCACGCAGATGATCCCGTCGTTCATCGCGCTGGGTCCGCTGTACCTGCTGATGACCGACCTCCGACTGGTCGACAACCGCCTTGGGTTGATGCTCGTCTACATCGCGGTGTGCATCCCCTTCTGCACGGTGATGCTCCGCGGCTTCTTCGAGAACATCCCGGACGCGCTGGAGGAGGCCGCGATGATCGACGGCCTGTCGCGGCTCGGGGCGCTGGTCCGGGTGCTGCTGCCGGTGATGCGCCCGGGGATCGTCGCCGCGTTCATCTTCAACTTCGTCAACTGCTGGAACGAGTTGTTCCTGTCGGTGACGCTGATGAACAGCGACGAGAACAAGACGGTGCCGACGGCGCTGAACGGCTTCATCTCCAGCTTCAACATCGACTGGGGTTCGATGTCCGCGGCGGCGGTGCTGACGATCCTCCCGACGATGGTGCTGTTCGCCTTCGCCAGCCGTCACATCGTGCAGGGGCTCACGGCGGGCGCGGTGAAGGGGTGAGCCGGGCGCCGGCTCACGGGGTGCCGTCGTGCCCGCCCCCGGGCCCGGCGGCGTCCCCGGCGGCCCGCTCCAGACGGGCGCGGTAGGCCTTCCACCAGGCCGGGTCCGACGACGGCAGGCTGTTGCGCCCGGCCCGCTCGCCCGCCGCGCCGTCCATGAGCTCGCGCAGGATGTCGGCGTGGCCGGCGTGCCGCTGGGTGTCGGCGATCACGCGGACCACCGCGTGGTGCAGGGTCAGTTCGGCCCTGTCGTCCGGCCACCACGGCACCCGGCCGGTGGTGTCCAGCGGCAGGGCGCCGATCGTGGCGTCCGCGTGCGCCCAGGCCCGGCGGTACAGCCCGACGACGTCGGCGCGCGTCTCGTCGGCGGTGGCCCACATGTCGTCGTTGGGCTCCGCCCCCTCCGCGAGCCAGGGGAGCGGCTCGCCCGACGGCCGCCCGAAGGTGTCACCGAGGTACCCGAGCTCCACACCGGCCGCGTGCTTCACCAGCCCGAGCAGATTGGTCCCGGTCGGCGTCATCGGCCGCCGCGCGTCGTACTCCGTCAGCCCGTCCAGCTTCCACACCAGCGCGTCCCGGGCCTCCTGGAGATAGCGGTGCAGGTCGGCCTTGGCGGCATCGGCGAGTGTCATGGGTCCAGTTTGTCGCCCATGGCGGCCACCGTCCGCGTGATCGGGTCGACTGCGTCCGCTCAGCGCGCCGAGGCGTCCGCTCAGCCCGCCGAGGCGTCCGCTCGGCGCGTCGCCGCGTCCGTGAGGATCGCTTGGAGGCGGCTGCGGCACTCCGCGGCGAAGGCCGGGAACGTGTGCCGGTAGTACGGGATCCCGGCGACGCCCACCGCGATGGCCCAGGCGCGGGCGCGGAGCCAGGTGAGGTCGTCGAGGGACAGGGTGTCCCAGTAGGCCCGGCGGGCCTCGGGCGGGAGGTCCCAGACGGGGGCGTGCTCGGCGTCGGGGTGGCCGACCGAGAGGGCGCCGAAGTCGATCACCGCGTGGAGCGCGCCGTCCCGGGCCAGGAGGTTGGCCGGCCTGAGGTCACCGTGCAGCCACACGTGGGGCCCCGAGGGCTCGGGCAGGTCGAGCGCCGCCAGCCACAGCCGCTCCAGCGTGTCGATGTCGAGGTCCAGCCCCGGGAGGGTCCGGCAGGCGTCCAGGCTCGTGCCGACCCACTCGTCGCACGGGACCAGGCTTCCGCCCCGGTACCAGGAGAGACCGTCCGCCCGCGTCGCGCCCATCAGGTCGACGCGGTGGAGGGCCCGTACGACCGCCGCCAGGTCGGCACCGAAGGCCGCCCAGTCCCGGACGGTGCCCGGGCCGGGCTCCTCACCGTCGATCCAGCGGTGGACCGACCAGGGCACCGGGCAGGCGTCGGTCGGTGTCCCGGCGTGGACGGGCTCGGGGACCGGACACGGCAGGTGGGGCGCCAGCCGGGGCAGCCACTCCTGCTCCTTCCGCAGGGACGGTGCGCCGTCCGCCGTCCGCGGCAGACGCACCAGCAGGTCGTCGCCCAGCCGGTACATCGTGTTGTCCGTGCCCGCGCCCGCGGGAGCCAGGGGCAGGCCGGCCCACTCCGGCCGCTGTGCCCGCAGCAGTGACCGGACGAGCGCCTCGTCGACGGGGATCTCGTTCTCGTGAAGCGTCACCGGGGAAGTCTCGACGCCGTACCGAGCCGGAAGCCAGCGCTTTTTCCCCGCCCCTAGGAGGTCCGCCCCCGCCCGGCGTCCGGCCCGCCGTACGCGAACCGGTGTCCGGCGAAATCGGCGAGGTGGACGTAGCCGATGCGCCGGTAGAGGGCGTTGCTGGTGGGGTTGGCCGGGTCGGCGAACAGGACGACGTCCGTGGCGCCCGCGCTCAGCGCCGCCCGGCTCACCTCGACCGTCACGGCACCCGCGTAGCCCCGTCCCCTGTGGCGGGCGGGGGTGTAGACGGGGTCCACCCGGACCATGCCGCCGACGACCGGGGTCACGGCCGCCAGGGAGACGGGCGTGCCGTCCGGGGTCTCCCAGAACGTGAAGTGCCGGTCCCCGAAGCGCGACGCGCCCCACCTGCCGGCGTCGATCAGCTCGAGGGAGGGCCGTTCACCGACCTCGACGCAGAACTCACGGCACCACCGCACCACGTGCTCATGGTCGCCCGCTCCCGCGCGGCGCCCGCGCCCCCGCGGGAGCGGCCGCGGAGGGGTGAGCGTGCCGAGACGGTAGAGGTGCGTCCGCCAGAACGGTGTCGGCGCGGCGCCGCTGTGCCACTGCCACGACGCGGCGAAGGCGCCGGCGGTGTCGTGGTCCGCGACGACCTGGGTGGGGGAGTGACCGAGGCCCGCCAGACGGGCGGCGAGCACGTCGGCCCGTTCGGCGGAGAGCGGGGTGAGGCCCAGACGGCCGCGCGGGGTGAGGTAGCAGACCGCACGGACCTCGCCGTCCGCCTCCAGCCGGCCGAGGACCAAGGCCCCGGCGCCGGGCGCCCGCAGCGTCTCGATGTCCGTCAGCGCGGTGTTGTGGAGGGCGGGCCGCGAGCGCAGGAAGCCTCCGGCCCGGGTGAGGAAGTCCTCGACGTCGTCGGTGAGGTGCCAGTCGTCGGGTCGCATGCCGCATCCTCCCGGACGAACCGGCCCCGCCGGAATCGCCGGGGCGCTGCGCGTGGCCCGCCCCGCCCCGCCGCTTCGGTCAGGTTCGGTCAGGCCGACTCCCGCTCGGCCATGAACTCGTCGAGGAGCTCGAACAGGACCGTGAGGGCGTGCCGTTCGTCGTCGGGTGGCAGGCTCAGAATGCTTTCCCAGCCGTCGGGCAGGGCGATTCGCAGGACCGCGGTGGGCCAGGACTGTTCGCCCTCGCCCCTGCCCTGGGTCTCGCCCTCACCCTCGCCTCCGCTCCGGGCGACGAGCCACTCGTGCCAGCCGGTGAGGCCACGCCCGCCACGCTCGCGGGCGTGCTCGTCGCGGCCGGTCAGGAACGCGGCCGCCATGAGGAACGATCCCGTGCCGACGAACATGCTGGGACGCGCGCCGAGGGAGGCGAAGTACTCACGTTCAGCCATCTCGGAGGGCGGCTTCACGCCTCCTGATCCTTCTCGACGCCGAAGCGTGCGTCCAGGCCCCCCCGCGCCGGCGGTAGCGCACTCTTGCAAGCAGGGTGCTTGCAATTGTTAGCAGGGTGCGTCATGGTGGGAGGCATGGCATCCCTGAACGTCGGTGGTCTCGGTGAGTATCTGCGCGAGCAGCGGCGCAACGCGCAGCTGTCGCTGCGGCAGCTCGCCGACGCCGCCGGGGTGTCCAATCCGTACCTGAGCCAGATCGAGCGCGGGCTGCGCAAGCCCAGCGCGGAGGTGCTCCAGCAGGTCGCCAAGGCGCTGCGCATCTCCGCTGAGACCCTGTACGTGCGCGCCGGCATCCTCGACGCCGAGCGCGACCGGGACGAGGTCGAGACGCGCGCCGTCATCCTCGCCGACCCGACGCTGAACGAGCGCCAGAAGCAGGTGCTCCTGCAGATCTACGAGTCCTTCCGCAAGGAGAACGGATTCGGGGGCACCGAAGAGGACGGGGAGGCGGTTCCCACCGGGCCCGATCCGGGTTCCGAGCCGAGTGCGGCAGCCTCCACCAGCAAGGGCGGCGAAGCCGCCGTGCGCCACGGCGGCGGGGCAGCCGTCGGCGACGACAGCGACCCGCGGCGGACGGCCGGCTGAGCCGGACCAGGGCACCGGCCACCCACCGCGGACCACACAGACCCTCAGCCGAAACGACATCCGGGAGAACCATCACCATGGCCATCACCGACGACCTGCGCAAGACCTTCAGCGACCCGAAGCCGCTCTACTTCGCCGCCGGCACCGCCGACCTGGCGCTGCAGCAGGCCAGGAAGGTGCCGGCTCTGGTGGAGCAGCTGCGCACCGAGGCCCCGGCCCGCATCGAGGCCGTCCGCGGTACCGACCCCAAGGCCGTCCAGGAGCGGGTGACCGTCCGGGTCCGCGAGACGCAGGAGACCCTGCAGACCAAGGCCAACGAGCTGTTCGGCTCGCTGGACACCGACCTGAAGAAGCTCGGCGAGAGCGCCCAGGACCTCGCGCTGCGCAGCGTGGGCGTCGCCGCCGAGTACGCGGTCAAGGCCCGCGAGGCCTACGAGAAGCTCGCCGAGCAGGGCGAGCAGGCCGTGAAGACCTGGCGCGGCGAAGCCGCCGAGGGCATCGAGGACATCGCCGTGGCCGTCGAGCCGCCGGTCGAGCCGAAGCCCGCGACCCGTCCGGCCCCGGCCCCGGCCAAGCCCGCGACCGCCCCCGCCCCCGCCCCGGCGGAGGCCAAGAAGGACGCGCCCGCCGCCGCGGAGGCCCCGGCCCCCGGGAAGCCCGCCGCCAAGAAGGCTCCGGCGGCCCGCAAGCCCACGGCGAAGAAGACGACTCCGCCCGCGAAGTGAGCCGCACGCGGACGACGTGACCGGGACGAAGGCGCACGGGCCGGGCACTTACGCGGTGCCCGGTCCGTTTGTCCGGGTAGCCGACCGGCGGATGCGGGTACGGTGACGGCGGAAGACGGCGCAGCGCGTGAGCGGCGCGGTGCGTGACGACGGCGTGGTGGACGAGCCGAGTACGGGTGGTGGACGTAGTGCTGATGCAGGGCTTCGCCAATTTCATGTGGCTGTTGAGCATGGCTCTGATCGTGTTCAGCGGTTTCGCGCTGATCGACGCCGCCATCCGCCGTGAGGACGCCTACCGCGCGGCGGACAAGAAGACCAAGCCGTTCTGGCTGATCATCCTGGGCATCGCCTTCGTGGTGAACCTGATCTTCAACATCCTGTCGTTCCTGCCGATCATCGGCCTCATCGCGACGATCGTGTACATGGTCGACGTGCGCCCGGCGCTGCGCGGTCTGCCGGGCGGCGGACGCTCCCGCCGGGGCTCCAGCAGCGACGGACCCTACGGCCCGTACAACGGCGGCCGCTGACCGGAACCCGGCACGCCGGGTTCACGGGTGGGCGCCTCTGAGTCGTATCTGCGGGTGCGTCGTGCTTTCTCGCGCAGACCCCCGCCCCTTCGGGGCGCGGTCGCCGTCGCGCCCTCAGGGGGCGCGGGGAACCGCGCGAACGGTTCAGGACGGCCCGCGGCCGCCCCGGAACCCCAGCCGCGCGGGCGCGAGACCGCGCGGGCGTCCGAGGCGGCCCCCGGCGCCGCTCAGCGCGTCCGGTCCAGCAGCAGCACCGCCACGTCGTCCGTCAGCTCCCCGCCGTTGAGGTCCCGGACCTCGTTCACGGCGGTCCGCAGCAGCTCCTCGCCGCTCAGGCCCTCGGTCAGCCGGCGGCGGATCATCTCGACCATGCCGTCCTGGCCGAGCCGCTCGCCCGTGTCGCCGACGCGGCCCTCGATCAGGCCGTCGGTGTAGAGCATCAGGCTCCACTCGGCGCCCAGCTCCACCTGCATCCGCGGCCAGCGGGCGCCCGGCAGCAGCCCGAGCGCCGGGCCGTTGTTGTCGTACGGCAGCAGCCGCGCGGGCATGCCCGGCCTGGCCAGCAGCGGGGACGGGTGTCCGGCCAGGCACAGGCCCGCCCGGCGGCCGTCCGGCGCGATGTCCACCGTGCACAGCGTCGCGAAGATCTCGTCGTCCGGGCGTTCGTGCTCCAGCACCTGCTGCAGCGTGCTGAGCAGCTGGTCCCCGCACAGCCCGGCCAGGGTCAGCGCCCGCCAGGCGATGCGCAGCTCCACGCCGAGGGCGGCCTCGTCCGGGCCGTGCCCGCAGACGTCACCGATCATGGCGTGCACCGTGCCGTCGGGCGTGCGGACCACGTCGTAGAAGTCGCCGCCGAGCAGGGCGCGCGAGCGGCCGGGGCGGTAGCGGGCGGCGAAGCGCAGCGGGGAGCCGTCCAGCAGCGGCGTGGGGAGCAGGCCGCGCTCCAGCCGGCGGTTCTCCTGGGCGCGCAGCCGGCCCTCGGCGAGCCGCCGCTCGGCGGAGTCGGACCGCTTGCGCTCCACCGCGTAGCGGATGGCGCGGCTCAGCAGCCGGCCGTCCAGCTCGTCGCGGACCAGGTAGTCCTGCGCGCCGACGCGCACCGCCTCCGCGCCGCGCTCGGTGTCGTCCGCGCCGGTGAGGGCGAGGACGGCGTGCCGGGGCGCGAGCTCCAGGACGTGCCGGAGCACGGCGAGCTCGTCGTCGTCGGCGGCGTGGCCCGGCGCGGGCAGCGCCAGGTCCAGCAGGATGCAGTGGACGTCGTCGGTCAGCAGCCGCTCGGCCTCGGTGAGGTTGCGGGCGGTGCGGACGCGCATCGGCCGGCCGGACTGGTCGACCAGGTCCGGCACGACGGGCGAGCCGCCCGGGTCGTTCTCGATGAGCAGCAGCGTCAGGCTGGTGTGGGTGGTCGTCTCGGCCTTGTCCGGCGTGGTGCCGGTCCGGGCCGGGGCGTCGTCGGACGGGGTGGCCGCACGGGGGGCCGCCGTCCGGTTCTCGGGCAACTCCAGTGCGGACTCGTTCTGTGCGGCGGCCGGCGCCTGACCACTTTCCGCGGCCGGGATCGCTCTCTGCCGCGGTACGGGTGCGGGCATGGTTCCGGGTTCCTTCCCTCCCCCCGAGGGCATGGCGGGGGCGACGGATCTCGGTCCTGTTCCCCGCCTTCACGTTCGTGCACGGGCAGGGGATGCCCCTTCGAACGGGGACCATAGCGGGTGACCGCGCCGCAGCGGAATGGTGTGAACCACGCCGCCCGGCCAACAGCCGCTGTCATATGCCGCGTTTGCTACCGCAGTTGGACAGGCTGAAGACGCCGCGGGGATGACGAACGTCACGTCTGCGGGGGTTCGGCCGCATGATCCACGTGCGATGGGTCACGTGGCCGGTGTCACGGGGCCGTTGGGACCCGCGGCCCTCCGTCCCGGTCGGTGGCCGGATCGGGACGTACGACGCCCAGGATCGGCATCGAACCGGCCCCGGCGAGCGTCACCGTCCGCCCGGGACGGGGCGCGTGCACCATCGTCCCGTCGCCCACGTACATGCCGACGTGGCTCGCGTCGTCCCAGTAGATGATGAGGTCGCCGGGCCGCATGTCCTTGATGCCGACGCGCGTCAGCTGCTGCCACTGCTGCTGCGACGTGCGCGGGATGGCCCTCCCCGCCGACAGCCAGGCCTGCGAGGTGAGTCCGGAGCAGTCGAAGGTGTTCGGACCCTCCGCGCCCCACTGGTACGGCTTGCCGATCTGCGCCGTGGCGTACGCCACGGCCTTGCGGCCCTGCGCGGTCGCCCTGGCCGTGATGTCGTCGAGGACGCCGGAGCTCAGCCAGCCGGCCTGGGCCCGGGCGGCGGCCCGCAGCTCCAGCCGGGCCAGGCGCTCCTTCTCCTCCTGCTCGAGCTCGGCCTCCAGCTTCTCGGCCGCCTCGATCTGCTTCTCGATGCGCTTCTGCGCCGCGGCCTTGGCCTTGCGGCCCGCCTCCAGCTTCCGCATCTGCACCCGGGCGTCCTCGGTGTACTGCTCCAAGTCCTGCTGGGTGCGGGTCATTTCCACGATCAGGCCCTTGGCGGCGTGCTCGCCCTGGCGGACCCGTCCCGCGCCGTCGAGGAAGTCCTGCGGGTCGTCGCTCAGCACCAGGTGCGCCTCGGGCGGCAGTCCGCCGCCCCGGTACTGGGCGGCTGCCGCGGCACCCGCGCGGTCCTTGAGGTCGGCGAGCTTCTCCCGGCCCTCGACGATTCTTTTCGCCAGCCGGACGACCTGGGCGGTCTGCAGCTTGGCCTTCTCCTCGGCGGCGTTGTACTCGTCGGTGGCCTTGGCGGCCGCGCGGTACAGCTTCTCGAGCTTCTTGCGGACCGCCTCGAGTTCCTGGTCGCTGGTGACCACGGTGACGCTCGCGGTCGCGCCCGGGTCCGGTGGGGGAGTGGGGGCCGCGAACGCCGTACCGGGCGCGGCCAGTACGGTCACCGCGCACACCACGGTCACGGCCGCCGTCAGCACCCCGCGTTTGCCCGCCCCCATGCGTGCCACCCCCGCCTGGTTAATCGTCAGTAACTTTCCGCTGCCGGGTGGATGCTGCCATGTCGGCGCGCGAAACGACAGAGGGTGTGGATAACACCCCTTCCGTCACGGTGGTCCCCGTACGACGGTCATCCCGCCCGTGTGACGTACGGCCGTGGGGAATCGTTCCCGGTCGGAGGGGGTGCGGGCCGGTCTGCCGGGGCCGTCACCAGTCCCTGGGCGCCAACGCCTCCCAGCGCACGGTGACTTCGCCCTGACGCCACCGCGCCGGCCCGTCCGTCACCGGCCAGTCGGCCGTGAGGTCCCGCACGGTCCGGATCCAGCGCTGGCGCGCGCCGTAGGCGGCGTAGGGCGCGGCGGCCGCCCAGGCGCGGTCGAAGTCGCGCAGGAAGGCGTGCACCGGCTCGCCCGGGACGTTGCGGTGGATGAGCACCTTGGGCAGGCGTTCCGCCAGGTCGGAGGGGCGGTCCAGGGAGCCCAGCCGGGTCGCGAAGGTGACCGTGCGCGGCCCCTCCGGGCCGAGCGTGACCCACACGTGCCGGCGCCCGATCTCGTCACAGGTCCCCTCGACCAGCAGCCCCCCGCGCGAGCCGGTCGCCGGGTCGGCCGGGGCGAGCCGCGCGCACAGCCGCCGCCACACGCCGGCGACCTCCCCCTCGTCGTACTGGCGCAGCACGTTGGCCGCGCGGACCAGCACCGGGCTGCCCGGCACCGGGATCTCGAAGCCCCCGCGCAGGAACACCAGCCCTTCCCGCTCGTAGGGCCGGGCGGAGGCGACCCGGGCCGGGTCGATCTCGACGCCCGCCACCCGGGTGCGGGGTGCCGCGGTGCGCAGCCGGTGCAGCAGCTCGACCGCGGTCCAGGGCGCGGCGCCGTAGCCGAGGTCGACGGCGAGCGGGTCGGCCGCCCGGCGCAGTTCGGCGCCGTGCGCGGCGGCGATCCAGCGGTCCATGCGGCGCAGCCGGTTCGGGTTGGTTGTGCCGCGCGTCACCGTGCCCAGGGGGGCGGAGGCGGGGCGCGGTGTCATGAGGACGAGGGTACGGGGGTACCCGCCCCCGGATCGCGGCGCGTGCGCCGCACGGCCACGCAGCGCACAGTCGAACGGTTGAGCTACTCAAGGCAATGATTCGGTAAAGACCGCCCTCGACGGCGCCGCGCGGAAATGGGAACGCAGCGTTCCGATGTTGACGTCCCCGAGGGATCCACGCCCTCTTCCAGCCGTGCACGCAGCGAGGAGGAACGCCACGTGAGCCAGTACATCGCGAGGCTCGGGCGGCGCTCCCCCGCCACCCCGTCGCGGCTGCGGCTGCACCGCAGGCCACGCCGCGTGGCGATGCTCTCCGTGCACACCTCACCGCTGCACCAGCCGGGCACCGGCGACGCCGGCGGCATGAACGTCTACATCGTGGAGCTCGCCCAGCGCCTGGCCGCGATCAACATCGAGGTGGAGATCTTCACCCGGGCGACCACGGCCGCCCTGCCACCCGTCGTCGACCTCGCCCCAGGCGTCCTCGTCCGGCACGTCGACGCGGGCCCCTACGAGGGCCTCGCCAAGGAGGACCTGCCCGCCCAGCTGTGCGCCTTCACCCACGGCGTGATGCAGGCGTGGGCCGGCCACCGCCCCGGCCACTACGACCTGGTCCACTCGCACTACTGGCTCTCCGGCCACGTCGGCTGGCTGGCCGCCCAGCGCTGGGGCGTCCCCCTGGTGCACGCCATGCACACCATGGCCAAGGTCAAGAACGCCAACCTCGCCGACGGCGACACCCCCGAGCCCGCCGCCCGGGTCATCGGCGAGACGCAGATCGTCGCCGCCGCCGACCGGCTGATCGCCAACACCGCCGAGGAGGCCGGCGAACTCGTCGAGCACTACGCGGCCGACCCCGGCAAGGTCGCCGTCGTCCACCCCGGCGTGAATCTCGGCCGCTTCCGCCCCGCGGACGGCCGCGCCGCCGCGCGCGCCCGCCTGGGCCTGCCCCCGGACGCGCTGATCCCGCTGTTCGCCGGCCGGATCCAGCCCCTCAAGGCCCCCGACGTGCTGCTGCGCGCGGTGGCCGTGCTGCTCGCCGAGCGGCCCGAGCTGCGCTCCCGCATCTGCGTGCCCGTGGTGGGCGGCCCCAGCGGCAGCGGCCTCGCCAAGCCGGAGGGACTGCAGAAGCTCGCCGCGCGGCTCGGCGTCGCCGACGTGGTCCACTTCCACCCGCCGGTCGGGCAGGAGCAGCTCGCGGACTGGTTCCGCGCGGCGTCCGTGCTGGTCATGCCGTCGTACAGCGAGTCGTTCGGCCTGGTCGCCATAGAGGCCCAGGCGTCCGGCACCCCGGTGCTCGCCGCCGCGGTGGGCGGCCTCCCGGTCGCCGTGCGGGACGGAGACACCGGCTTCCTCGTCCGGGGCCACGACCCGGCCGCGTACGCGCGCGTGCTGGAGGACCTCGCCGACCGGCCGGAGCTCGCCGCCCGGATGGGCGAGGCCGCCGCCCGGCACGCCCAGTCCTTCGGCTGGGACGCGGCGGCCGCCGCCACGGCCGACGTCTACACGGCCGCGACCCAGGCCCACCGCCGTCACGTACGCTCCCACCATGGCTGACAAGGCGGCGCAAGCAGAGCAGCGGGCGGCACAGGTCATCGAGGGCGTGCTGAAGGACGCCGAGCTGGAGTGGGAGAGCCCCGCCTCCGGCACCTTCGTGGTGAAACTCCCCGGCACCCGCAAACTGTCCACGACGGTCTCCCTGATCGTCGGCCGGCACACGCTGTCCCTCAACGCCTTCGTCATCCGCCACCCCGACGAGAACGAGTCCGGCGTCCACCGCTGGCTCCTGGAGCGCAACCTCAAGCTGTTCGGCGTGAGTTACGCCGTCGACCCGCTCGGCGACATCTACGTCAGCGGCCGGCTGCCGCTGCCCGCGGTCACTCCGGAGGAGGTCGACCGGCTGCTCGGCCAGGTGCTCGAGGCCGCCGACGGCAGCTTCAACACCCTGCTGGAGCTGGGCTTCGCCTCCGCGATCCGCAAGGAGTACGAATGGCGGGTGTCACGCGGTGAGTCGACCCGCAATCTGGACGCGTTCACGCATCTGCTGGAGCGGCCCTCGAAGGGCTGACTCCGCGCGTTGTGTGACCGCATGACGGCGGGGTCCGAACTGGCGTGCGGAAGCGGGCTGCTAGCCTGCCGCGATCCGGGCCCCGGACACAGGGGTCCCATGCATGAAGAGGACGTGCATGCGCACTGGCAGATCCGCCCTGGCGGCGGTGCTCGGCGGAACGATCGTCCTCGGGGCGCTGACCGCTCAGCCCGCCCAGGCCGCCGACACCGGCATCAAGGTGTCGAAGGTGGTCGTGAACAAGGGCAAGCCCATCGTGGTGGGCACCACCGAGACGAAGTACCCGACGATCAGCTTCCGGGTGACCTGGCCCGCCGGGCACACCATCAGCACCGCGTCGGCCATGCCGTTCATGTACCACGGCACGACGGCGGTCAAGGCCTACGAGGGCCCGGGCAACCAGGTCTTCCTCCACGACATGATCACGTGCAACGAGGACGGCTCGCGCGCCGCTAACTGCGAGGGGACGCTGCGCATCCGGCCCCGCGAGAACCTCGACTCGGCCGCGGACGCCACGACGTGGAAGCCGGCGTTCGTCGCCCTCCTGGACGTGAAGGGCAAGACCAAGCACGGGTACCTGAACAGCTCGGCCACCCTCCAGGTCAAGCGGGCCGCCCGGGCCACGGTCAACGCCTCGCCCGAGCCGGTGGTCAAGAACAGGACGCTCACCGTCACGGGCAAGCTGACGCGCGCCGACTGGGCGAAGCGCGCCTACTCCGTCTACGGAGGCAAGGCGGCCCGGCTCGAGTTCCGCAAGGCGGGCACCACCACCTGGAAGGCGGTCAAGACGGTGCGGGCGAGCTCCACCGGGTCCCTGAAGAGCACGGTGAAGGCGACCGCGGACGGCTACTGGCGCTGGATGTTCGGCCAGACGACCACGACCGGCGGGGCGACGTCGGCGGCGGACCACGTCGACGTGAGGTGACGCGTACGCCGTCGGGGGTTCGCGCGTGCGGACCCCCGACGGCGCGCTTTCTCATGGGCGTTCCGCGCTCCTGTACCGCCCCGGCGTGACCCCCACCAGCCGGCGGAAGTGCCGGGTCAGGTGGGCCTGGTCGTAGAACCCGGCGGCGGCCGCGACGTCGCCCGGCGGCCACCCCTCCAGCAGCAGCCGCCGCGCCCGCCCGACCCGTCTGGACGTCAGGTACTGGTGCGGCGGGATGCCGTACGCGGTGCTGAACGCCCGTACCAGATGGGCGGGATGGGCCGACAGCTCGGCGCCCGCCTCCGCCAGGGTGAGCCCGTCGGGCACCCGCGCGTCGAGCAACTCCCGCAGCCGCCGGGCCAGTACGGGGTCGGGGCGGCGGGGCGCGGCCGGCTCCCGTGACTCCAGATGCTCCCGCAGCCGTTCCCCGACCAGCGTCAGCCGGCTCTCCGCCTCCAGCTCGTCCCCGGGCCGGACCAGCGCCGCGTGCACCTGGCCGACCCGCCGGCGCAGCAGTGGATCGCGCAGGTCGGGCCGGTCCACGGCGGCCCCGATGAGGTCGTCGCCGAGACGGCTGGAGTCCAGGTACAGCACCCGCTTGCGGAACCCGTCCGCCGTGGCGGGGGCGCCGTTGTGCGGCACGTGGGGCGGCAGCAGGGACACGGTGTCGTGCGGGGTGCCGTGCTCGTGCCGGTCGAGGTCGTACCGCACGGCGCCGGAGTCGACGATCAGCAGTGTCCAGGCGTCGTGGACGTGCATCGGGTAGGCGTACTCGGTGAACCGGGCGTGGAACACCTCGACGACACCGGGGACGGAGGGCCGCCAGGCGGAGACGCTCGCGGGCGCCGGTTCCGGGGGCGGGGATGCCGGGGCAGGCATGCAAACAACGTACAAGACCGGGGGCGGACCCGGGCGGCAGTCTCACGGCATGAGCACGAGCACCCGTTTCGACACGAAGATCGCCGTCCTGCTGCGCGAGGACCTGGAGCCCTGGCAGCGCCTCAACGTCACCGCGTTCCTGGTCAGCGGCCTGGGCACCCAGGTCCCCGAGCTGATCGGCGAGCCGTACGAGGACGCGGACGGCGTCGGCTACCTGCCGATGTTCCGCCAGCCGGTGCTGGTCTTCCAGGGCACCAAGGAGGTCCTGAGGGCGGCCCACGAACGCGCCCTCTCCCGCGCCTTGCCGCGCGCGGTCTTCACCTCCGACCTCTTCGCCACCGGCCACGACGACGCCAACCGCGCGGCCGTCCGCGCCGTCCGCACCACCGACCTGGACCTGGTCGGCCTGGCCGTCCACGGCCCGCGCAACGCGGTGGACAAGACGCTGAAGGGGGCGCGGATGCATCCGTGAGGACGTCCGCCCGCGGAGGCACCCGTGCGGCATCCGCCCGCGGAGGCACCCGTGCGCGCGGATGTCCTCGCACGGACGCGTCCGTGTGCGCGTGCGGGTCCGTGCGCGGGCGCCGAGGTCCAGGCCGTCCGCGTACGCTTTTTCCGTGCCCGCCCCCCGTCTGCATCGCGTCGCCGTCCTGGTGCTGGAGGGCGCGAAGCCGCTCGACGTCGGGATCCCCGCGCAGGTCTTCACGACCCGCGCGAGCATGCCGTACGAGGTGCGGGTGTGCGGGGCGGCGCCCGGCCTGGTGGCCGGCGGCGACGGTCTCGCGTACGCCGTCTCCCACGGCCTGGACGCGCTGGAGTGGGCCGACGTCGTCTTCGTGCCCGGGTACCGGTTCCCGGACCGGGAGGACCCGCCGCGCGCCGTCGTCGAGGCGCTGATCGCCGCCCACGAGCGGGGCGCGCGGCTCGCCGCCATCTCCACCGGCGCCTTCGCGCTCGCCGCCACCGGCCTGCTCGACGGGCGGCGCGCCACCACGCACTGGCACTACACACGCGCCCTCAAGGCCCGGCACCCGCGCGTCCGGGTCGACGAGAACGTGCTGTTCGTCGACGAGGGCAGCGTGCTCACCTCGGCGGGCGCCGCCTCCGGCATCGACCTGTGCCTGCACATCCTGCGCGGCGACCTCGGCGTGGCCGCGTCCAACCACGCGGCCCGCCGGCTGGTGGCGGCGCCCTACCGCAGCGGCGGCCAGGCCCAGTACGTGCCGCGCAGCGTGCCCGAGCCGCTGGGCGAGCGGTTCGCCGCCACCCGGGAGTGGGCACTGCACCGGCTCGGCGACCCGCTCACTCTGGACGTGCTGGCCAAGGAGGCGGGCGTCTCGCCACGCACCTTCTCCCGGCGGTTCGTCGAGGAGACCGGCTACACACCGATGCAGTGGGTGATGCGCGCCCGCGTCGACCTGGCCCGCGAACTGCTGGAGCGCTCGCAGCGCAGCGTCGAGCAGATCGCCGCCGACACCGGGCTCGGCACCGGCGCCAACCTGCGGCTGCACTTCCAGCGCATCCTCGGCACCACCCCGAGCGAGTACCGGCGCACGTTCACGCGGGGGTAGTAGCGAGGCCCTCCGCCGGGCCTGGCGGGATACTTGTGAACCATGGCGTTCCCGCCACTGTCAGCGGCGTCGGCGGCGCGCGAGCCTGGGTGGTGAGAGGAAGGGACACCACTCATGACTCGCATCGCCATCAACGGATTCGGCCGCATCGGACGCAATGTGCTGCGCGCACTGCTGGAGCGCGACAGCGGCCTGGAGGTCGTCGCCGTCAACGACCTGACCGAGCCGGCCGCCCTCGCCCGGCTGCTCGCCTTCGACAGCACCGCCGGCCGCCTCGGGCGCCCGGTGACCGTGGACGGCGACACCCTCGTCGTCGACGGCCACCGGATCAAGGTGCTGGCCGAGCGCGAGCCGGCGCAGCTGCCGTGGGCCGACCTGGACGTCGACCTGGTCCTGGAGGCCACCGGCCGCTTCACGTCGGCCAAGGCCGCCCGCGCACACCTCGACGCCGGCGCGCGGAAGGTCCTGGTCAGCGCGCCCTCGGACGGCGCCGACGTCACGCTCGCGTACGGCGTGAACACCGACGCGTACGACCCGGACGTGCACACGATCGTCTCGAACGCCTCCTGCACCACCAACGCGCTCGCGCCGCTGGCCGCGGTCCTCGACGACCTCGCCGGCATCGAGCACGGGTTCATGACGACCGTGCACGCCTACACGCAGGAGCAGAACCTCCAGGACGGCCCGCACCGCGACCCGCGCCGCGCCCGTGCCGCCGGAGTGAACATCGTGCCCACCACGACCGGTGCCGCCAAGGCGATCGGCCTGGTGCTGCCGAACCTCGACGGCAAGCTGTCGGGCGACTCGATCCGCGTACCGGTGCCGGTCGGGTCGATCGTCGAGCTCAACACGACGGTCGCCCGTGACGTCACCCGCGACGAGGTGCTCGCCGCGTACCGCACCGCCGCGGAGGGCCCGCTGGCCGGCGTCCTCGAGTACTCGGAGGACCCGCTGGTGTCGTCGGACATCACCGGCAACCCCGCCTCCTCCATCTTCGACTCGGCCCTCACCCGCGTCGACGGCCGCCACGTCAAGGTGGTCGCCTGGTACGACAACGAGTGGGGCTTCTCGAACCGGGTGATCGACACCCTGGAGCTGCTGGCGCGAGGCTGAGCGCCGGCCCGCCGAGCACGGAGGGCCGACCCTCTATCGCGTACGTGCCCCCTGTCCACGGTGTCCGTGAGCAGGGGGCACGCCCGTGTGCGTCGGCAGGCGGTACTGAGGCGGTCGTCGCCGGAACGCCGGTGCCGCACCCATGGCACACGCGTCAGGTACAGCCTGCTGTACCGCGAACAGGGGTGCTTCCCGGCGCGACGCCGGACCCCCCGCTCCCTAGCGTGGTGAACGCGGAACGGATCCGCGAACTCGACCCGGGAGCAGCCGACATGACGACCGTCCAGCCCAAGGCGACCGACACCTCCGCCACCCACACGGCCCTCTGGGCCGTCGTGGCCGTCAGCGGCGTGGCGAACCTCGTCGCGTCCGTCGCCCAGGCCCCCCTCGTGGTGAACCTGGCCACCGGCCTCCTCACCCTCGCCGCCCTGACCGCCCTCGGCACCCGCCACCTCCGCGCCCGTCGCGACCGCGCCTGAGCGGCGGTCCCGGAGTTCGGCCCACCCCGGCTCGGCGTCACGCGGGTCACGTGCTGCGGCTCCTCGGTCACCCGGAAATTCCCAACACCCGCCGCGTGCGGATGACATGGCCGGTCGGCCCCCTCACCCGAGGCTCACGGAGCCCGCGCGCGATGCGCGCGATATTCCGTTCCTCGATTGTCCGTCGCATGCCATACGCTGCGCCGAGGCAGCGTCCAACACCCGTTCGGGTGAGGGGGGACGCGCGGCCTCTTTCATCCTCATGTCCGGCGACCACCGGACTTCTTCCTTGGGGGCACATCACTGTGCGCAGGCGCAGCATCGCGACCGCGACGGCACTCGCGGTCGTCCTCGGTTCCGCGGCTCTGGTGGGGGGCACGTCGGCACCGGCGGCGGCCGACTCCGCGAAGGTTCTTCCGGTGACTTCGGTCGGCGACATGGTCGTCGACGGGGCACACCAGCGGGTCTACGTCTCCGACCCGACCGGCGGAAAGATCGTCGTCACCGACTACAACGGCACCGTCAGGGCCACACTCACGGGCCTGTCCGGGGTGTCCGGCCTCGCCGTGTCCGACGACGGCGGCCAGGTGTACGCCGCCGTGACGAAGGACGACCGGATCGTCTCGGTCGACACCACCACGTACACACAGACGGCGAGTTACCCGCTGGGCGCGGCGCCCGGCGACCTGGAGGTGGTGGACGGCCGCGTCTGGTTCGCCCACGGCGCGGACTTCGGCTCGCTGGACGTCTCCGGTCCCGAGCCCGTCGTACACCTCGGCCAGAAGGGCGACGCCGGCTTCTACGGCGCGAGCACCATCCTGGCGTCCGACCCCGCCGTCCCGGGCACCCTGGTGGCCGGTGACAGCAGCTACGTCGCGGTCTACGACGTCTCCGCCGACGGAGCCGCCCTGCGCGCCACGACGTTCGTGGGCAGCGGCGTGAAGCAGCTGGACCTGACGCCGGACGGCAAGCAGATCCTCACCTCCTGGGGCCAGGGCTACGGTTACAGCCTCGGCGCCTACTCGGCCACCGACCTCACCGAGCAGCCGGGCTACCCCATCGAGGCCTACCCGAACGCCGTGCGCATCGCGCCCGACGGCAGCATCGCGGGTGGCAGCTTCTCCTGGTACGACCCCGACGTGCACATCCACCGCCCGGGCGACCCGGTGCCGGTGCGGGAGTACGACTTCCCCAACACGGGCAACAGCAGCGGCGCCGACACTCTCGTGGACGGGGCCCTGGCCTGGGCGCCGGACGCCAGCCGGGTCTTCGCCGTCTCGGTCAACACCTACGGCACCCACACCCTGCGCGCCCTGACCGACCCGACCAAGGAGGTGCCCGCCCTCAAGGTGTCGGCCCCGGCGAAGTCGGAGCGGGCCAAGAAGCTCACCGTCACCGGCAAGCTCACCTCCAAGACGCTCCCGCCCGCCGGGACCGCCCTGACGGTGACGCGCACCGACGTCGAGTCGCCCAAGGGCAAGGCGCTGACCGCCGCGAGGACGAAGGCGGACGGCACCTTCTCCTTCACGGACACCCCGCCGGCCGGCGGCAAGGTCACCTACAGGGTCGCCTGGGCGGGCGACGCCACGCACGCCCCGGCCTCCGGCGCGGCCGCCGTGGAGGTCTCGCGCAAGGCGACCTCGCTGACCCTGAACAACAACGGCAAGGTGTACGCGTACGGCAAGAAGGTCACCTTCACCGCGCACCTCGGCACCACGTACAAGAACCGCACCGTCTCGATCTACGCGGACCCCTTCGGCGCCGACAAGCCGAAGAGGCTGCTGAGGACCGGCAAGGTCAACTCCAAGGGCAACCTGTCGGCGACCGTCACCATGGGCCGCGACACCACCGTCAGCGCGGTCTTCGCCGGCGACGCCCGCTACGCCGCGAAGACGGTGAAGTCCACGGGCTACGCCAGGGTGAGCGTCTCCACCGGCGTCTCCAAGCACTACAGGACGGGCAAGATCGGCTCCACGAAGTACCACTACTTCCGCAAGAACACCGACCCCGTGTTCACCACGACCATGAGCTACTACAAGGGCCGCGCCCAGCGCCTCCAGCTCCAGGTCTGGTACGCGGGCGCCTGGCGCAGCACGGCCGCGGAGTACTTCGCCCTGAACAGCAAGGGCAAGTCGGTCGTACGCCTGGAGGCCCCGGGCGAGTCGGGCATCCGCGCCCGCATCCGCTCGTCGTACATCAACGGCTCCTCGGGCGACTCCGTCAACTCGACGACCCACGGCGCCTGGAAGTACTTCACGTTCACGAAGTGAGCTGGGCCGGCTGAGGCCGTGCGTCACCGGCACGGCCTCAGTCGGCGGAGGTGGTGGTCCATCATCGAGTTCGATCCGACCATCGAGGTCCAGGCGACCTCGTGAGACCTCCCCGCAGTGCGTCGGGGCGGCCCACTAGGGTGCTGGCCATGGCTTTGGATCAAGACGGCGTGAAGCTGCCGCGACTACGGCCGGGCGACGTCGCGCGGCGAGGGGCTGTCTTCGGCCTGTTGGGCGCGGTGCCGCTCGTAGCGGCGGCCTTGAGCATCAGTGGCCACAGCGAGCGAAAAGAATTCCTGGCCGTCGTGAGTGCTCTGGGATTCTTCGGCGCCTTCTTCCTTGTGATCGGTGCCAGCTTCTGGTGGTTCAGCGCGGAAGACATCCGACGCCTGCGGGACTGGGGCACCATCACCACGCAGGCTGCCTCGGTCACGGTCATCGGCCCGGTGTTCCTGCGCTCCGGGTTGTGTCTCCTCGTCCTTGGGGCTGCCGCTTTCGGGCTGTACCACCTCGTGGACGCCGTGCCTTACGACAGCTGGTTGTACAGCTAGAACTGGCTCCGGCCCGTGGACGACCCAGGGCATGAGAGAAAGCCCCCTCCCGCAAGGAAGGGGGCTTACGCGTGGGCCCTTACTTCTTCTTGCCCTGGTTCTTGACCGCCTCGATCGCCGCAGCCGCCGCGTCCGGGTCGAGGTACGTGCCGCCCGGGGTGACCGGCTTGAAGTCGGCGTCGAGCTCGTAAGAGAGGGGGATGCCCGTCGGGATGTTCAGGCCCGCGATGTCGGCGTCCGAGATGCCGTCCAGGTGCTTGACCAGCGCGCGCAGGCTGTTGCCGTGGGCGGCGACGAGGACCGTGCGGCCGGTGAGCAGGTCCGGGACGATCGAGTCGAACCAGTACGGCAGCATCCGGACGACGACGTCCTTCAGGCACTCCGTCTGCGGACGCAGCTCCGGCGGGAGGGTCGCGTAGCGCGGGTCCGAGAACTGGGAGTACTCGGCGTCGTTGGCCAGGGCGGGCGGCGGGGTGTCGTAGGAGCGGCGCCAGAGCATGAACTGCTCCTCGCCGAACTCCGCGAGCGTCTGCGCCTTGTCCTTGCCCTGGAGGGCGCCGTAGTGACGCTCGTTCAGGCGCCAGCTGCGGCTGACCGGGATCCACAGGCGGTCCGCGGCCTCCAGCGCGAGCTGCGCCGTGCGGATCGCGCGCTTCTGGAGGGAGGTGTGGAGCACGTCGGGCAGCAGGCCGGCGTCCTTGAGCAGCTCGCCGCCGCGCGTCGCCTCCTTCTCGCCCTTCGGGGTGAGGTTGACGTCCACCCAGCCGGTGAACAGGTTCTTCTCGTTCCACTCGCTCTCGCCGTGGCGGAGGAGGATCAGCTTGTACGGTGCGTCGGCCATGTGTCCGAGCGTAATCGACGCCCGACACGCCCCGCGCGCCCTGCCCGCCTGGCGGACGGTTGACGGGATCTGTTAATTGAGTGGCCCCCGCGCGCCCCGTCTTCGTAAGTTGTGCTCGCTGCTCCAGCCGCTTACATCGCCAGCATCGCTCACACCGTTCACACGTCATCCCGGGCCGGCCCGGGCGCCTTGGGGGCCACACATGTCAGTCACCGGAGTCAGACGGGCCGTACGCGAGTCCGTCTCGGGGCTTCCCAGCGCGTTCTGGTGGTTGTGGACCAGCACCCTGGTCAACCGGCTCGGTGCCTTCGTCGCCACCTTCATGGCGCTCTACCTCACCCTCGACCGCGGCTACTCCGCCTCCTACGCCGGTCTCGTCGTCGCGCTCCACGGCCTGGGCGGCGTCATCTCGTCCCTCGTCGCGGGCGTCATGACCGACCGGCTCGGGCGCCGGCCCACCCTGCTCGTCGCCCAGACCGCGACCGCCCTGTCCGTCGCCCTGCTCGGCTTCGTGCACCACCCCGTCGCCATCGCGGGCGTCGCCTTCCTCGTCGGCATGGCGGCCAACGCCTCCCGGCCTGCGGTGCAGGCGATGATGGCGGACATCGTGCGGCCGGAGGACCGTATCCGGGCCTTCTCCCTCAACTACTGGGCCATCAACCTCGGCTTCGCGATCTCCTCCGCGGGAGCCGGGTTCATCGCCGAGGTCAGCTACCTCGCCGGGTTCCTGATCGAGGCGGGGATGACGCTGGTCTGCGCCGTGCTCGTCTTCATGAAGCTGCCGGAGTCCCGGCCGGAGAAGCAGCCCGCCGGCCCCGACGGGTCGGAGGATGCCGTCTCCCTGGGGACGGTGCTGCGCGACGGCCGGTACATGGGCGTCGTCGGGCTGTCCTTCCTCATCGCCCTCGTCTTCCAGCAGGGCTACCTGGGACTGCCGGTCGCCATGGGCGAGGCCGGGTTCACCCCCGCCGACTTCGGCATGGCCATCGCCGTCAACGGTGTGCTGATCGTCGTCCTGCAACTCCCCGTCACGCGGTTCATCGAGCACCGCGACCCGCGACGGCTGCTGATCGCGTCCTCGCTGCTGGCCGGGTACGGCTTCGGGCTCACCGCCTTCGCCGGGTCGGTCGGCGTCTTCGCCCTCACCGTCTGCGTGTGGACGCTGGCCGAGATCGTCAACGCCCCCACCCAGACCGGGCTCGTCGTACGGCTCTCCCCGGTGCACGGACGCGGGCGCTACCAGGGCATGTACACCATGTCCTGGGCGGTGGCCTCGCTCGTCGCCCCGCTGATGTCCGGGTTCGTCATCGACCGCTGGGGTGCCGCGTGGCTGTGGGGCACGTGCGCCGTCGTCGGGACGGTGGCCGGTCTCGGGTACGGGCTGCTGATGCGCGGGCTGCCGGACGAGACGGGCGCCGAGCGCGCCGAAGGCACTGAACGCACCGAACGCACCGAACGGGTGCGGCAGCCGGCTGGCACCGTGAAGCGGTCCACGGACGCGGCCACCCGTACGGTCCCGGAGAGCAGCGCCTCCTGACCCCCCTCTCCCCGAACGCCGAAGGCCCCGGCAGCCGTCACCGGCGCCGGGGCCCTCGTACGGACTGACTCAGCCGCACTGGCACGGGCTGCCCGACTGGCACCCGCAACCGCACCCCGAACCGCAGCCGCAGGCCGCGATCAGGGTGAGGTTCCTGACCTCGGCGGGTTGCTCGGTCTCGCGCTCCTGCGTGGGGTCGGGCGTCGTGCCGGGGGATTCGGCCATGGGTCCCTCCTCGGGGCTGGGGCCTGCGCACACCTCTCCCCATTGCACGCCCAGCCCGTCGGGCGCATCAACGGCGCATCGGGGGCGGCGGAAGCTCACCCGCGCCCCCGGCCGTCGGTCGCGCCCCCGGCCACCACCCGCGCCCCCACCGCCCGCGCCCCCCACCGCTCACGCCTCCGGGCCACCCCGCCCGCGGATCCACCCGCGGCGTGACCTCAGCCGGCCTCTCCCCTCGGCACCGGTGTGATCTCCGGCTGCAGGTCCGCCTGGATCTCGTCCGCGTGCTCGCCGGTGACCAGGTACACCACCCGCTTCGCCACGGACACCGCGTGGTCCGCGAACCGCTCGTAGTAGCGGCCGAGCAGGGTGACGTCGACCGCCGTCTCGATGCCGTGCTTCCAGCGGTCGTCCATCAGGTGCTGGAAGAGGGTGCGGTGCAGCAGGTCCATCGCGTCGTCGTCCTGCTCCAGCTGGAGCGCCAGGTCGACGTCCTTGGTGATGATCACCTCGGCCGCCTTCGCCATCAGACGCTGGGCGAGCTGGCCCATCTCCAGGATCGTGGCGTGCAGGTCCCGCGGCACCCCGCGCTCCGGGTAGCGCAGCCGGGCCAGCTTCGCCACGTGTTGGGCGAGGTCGCCCGAGCGCTCCAAGTCCGCCGACATCCGCAGCGAGGTGACCACGATCCGCAGGTCGGTCGCCACCGGCTGCTGCCGGGCCAGCAGGGCGATGGCCCGCGCCTCCAGGTCGTGCTGCAGCTCGTCGACCTTCTGGTCGGCCTCGATCACGCTCTCCGCCAGCTTCAGATCGGCGTCGAGGATGGCGGTCGTGGCGCGTCCGATCGCCGATCCGACCAGCCGGGCCATCTCCACCAGACCGTCGCCGATCGAATCCAGTTCCTCGTGGTACGCGTCCCGCATCGGAATTCCTCTCGTGCGTCTGTGTCCGGGCTGTCCGGGTCCGGGCTCCGAGGGCCTGGGGTCCCACCCACGCTCCCACGTTCCGTCCGCCACGCGTCCGGTTCCGTCACCTCGCGTGAACCGGCCCTGGCCTGTAGGTGAACTCTGGGCGACGAGTGTCCGAGGTCGCCCGCCGACCGCTGTGGGTACCGCTCGCGCCATGCCTAACCTGGACGCATGGACGTGAACGCGGCGGTCGCCGCAGCGGCAGCGATCGCCGGGCTGCTCACCGGTGTCATCGCCATGCTGGCGTTCCGCGTCAGCGAACGCGAACAGCGCCGCCCCACGCGCACCTCCCTGCACACGGACGCGGTCCTTCCGCCGGGGGTCGACACCGTGCTGTCCGTGCTGCGCTCGTCCGCCGTGGTCCTCGACGAGGCCGACGGCGTGGTGAAGGCCAGCTCCGCCGCGTACGCCCTCGGACTGGTTCGGGGCGGCAAGCTCGCCGTGGAGCCGATGCTGAAGATGGCCCGGGACACCCGGCGGGACGGCGAGATACGGCAGGTCGAACTGGACCTGCCGCGCCGGGGCACCGGGCGCGGCGAGGCCCTCGCGGTGTCCGCGCGGGTGGCGCCGCTCGGCTCCCGGCTGGTGCTGCTGCTGGTGGAGGACCTCACCGAGGCCCGCCGTATCGAGGCGGTCCGGCGGGACTTCGTCGCCAACGTCAGCCATGAGCTCAAGACCCCGGTCGGCGCGCTGTCGCTGCTGTCCGAGGCCGTGATGGACGCCTCCGACGACCCGGAGGCCGTGCAGCGGTTCGCCGGGCGCATGCAGATCGAGGCGACCCGGCTGACCAACCTGGTGCAGGAGCTCATCGACCTCTCCCGGGTGCAGAACGACGACCCGCTGGAGGACGCCGAACCGGTCCGGGTCGACGAACTGGTCGCCGAGGCCATCGACCGCTGCCGGCACGCGGCGGGCACCAAGGAGATCACCATGGCCGCCGCCGGCGCCGCCGACCTGCGAGTCTGGGGCAACCGGGGGAAGCTCGCCGCCGCGCTCGGCAACCTCGTCGAGAACGCGGTCAACTACTCACCCGCCCGCACCCGCGTGGGCATCGCGGTCCGTTCGGTCGCGCAGCCCGGCGGGGACCTGATCGAGATAGCCGTGACCGACCAGGGCATCGGCATCTCCGACAAGGACAAGGAGCGTGTCTTCGAGCGCTTCTACCGCGTCGACCCCGCCCGCTCCCGTGCCACCGGCGGCACGGGGCTGGGCCTCGCGATCGTGAAACACGTGGCCGCCTCGCACGGCGGGGAAGTCACGGTGTGGAGCGCCGAGGGCCAGGGCTCCACCTTCACCCTGCGGCTGCCCGAGGCGCGTGCGCCCCGCGGCCGGCGGCCGTCCGAGCGGGACGACACCGAGGCCCTCGACGGCGAGGCCGCGGGGACGTCCCACCCCTCCCCCCACGCGTCCGATCCATCCGCGTACGAAACGCTTCCCTCCCCGGAGGTCCTTCCGTGACCCGAGTGCTCGTCGTCGAGGACGAGGAGTCCTTCTCCGACGCCCTGTCGTACATGCTCCGCAAGGAGGGCTTCGAGGTCGCCGTGGCGACCACCGGGCCCGACGGACTCGACGAGTTCGACCGAAACGGTGCCGACCTCGTCCTCCTCGACCTGATGCTGCCCGGCCTGCCGGGCACCGAGGTGTGCCGCCAGCTGCGCGGCCGCTCCAACGTTCCCGTGATCATGGTGACCGCCAAGGACAGCGAGATCGACAAGGTGGTCGGCCTGGAGATAGGCGCCGACGACTACGTCACCAAGCCGTTCTCCTCGCGTGAGCTGGTGGCCCGCATCCGCGCGGTGCTGCGCCGCCGCGGCGAGCCCGAGGAGACCGCCCCGGCGGCCCTGGAGGCCGGCCCCGTGCGGATGGACGTCGACCGGCACGTGGTGACCGTCGGCGGCACCAAGGTCGACCTGCCGCTGAAGGAGTTCGACCTGCTGGAGATGCTGCTGCGCAACGCCGGGCGGGTGCTGACCCGGATGCAGCTCATCGACCGGGTGTGGGGCGCGGACTACGTGGGTGACACCAAGACCCTCGACGTCCACGTCAAGCGCCTGCGCGCCAAGATAGAGCCGGACCCGGGGGCGCCCCGCTACCTGGTGACCGTGCGGGGGCTGGGCTACAAGTTCGAGCCGTAGGCCGCCGCGGCGTCCGTGTGACACGTGGAAGGGCGGGACCCGACCGGGTCCCGCCCTTCCACGTGTCGTGCGCGCGTACGGCCGCTCAGTGGCCGGAGGTCTCCTGGCTCGCGGAGGCGGCGTCGGAGGGGGTGCCGGCCGGGGCACCGGACTCCGTGGACCCGTCGCCGGAGGTCTCGTCGCCGGCGGTGTCGCCCTCGGCCTCGCCGGTGGCGCCGTCGGCCGGCTCACCGGAGTCCTCCGCCGACGGGGAGGCGGAGGCCCCGGCGGCGGGGGCCTGGCTCGGACCCCAGCTCTCGAAGAAGTGCTCGGCCGGGAAGACGATCGCCTGCAGGCTGACCTCGCCGGTCTCGCTGAAGGTGAAGGTGATCTTCTGCGCGTTGCCGTCCCGGACGGCCTCGCGGCTGCTGGGCAGGACGGCGGAGGCGTTGCCCTCGCCGCCGAGGATCAGACGGCCGCCGGCCGGGACGACGAGGTCGCCGCCTTCGGCGGGGGTCAGCTCGGCGGTCTTGCCGGTGCCGGGGACGGTGACCGACTCGAGGGTCTGGTCCTTGGCGCCCGAGTTGAAGAGCGTGGCGGAGACGACGGCGGGACCGGTCGACTCCAGGTCGGGCTGGGTGATGACGGTGGCGTTCTGCACCTGGATGTCGCCGACCGTCGTCGCCGCGTTGTCCGGCTGGATCTGCAGCGTCTGGGCGTTGTTGCCGGCCGCGCACGCGGAGAGCGCGGTGATCGAGAACGCGATGGCGGCGGCGGCGAGGGCGCCGCGTCGAAGGCTGCTGCTCACGGCGGCGGCAACTCCTTGACTCGAGCGTGCGGTGGCGACCGGGTGAAGCCGCCCTAAGGGTCTGTCAGCGGCCTCAGGTTACCGAGCCGCCCGCAGGCGGCTGCACCCGGCCCTCCCCACGCCTACCCGGGTCGGGGCCGCACGGCGTGCCCGCGGGCACGATGTCACCCGATCACCCGGGTCAGGGTGGTCGATCACGCGTCGCGCCTCCGGCCGCCGCGCGGGTCGCGGTCGCCCCGCGCGGCGGTCGCTGTCGAGGCGCCGCCTCACCGGTCACGGAAGCCTCGGCTGACCCGGGGGTAAACACGTGCCACTTCCGTCCCGGACCGCCGCTTGATTCACGCGACCGCGCATTTCGGTGAAGGAATGGGGAGGACCCCGGTAATTGATCACCGGCCGCTGATCCTCACACCGTGTGATCAATTCCGGAATCGACCGGAAGGGGCTCGGCTCACCGAACGGAGTAGCGGAAGTCGCGCATCCGGAACCGGACATATGGGGAAGTTCGGCCGCTCGTGTGGGGCTCCGGATGGGTGTAACGTGCGCGTTTCACTTGCCCCGGAGAGCCGCTCCGACCTGCGAATACCCGCTTCCGCCAGCCGCCCGCAGCACGTTCCTGTTGCTGTTGTCAAGCCCCGAGAATGGCCCTGACCTGCGAAAACGCCATTCAGAAGACGCCGTATCCGTGTTACCCTGGATAGCCACGGAAGGGGTACCTGTCACATGACGTTCAAGGTTGGCGACACCGTGGTCTATCCCCATCATGGGGCCGCGCTGATCGAGGCAATCGAAACTCGCCAGATCAAAGGCGTGGACAAGACCTACTTGGTGCTGAAGGTCGCCCAGGGTGACCTGACGGTACGTGTGCCAGCGGACAATGCGGAGTTCGTCGGCGTGCGTGATGTGGTCGGTCAGGACGGGCTGGACCGGGTCTTCGAGGTGCTGCGCGCGCCGTACGCCGAGGAGCCCACGAACTGGTCCCGTCGTTACAAGGCAAATCTCGAGAAGCTCGCCTCGGGCGATGTCATCAAGGTCGCGGAAGTCGTACGTGACCTGTGGCGCCGTGAGCGGGAGCGCGGACTCTCCGCCGGTGAGAAGCGCATGCTCGCGAAGGCGCGTCAGATCCTGGTCAGCGAGCTGGCGCTCGCCGAGAACACCAACGAGGACAAGGCCGAGGCCCTCCTCGACGAGGTTCTCGCCTCCTGAGTCCTCCGAGTCGAGGCTCCGCCCGCCGCGTGCCGTCACGCCGGCCGTCGGAGCAGCACTCAGAGCACTCAGCACATCGAAATGCCGCGGTGCCCGATGACGTCCCTGGACGTTGCCGGGCGCTGCGGCATGTTCGTACCCGGACACCGTACGTAGGCTGCACGTGCGCCGTGATGGGGAATGTGTCATCACTCACGTCCCCACCCCGGCGTGCCGGGCCCGGGCGGTCGGACTCGACCAGAGTCACGGAAGGGGCTGGTCAAGGCGTCACGCCCGGCACTTTCCCCGCTCCAGGAGCGGGGCACGCCCAGGCCATACCCACGTAGGCCGAGCCCACAAACCTGACAGGAACCATGTCTGACGATCCGCTCCAGCCGCCCTCGCCGAACCCCGCATCCGGCCGTCCGACCGCCCGGACGGCGGCCGTCATCCCGGCCGCGGGCCGGGGTGTGCGGCTCGGACCCGGTGCCCCCAAGGCGCTGCGCGCCCTCGGCGGCACGCCCATGCTCGTCCACGCGGTGCGCGCGATGGCCGACTCCCGCGCCGTCTCCCTGGTCGTCGTGGTGGCGCCGCCCGGCGGTGCCGACGAGGTCAAGTCGCTGCTGGACGCGCACGCGCTGCCCGAGCGCACCGATGTTCTCGTCGTCCCCGGCGGCGAGAGCCGCCAGGAGTCGGTGAAGCTCGGTCTGGACGCGCTGCCCGAGGGCTACGACATCGTCCTGGTGCACGACGCGGCCCGCCCGCTGGTCCCGGTGGACACCGTCGACGCGGTCATCGAGGCCGTACGGGACGGCGCGCCCGCCGTGGTGCCGGCGCTGCCGCTCGCCGACACCGTCAAGCAGGTCGAGCCGGCCGTCGCCCCCGGTGACCCGGAGCCGGTGGTCGCCACCCCCGACCGGTCCCTGCTGCGGGCGGTGCAGACCCCGCAGGGCTTCGACCGGGCCGTCCTCGTGCGCGCCCACGAGACCGTGAAGCACGACGTCACCGACGACGCCGGCATGGTCGAGCGGCTCGGCCTGACCGTCGTCACCGTCCCGGGGCACGAGGAGGCCTTCAAGGTCACCCGCCCCCTCGACCTGGTCCTCGCCGAGGCGGTCCTGGCCCGCAGGAGGCTCAACGATGGCTTCTGAGCCGTACCCGCTGCCGCAGGTCGGCATCGGCACCGACATCCACGCCTTCGAGGACGGCCGCGAGCTGTGGTGCGCCGGACTGAAGTGGGAGGGGGAGGGGCCCGGGCTCGCCGGACACTCCGACGCGGACGTCGTCGCGCACGCCGCCTGCAACGCCCTGTTCTCCGCCGCCGGCCTCGGCGACCTGGGGCAGCACTTCGGCACGAGCCGCCCCGAGTGGTCCGGCGCCTCGGGCGTCACCCTGCTGACCGAGGCCGCGCGCATCGTCCGGGAGGCCGGCTTCCGCATCGGCAACATCGCCGTCCAGGTCGTCGGCCCCCGCCCGAAGATCGGCAAGCGGCGGGAGGAGGCCCGGAAGATCCTCTCCGAGGCGGCGGGCGCCCCGGTCTCCGTCTCCGGCGCCACCACGGACGGCCTGGGCTTCCCCGGCCGCGACGAGGGCCTGATGGCAGTGGCAACAGCGCTGGTGATCAGACAAGGGTGAGTGTCTTCGCTCCAGGGGCGCGGGTCTGTGTCGACATGCGGCTCCGCCGCGTGGGCGCGATCGGCCCCCACCGGCCCGCAGGTGACACAAGTCCCCGAAAAAAGTGGCGCGCACCGTGCATGCCTCCGGGCCTACTACCCTGGACCCGTGACTATTCGCCTGTACGACACCAGCGCCCGGCAGATTCGTGACTTCACCCCGCTCCGGCCGGGTTGCGTCTCGATCTACCTGTGTGGTGCCACCGTGCAGGCGGCACCCCACATCGGGCACATCCGCTCGGGGCTGAACTTCGACATCATGCGCCGCTGGTTCGCCTACCGCGGCCTGGACGTGACGTTCGTCAGGAACGTCACCGACATCGACGACAAGATCATCACCAAGTCCGCCGAGCAGGGCCGCCCCTGGTGGTCCATCGGCTACGAGAACGAGCGCGCCTTCAGCGACGGCTACCGCGCCCTCGGCTGCCTGCCGCCGACCTACGAGCCGCGCGCCACCGGCCACATCACCGAGATGGTCGAGATGATGCGCGGCCTGATCGAGCGCGGGCACGCCTACGAGGCCGACGGCAACGTGTACTTCGCCGTCACCTCGTTCCCGGACTACCTGAAGCTGTCCAACCAGGAGCTCGACAACCTGCTCCAGCCCTCGGCCGACGGCGAGACCGGCAAGCGGGACCCGCGCGACTTCGCCATGTGGAAGGCGGCCAAGCCCGGCGAGCCGAGCTGGGAGACGCCGTGGGGCCGTGGGCGCCCGGGCTGGCACCTGGAGTGCTCGGCCATGGCGCACAAGTACCTCGGCAGCGCCTTCGACATCCACGGCGGCGGCCTCGACCTGATCTTCCCGCACCACGAGAACGAGATCGCCCAGGCCCAGGCCTACGGTGACGAGTTCGCCCGGTACTGGGTGCACAACGCCTGGGTCACCATGAGCGGCGAGAAGATGTCGAAGTCGCTCGGCAACTCGGTGCTGGTCAGCGAGATGGTCAAGCGCTGGCGGCCCATCGTGCTGCGCTACTACCTGGGCACCCCGCACTACCGCTCGATGATCGAGTACAGCGAGGAGGCCCTGCGCGAGGCCGAGTCCGCGTTCGCGCGGATCGAGGGCTTCGTGCAGCGCGTGGTGGAGAAGGCCGGCGGCGTCGTCGAGCCCGCCGCCGAGGTGCCGCCCGCGTTCGCCGAGGCGATGGACGACGACCTGGGCGTCCCGCAGGCGCTGGCCGTCGTGCACACCGCCGTCCGGCAGGGCAACAGCGCGCTGGCCGCCGACGACAAGGAGGAGGCGGTCGCCCGGCTCGCCGAGGTCCGCGCCATGCTCGGCGTGCTCGGCCTCGACCCGCTGGACCCGCACTGGGCCGGCGACGGCGGCCGCGGGGACGACCTGCACGGCGTCGTCGACACCCTGGTCCGCATGGTTCTCGACCAGCGCGAGGCCGCCCGGGCCCGCAAGGACTGGCCCACCGCGGACGCCATCCGCGACCAGCTCAACCAGTCCGGGCTCGTCATCGAGGACGGCCCGCAGGGTCCGCGCTGGACCCTCGGTCCCCGCTGACGGCCCCACCGGGGTCCCGGCGCCCGCAAGATCGAGTGTGCCGTCCGGGCCCTCGGGCGGCACACTGCACAGGCACACCCACAGACACACACGCAGGCGCGCCCACAGACGGGACGCACCGCACACGACTTCACGGAGACGGATACCTCATGGCCGCGAACAACCGCCGCATGTCCGGCAAGAAGGGCGCGCAGGTCGGCAGTGGCGGCCAGCGACGCCGGGGCCTGGAAGGCAAGGGCCCGACCCCGCCCGCCGAGATGCGCAAGGGGCACGCCAAGCAGCGCGTCGCCCAGGCGAAGGCCCGGCGCGCCACGGGCCGCACCCAGCAGCGGCGCGGCGGCGGCCGTTCCACGTCCGAGCTGGTCGTCGGCCGCAACCCGGTCGTCGAGGCGCTGCGCGAGGGCGTGCCCGCCTCCACGCTGTACGTCCAGCAGTTCATCGACAACGACGAGCGGGTGCGCGAGGCGCTCCAGCTCGCGGCCGAGCGCGGCGGCATCAACCTCATGGAGGCGCCGCGCCCCGAGCTGGACCGCATGACCAACGGCCTGAACCACCAGGGCCTGGTGCTCCAGGTCCCGCCGTACGAGTACGCGCACCCCGAGGACCTCGTCGCGAACGCCCACGACGACGGCGAGGACCCGCTGATCGTCGCCCTCGACGGGGTCACCGACCCGCGCAACCTCGGCGCGGTCGTCCGCTCCGTCTCCGCCTTCGGCGGCCACGGCGTGCTCGTGCCGGAGCGGCGGGCGGCCGGCATGACCGCCGGTGCCTGGAAGACGTCGGCGGGGGCGGCCGCGCGCACGCCCGTCGCCCGCGCCACCAACCTCACCCGGGCGCTGGAGGCGTACAAGAAGGCCGGGATCACCGTCGTCGGTCTGGCCGCCGACGGGGAGGCCGAGCTGAGCGCCCTGGAGGTGCTGGACGGGCCGGTCGTCGTCGTGGTCGGCAGCGAGGGCAAGGGACTGTCCCGGCTGGTCGGCGAGACCTGTGACGTGCGGGTGCGGATCCCGATGCCGGGCGGCGCGGAGTCCCTCAACGCCGGTGTCGCGGCGGGCATCGTGCTGTACGAGGCGGCGCGCCGCCGGAGCTGAACACATGTGCGGCTTCGTCACCCACATGGAGGATTCCGGACGGTCCGGACCGGCTTGACGCGGTCCGGACACATCTGGCCGGTCAAGGCAGTGTCCTAACGCCTTGTCACTCGGTTAGATGAGTGTGGACACCAGAACACCCCGCACACCCACGGGGGACCGCTCGTCGGGAATCGACGACGCTCCCGCGCTGAGCATGGTGAAGGTGCCGAGCGATCCGGCGCAGGTCATCGTCAATCACGCCAGCTTCCGCGTGCAGCTGGGCGTCACGGCGCGGCACGCCCAATCACCGCGGATCGCACGGCATCTGAGTGCCGCCGAGGACACCGCCCGGGTCCCCGTCGTCACCACCGTGGGCGCGGGACCGGCCGCGCCGCGCCGCCGTCCCGTCGTGTGGAGCGGCAGGTCCGCCCCCGACGACACCGGCGCCCACCGGCTGCTCCAGGCCGTACGGCACGGAGGCCTCCGCCACGCCGACGAGCCGCTCACCGACTCCGGCGGCACCCGGGTCATCCCCCAGCCGGGCGTCCGACACGACGGGTACGGCACGTACGACGACGACACCCAGCCGCTGGAGAGCCCGTTCGTCGGCGCCCAGCGCCGCCACCCGGACGGGCCGCTGCTGCCGCCGATGCGCACGGTCGGCAGCGCCTACGACGAGGACGACGGGGCGGCCTTCGACGAGCCCGGCGCCGAGGAGCGGCACGAGGGCACCGGCCGGCGCGCGCGGCGCCACGGCGACGACCCGGCGCGGCACGCGTACTACCCCGGGCGTCGGATGAACCTGGGCGTCGTCCTGCTCCCGCTGCGCGTCTTCCTCGGCGGCATCTCCGTCTACGCCGGGATGAGCAAGCTCTGCGACCCGCTGTACTTCGAGGGCGGCCCGCGCGGGTCCATGGTGAAGTGGCTGCACAGCCTGCACCCGTGGGACGCCGCCGAGCCGCTGCGCCAGTTCGCGCTCGCGCACCCGGTCGGCACCGGGCTGGCCATCGCCTTCGCCCAGGTCGTCGTCGGTGTCCTGACCGTCCTCGGCTGCTGGCAGCGCCTGGCCGCCGGTGCCGGGGCGCTGCTGTCGGCGGCGCTGCTGGTCACCGTCAGCTGGAAGAGCGTCCCCGCCTACGAGACGCCCGACATCATCTTCCTCGCCGCCTGGTCGCCCCTGATCATCGCGGGCGCCCCCGTGTACTCCGTCGACGGCAGCCTCGCGGGCCGGGCCTGGCGGCGGCTCGGGCCCCGCGCGGACATCTGGGACCTGCGGCGCTACGTGCTGCGGCGCGGGGCGCTCGTCACGTTCGTGGTCTGCGGCTTCAGCATGCTGGTCGGCGCGCTGCTCGGCGGTGCCGTCCGGGACGCCGACCGGGTCGTCGTGCCGGGGCCCGGCGAGGCGCCGCGCAACGAGCTGCCCGGCTCGCCGCTGCCGCAGGAGTCCGGTGAGCGGAAGAAGGACGAGAAGGGCACGCCGTCCGCGTCGACCTCGCCCACGCAGGGCGCCACGTCCGACTCGGCGAGCCCGTCGGCCGGGACCAGCAGCACCCCCGGCGCCACCGAGGGCGCGGGCGCCACGACGGGGGCTCCCACCCAGACCCAGGGCAGCACCGGGCAGGCCCCGCCGCAGCAGTCCTCCCCGGAGGGCGACGCACCGTCCACCACCACCGGCCCGACCTCGGGCGGCGGTGACAGCTCCGGTGGCAGCGGTGGCGACGGCTCGGGCGGGGACGGCGACGGTTCCTCCGGCAGGCCGGGGCTGGTCGGCGGCCTGCTGGGGTAGGCGGACGCCCGGCAGCAGCACGAAGGGGCCCGTACGTCATGACGTACGGGCCCCTTGGCGTGTCAGGGGTGTCGGCTCACCGGGTCGCCGGCTCACCGGCTCACGGGCTTCGGTGGCTCAACGGCCGTGCGAGGCGAGCTCCTTGGCGGCCTCGGTGAGGTCCTTGGCGGTGTCGATGGCGCGCCAGTAGGAGCCCTGCGGGATGGTGAAGCCGGCGAGCCTGCGCTCGCGTGCGAGGTGCGGGAACGTGGTGCGCTCGTGGTCCCCGCGCTCGGGGAGCAGGCCGGCGAACTCGGGGGAGAAGACGTAGACGCCCGCGTTGATCTCGAACGTCGACGGCGGGGCCTCGATGAAGTCCGTGATCAGGCCGAAGCCGTCGGTGCGTACGGCGCCCCAGGGGAGGCGCGGGCGGGCCAGGGCGACGGTGGCGACGGCGTCCCGCTCGGTGTGGAAGTCGGCCATGTCGCGCAGCGAGAAGCGCGTCCAGATGTCGCCGTTGGTGGCGAACCAGGGGCGGTCCGGGTGCGGGAGGCGGGCGGCGGCGTACTTCAGGCCGCCGCCGCGGCCGAGGGGCTCCGTCTCGACGACGGTCGTGACGGAGACGGGCAGGTCGGTGCTCTCCAGCCACTTCTCCAGCACCTCGGCGAGGTGGCCGCAGGAGACGACGACGTCGGTGACGCCCTCCTCGGCGAGCCAGGTGAGCTGGTGGCCGATGATCGGGGTTCCCGTGCCGGGGATCTCGACCATCGGCTTGGGCCGGTCGTCGGTGTACGGACGGAGCCGGGAGCCCTGGCCGCCTGCCAGGACTACGGCTTGCGTGGGGCGGGACACGGCACGGGGATCGGTCATGCCCGCACTTTACGCGGCCGGGGGCCGCAGATCATGGGCGGTCCCGGAGCCCGCCGACGGCGGTGTCGCCGGGCCCGCACCCCGGGCGCCCCGGGCTTCCCCCCGCCGTGGGCGCGGATGGAGGGCTGGTCGCGGGTGGGGCGACCGGCGCCGTGACGTGACGGCCCGTTGTACGCCGGAGGCGGGGGCTGCCGTGCCGTGGGCCCGGGCGAGCGCCCCGCCCGCCGTGGGCCGGTCGTGGCCGGGCGGGTGCGGGCGTGAGGCAGCCGGTGGGCGGGGGCGTCCGGCGCCGGCGGGCGGCGCCCGTGGTGCTCGCGGAGCGGCGGCGGGTCAGTCGTTGGCTGCCACCACTCCCGCCGCGAAGGACGTGTCGCAGACCGGGCGGGAGTAGGACTGCGCCTTGGTGGGGCCGTAGACGCGGACCGCGGCCTTGCCCAGCGAACGCGCGATGGAGGCGCAGTGCTCGGCCAGGGACGGACGGTCGTTCACCGCCTGCTGGAGCTGGGTCAGGGCGGCGCCCGGGTTCTCCTTCTGGAGCTCCATCAGGAGCTGGTCCCGCAGCACGTCCTGGGGTGCGCGGGCGGCCGCCCGGGACGAGGCGCCGACGGCGGACGTGTCCGCGGCGGTGAGCACCGGACTGGTCGCGGGATTCCCCGACCAGTTGACCCGCGCGACCGCGAGGGTCCCGGACAGCACCAGGACGACGGGCAGGACGAGAGCGAGGGAGCGGCCGATCCGGCGGGCGGGGCCCCGGCCGCGTCGCGTCTGAGGGTTCATGGAGTGCGTCACGCGTGTGAGGGTAGCGTCCGGTAGCCGAGGTGAAACATTCCGTCACCGTTACGGGGGACGGGGAACGCGAAGTTCCGCACAACGTGTTGACGAACAGGGTCGAATTGCCGGAATTGCCGGGGTATTTGTCGATAACGCGAGGGGCCCCGCAGCACGCTGCGGGGCCCCTCGGCGTCAACCTGCTCAGTCGGACAGGCGCGCACCCGTCGAGGTGGAGAACACGTGGGTCTCGCCGGACCGCGGAACGACGTGCAGCGTGCTGCCCTTCTCCGGCACCTCACGGCCGCCGACGCGGACCACGAGGTCCTTCGACTCGCCACCGATCTGCGCGGTGCCGTAGACGAAGGCGTCGGAGCCCAGCTCCTCCACGACGTTCACGGTGACCGCGACGCCCTGGTCGGAGTCGGCGCCGGCGACGTCGAAGTGCTCGGGGCGGACGCCCACGGTGACGGTCTTGTCGCTGGTCGCGGAGAGCGCGTCGCGCTGCACCGGCACCACCGAGTTGCCGAACTTCACACCGCCGTCGGCGACCGGGACCTCGACCAGGTTCATGGCCGGGGAGCCGATGAAGCCGGCGACGAAGAGGTTCGCGGGCCTGTCGTACATGTTGCGCGGGGTGTCGACCTGCTGGAGCAGACCGTCCTTGAGCACCGCGACGCGGTCGCCCATGGTGAGGGCCTCGACCTGGTCGTGGGTGACGTAGACGGTGGTGATGCCCAGGCGGCGCTGGAGCGACGCGATCTGCGTACGGGTGGACACACGGAGCTTGGCGTCCAGGTTGGACAGCGGCTCGTCCATGAGGAACACCTGCGGCTCACGCACGATGGCGCGGCCCATCGCCACACGCTGGCGCTGACCACCGGAGAGCGCCTTCGGCTTGCGGTCCAGGTACTCGGTCAGGTCGAGGATCTTCGCGGCCTCCTCGACCTTCTGCCGGATCTCCGCCTTGTTGACGCCGGCGATCTTGAGCGCGAAGCCCATGTTGTCGGCGACCGTCATGTGCGGGTAGAGCGCGTAGTTCTGGAACACCATGGCGATGTCCCGGTCCTTCGGCGGCAGGTGCGTGACGTCGCGGTCGCCGATGCGGATGGCGCCGCCGTTGACGTCCTCGAGCCCCGCGAGCATGCGGAGCGAGGTGGACTTGCCGCAACCGGACGGGCCGACCAGGACGAGGAACTCGCCGTCCGCGATCTCGATGTCCAGGGCGTCGACGGCGGGCTTGGTGGAACCCGGGTAGATCCGGGTCGCCTTGTCGAACGTGACAGTGGCCATGTGAATGGTCCCCTTCTACCGGCAGGAACGTGCCGGACGATCCGAGTAGGAAGGTGATGCCACGACGGGTGTTCCGTTGTGGTGTGGTCCACACGAGTGAACTGGCTCAGGACGGTACCTGGCGTTCACCTGCTTGTCAGCAGATTCCGGGCTGTGAATTTCGCGATAACTTTCGATCCTGTTCGTATCGGTCGGCTTCGTATCGGTCGGCTTCGTACCGGTCGGCCAGGACCGCCACCGCCGCGGCGACCGCCCGCCGCAGTCCCGGCGGGCCCAGCACCTCCGCCTCCACGCCGAGCCGCAGGAGATCACCCGTGGCCACCGCCTCCGACTCCACCGGCAGCTCCACCTCGACCCAGCCGTCCGCGTCCGGCGGCCCCGCCTCCGCGAGCGCCCGCGCCCCCGCCGCCCCGAACTGCATCGGCAGCAGCTTCCGCCCGCGTGGGGAGAGCCGCAGCCGCGCCGTGTCCTGCCGCAGCGCCGCCTCCAGCCTCCTGGACGTCTCCGCCCAGTACCCGGCCAGGTCGAACCCGGCGGGCCGGGTGAACTCCTCGCCGGTATACGCCACCTCACGGAACCGCGACACCCGGTAGCTGCGCACCGCGTCGTCCGCGAGCGCGATCAGGTACCAGATGCCGCCCTTCAGTACGAGCCCCAGCGGGCGCACCTCGCGCCGCACCTCCCCGCGCCAGCGTTCGTAGCGGGTCCGCAGCACCCGCCGCTCCCACACCGCCCGCGCGACCACCTCCAGGTACGGCACCGGGTCGGCGTCCCGAAACCAGGCCGGCGCGTCCAGGTGGAACCGCTCGCGCACCCGCCGTGCCTGCTCCGCCAACTCGCCCGGCAGCGCCGCCTCCACCTTCAGCTGGGCGCTCGCCAGGACGGCCCCGAGTCCCAGCTCCCCGGCCGGTCCGGGCAGTCCCGCGAGCACCAGGGAACCGGCCTCCGCGTCGGTCAGCCCGGTGAGCCGTGTCCGGTAGCCCTCGACCAGACGGAAGCCGCCCTGCGGACCGCGCGCGGTGCGTACCGGCACCCCGGAGGCGCCGAGCGCCTCGACGTCCCGGTAGACGGTGCGCACCGACACCTCCAGCTCGGCGGCGAGTTCGGGCGCGGTCATCCGCCCGCGGTTCTGCAGCAGCAGGAGCAGGGTGAGGAGCCGGTCGGCGCGCATGCGGCCCATTGTCGGCCGTACCTGACAGGAGGTGTCAGGTACGGCCGGAAAGGTGGGAGGTGCAACGTCGACCGACCGCGGAAGGGAACACCCATGCCCGTCACCGAGACCACCGGCCACTTCACCTTCGCCGACTGGAAGGAGAGCCCGGTCTCCCCGGAGGACTCCTTCCCCCGGCTCGCGCACGCCACGGTGACCAACACCTTCACCGGCGGCATCGAGGCCGGGGCCACCGTCTGCGACTACGCGATCGCCTACGGGTCCGGCACCACCGGCACCTTCGCCGGGATGGAGCTCGTCACCGGCCGCCTCGACGGCCGGGCCGGCACCTTCGTGCTGGAGGAGCGGGGCCGCTTCGACAGCGACGGCACCGTGCACTGCACCTTCGAGGTGGTCGAGGGCTCCGGCACCGGGGAGCTGACGGGGCTTCGCGGCACGGGCGGCTTCACCTACCGGCACGGCGAGACGAAGGTGCCGTACACCTTCGCCCACGAGGTGACGCGCGCCTGAATCAAGTGCGTGGCTCGGCGAAACCGGCACTGTGTACAGTGGACCGCGCTTCGCGCGCGCCGCGCGTCGCCTCCTTAGCTCAGATGGTCAGAGCAGCTGTCTTGTAAACAGCAGGTCGTCGGTTCGAATCCGACAGGGGGCTCCAGCGACGCCCCGGGCCGGCCCCTCTCCGGCCCGGGCTTCTCGCCCCCGCCGTCACGCCGTACGGCCGCGCAGGCGGCGGGCGATCTCCAGGTCCGCTTCGTCCAGGGGGCGGCCTTCCTCGGTCTCCCAGAGACAGTTCTGCAGCACCCGCCCGTACGTCCACGCCCTTGCCCGCGCACGGTCCAGGCCCAGCACCTCGGTCATCGCGTCGAAACGCCACAGGACGTCACCGGGGTCGAAGTTGTTGGCCAGGGCGGGCCACAGGTCGAAGCCGGGGTCGCCGGCCAGCGGTTTGGGGTCGATGGCGAGCCAGGGCGCCCGGTCGGCGGCGAGGACGTTCTCGTCGTGCAGGTCCCAGTGCAGCAGGCGGTCGCCCGGTTCGTCCGCGACCTCGCGCACGGCGGCGGCGCAGTCGGCCACGAGGCGGCGGGCCTCGGGGTCCGGGACGCGCTCCAGCACGGCGGGCGTGCGCCGCAGCATGGACGCGGCGATGTCGCCGAGGCGGCGCATGCCCGGGGGAGCCGGGGTGGTGTGGAGGTGGGCCAGGAGGCGCGCGATCACCAGGACGCCCTCGTGCACGTCCGGCCGGTGGGCGAGCATCCGGGACGAGTCGAGGCGTTCCAGCAGCATGGTGCCGGTCGGCTCGTCGTGGTCGAGCAGGCGGACCGCCCCGTCGCCGTTCCACAGGCGCAGGGCGACCGGCTCGCCCTCGCTCTCGTGGTCGCGGATCTGGAGCTTCAGCACCGCCGGTGTGCCGTCGGCGCGGTCGACGGGGAGGACGAGGGCGCTCACGCCGTGCATGGGCGCCCCGGCCAGGCGCAGTTCCCAGCGGTCCAGGAAGCCGGCGGCGAGGTCCGGCAGGGCGGCGATGAACGCCCGGCCGGCCTCCTTGTTGAACTTGACCTGGGACTCGGCGAGTTCCGCGGGGATGTCGATCACACCTGGCACGGTAGTGCCGTACGGGGGCCCGGCGCGCCCGGTTTCCCGGGCGGCCCATGACCGCTACGGCTCCAGGACGACCTTGCCGGTCGTGCCCCGGTTCTCCAGGGCGCGGTGGGCGTCGGCGGCGCGGGCGAGCGGGAAGCGGTGCACGGCGGGCGTGAGCCGGCCCTCGGCCGCCTCGGCGAGGGCGCGGGACTCCAGCGTGCGCATCGGGTCCGGGCCGCCTGCGCGGCGCATCATCTCGGGGCCGAGGACGTTCACCGAGACGCCCTCCACGAGGTACGGGCTGTCGCTGCGGATGCCCTGTGACGACCAGCCGAAGACGAGGTGCCGCCCTGCCGGCGCCAGCATGCCGACCAGGGCGCGGGCGACGTCCCCGCCCACGCCGTCGTACACGAGGGTGAGCCCGCCCCGGTACTCCGCCAGCCGCTCGGGCCAGTCCGGTGCGGTGTAGTCGACGGCGGGGGAGGCGCCGGCCTTCTCGGCCAGGGCCGTCTTCTCCGGTCCCCCGGCGAGACCGATCACGGTCGCGCCCGCGTTCCGGGCGTACTGCACGAGGAGGGTGCCGAGGCCTCCCGCGGCGGCCGGTACGGCGACCACGTCACCGGGGCCCGGCTCGGCGAACCGCAGAATCCCCATCGCCGTGCGCCCCGTGCCGATCATGGCGACGGCCTCGGCGAAGTCCAGGTGCTCCGGGACCTCGTGCAGCCGCCCGGCGTCGGCGACCGCCAGCTCGGCGTAGCCCCCGGGGGCGAAACCGAGGTGGGTGACGACCCGCCTGCCGAGCCAGTCGGCGGGGGCGTCCGGGCCGAGCGCCTCGACCACTCCGGCGATCTCACGGCCGGGGATCGTCGGCAGCTCGGCCGGCGCGGGGCCGGGACCCCGCATGCCCTCGCGCAGGACCGTGTCGAGCAGGTGCACCCCGGCCGCCCGGACGCTGACGCGGACCTGGCCCGGGCCCGGCACCGGGTCCTCGACCCGCTCGTACGTGAGGTTCTCGGCGGGGCCGAAAGTGTGCAGTCGTACGGCGTGCATGGTGATCCCCCAGGGGACGGTCGCGGGGCGCCCGGTGCGCCGCCGTGGCCTCCACGGTGTGACCTCAAGCCCGCTTGAGGTCAAGCGTCGTCCGGCCGAGGGCGAGGGAGACGGCCGTCAGGGCGCTCGAGAAGGACACCTCGGAGAGCACGCCCGGCGCGGCGACCCGGTCACCGGCGAGGAAGACTCCGTTCCCGCGGTCGACGGCGGGCCGGTCGCGCCAGGTGGTGCCCGGCGGGTCGACGGCTCCGGTACGGCCGTCCGCCAGCGCCTCGCGCCGCCAGGTGACCCGCTCCCGCCAGCCCGGGAACGCCAGGTCCAGCAGCTCCTCAGCGCGGGCGGTGCCGTCGGCCTTCGACGCGCCCGGGGCGACGGGGATCTGCCCCTGGATCAGTTGTTCGCCGGCCGGGGCGAGGGTGCGGTCCTGTGCGGTGAACCGCTCCAGCCAGCCGGGCGCGTCGAGGTCGGACACGGCGAACGCGTCGCCGCGCCGGGTGCGCAGCGCCAGGTCGACGAGGACGGTACGGCCGCTCGGCCAGGTCAGCGAGGGGTCGCCGAGGAGGCGGCGGGCTGCCTCCAGGGAGGTGGCGACGACCACCGGGGCGCCGGTGGGCAGGGTGTCGACGCGGGACAGCGTCTCGATCCGCACCCCCAGGTTCCACGCGCGGGCGGCCATCCGGTCGATCAGCGCGCCCCAGCCGCCGCGTGGGTAGTGCGCCTCCGGCGGCAGCTTGGTGGCCCGGCGCAGCCGCTCGTGCACGAACGCGGCGGACAGGGAGCCCGGGTCGTGGTGGAACAGCGCGACCGCCGAGTAGTGCGCGGCGGCCCGCGCGCCCTCCTCACCGGCCATCCCGGTGGCCCAGGTGAGGAAGTCGGCGTCGACGGGCGCCCGCAGGCCCGGCCGCAACAGCCTCAGCATCGCGAGCGGCGGGGTGCGGCGCAGGGCGCCCCGGTGGCGCAGCCGCAGCCGGGCCGCCTCCCGGGGCGGCAGCGGGGCGAGCGGGCCGAGGAGGCCGCGCCGGCGCAGCCAGGTCCAGTGCGGTCCGCCGTTGTAGAGGGCGTGCGGGCCCTCGTTGGTGCGGTAGGGGCCGTCGGCGGTGCGGGCGCGGCCGCCCAGGGTGTCGTGGGCCTCGTACAGGGTGACCTTGGCGCCCGCCTCGGCGGCGGAGACGGCCGCGGTGAGACCGGCGAAGCCGCCGCCGACGACGGTGATGTGGTGCATGGCTGGGTTCTCCCTCGGTCGGGCTCGGGCGGGTGCCGGGGCGGGCCTGCTCCGGCATGCGTATCCAGGACGCCGGACGGCCGCCGGATGTGACACACGGGCCGTTCTCGCAGGTCGGGCCGGTTGTCAGTGGCGGGGTGCAGCATGGGCGGCATGGTGCGTGGAGCGGCGGGCGAGGCGAAGGTGCGGGCGGCGCGGCGGCCGGAGCTGAGGCTGCCCGCGCTGGAGCGCTACGACGGGGGCGGGCTGGAGCCGGACGGCGACTACGACGGGCTGGAGTTCGACGGCGCGGACCTCGCCGGCCAGGACGGGGGAGGGGCCCGCTTCATGGACTGCGCGCTGCGGGGATGCGCGCTGGACGAGGCGCGGCTGTCCCGGGCGCGGGTGCTGGACTCGGTGCTCAGCGGGGTCCGAGGGGTGGGCACCGACCTCTCCCGGGCGACCCTGCGGGACGTCGAGCTGACCGACGCGCGGCTCGGCGGCACCCAGCTGCACGGGGCGGCGCTGGAGCGGGTCGTGGTCCGGGGCGGGAAGATCGACTTCCTGAATCTGCGCGCGGCCGTGCTCAAGGACGTGGTCTTCGAGGGCTGCGTGCTGGTGGAGCCGGACTTCGGCGGGGCCCGGCTGGAGCGCGTGGAGTTCGTCGACTGCACGCTGAAGGGCGTGGACCTCTCCGGTGCCGTGCTGAAGGACGTCGACCTCAGACGCGCGTCCTCGCTGGAGATCGCGCGCGGGGTGGACCGGCTGTCCGGGGCGGTGATCAGCACAGGCCAGCTGCTGGACCTGGCCCCCTTCCTGGCGGCGGAACTGGGGATCGCCGTGGAGGGATGAGGGAGGCAACCGGGGGCCCCGGGGCACCGGGGGTCGGGGCCGTCAGGGGAGCCGGGGGTAGCGGGACTGGAGGGTCCAGACGGCGGGGTTCTCGCCGAGGTCGTCGTGCAGGTCGGTCAGGTCGGCCAGCAGGTCGTGCAGGAAGTCGCGGGCCTCGCGGCGCAGTTCGGCGTGGGAGAAGGTCAGCGGGGGCTCGGACGCCGGCAGCCATTCCGCCTCGATGTCCACCCAACCGAAGCGGCGTTCGAACAGCAGCCGGTCGGTGGACTCGGTGAAGTCCAGCTCGGCGTGCTGCGGCCGCGAGGCGCGCGAGCCCGCCGGGTCCCGGTCGACGCGCTCCACGATGTCGCACAGCGCCCACGCGAAGTCGAGCACCGGCACCCATCCCCAGGCTGTGGACAGCTCTCGGTCCGACTCGGTGTCGGCGAGGTAGACGTCGCCGCAGAACAGGTCGTGCCGCAGGGCGTGGACGTCCACGCGGCGGTAGTCGGTCTGCGGAGGGTCGGGGAAGCGGTTGGAGAGGGCGTAACCGATGTCGAGCACGTGGGTGATGGTGTCACGGTCCGGCGCCCCGCCCGCCATAGGATCCCGACGTGCGCACCGCCCGCCCCCGCCGCAGCGTCGCCGCCGCCCTGCTCGCGGTGGCACTGACCGCGTGCGGGAGCGGCTCCGAGCCCGAGGGGGCCGGTCGGTCCGGTGCCGGCGACCCGTACTTCCCCGAGGCGGGCAACGGCGGCTACGACGTCACCCACTACGACCTCGACCTCGCCTACGCCCCCGGTGACCGCCGCCTCACCGGCACCGCCGCGATCGACGCCCGGGCCACCGAGGACCTCACCGCGCTCAACCTCGACCTCCAGGGCCTCGACGTCGACGCCGTCAGCGTCGACGACACCGCCGCCCGCTGGAGCCGCGACGGCCAGGAGCTGACTGTCCGGCCGCGCGACGCACTCGACCGGGACGCCCGCTTCCGGGTCGTCGTCCACTACTCCGGCACCCCTGAGACCGTCACCGACCCCGACGGCTCCCAGGAGGGCTGGCTGCCCACCGCCGACGGGGCGCTGGCGCTGGGCCAGCCGGTGGGCTCGACGGCCTGGTTCCCGGGCAACCACCACCCCTCCGACAAGGCCACGTACGCCCTGGCCGTCACGGTCCCGGAAGGGCTGCGGGCGGTGTCCAACGGGGAGCCGGCCGGTGAGGAGACGAAGGACGGCCGCACGACGTACCGCTGGCGCACCGCCGAACCGATGGCGAGCTACCTGGCGACCGTGGCGATCGGCCGGTACGACGTCCACCGAGGGGAGACGCCCGGCGGGCTGCCGGTGTTCACGGCCGTCGACCCGCAGCAGGCGGCGGCCGGCCGCGCGACGGTGGGCCTGCTCCCGGAGGTCGTGGAGTGGGGGCAGCGGCGGTTCGGGCCGTACCCGTTCTCCTCCACGGGCGCCATCGTCGAACGCCCGGGGGACGCCGGGTACGCGCTGGAGACGCAGAACCGCCCCGTCTTCCCCGGCGCCCCCGACACGGCCCTGCTGGTCCACGAGATCGCCCACCAGTGGTACGGCGACTCCGTCACCCCGGCGACCTGGCGGGACATGTGGCTCAACGAGGGGTTCGCGACGTACGCGCAGTGGCTGTGGGAGGAGGACCACGGCGGCGACAGCGCGCAGCGCACCTTCGACCGCCTGTACGCCGGCTCGTACTTCCCGGACGCGGGGACCAACGCGGCGCTGTGGTCCTTCCCGCCCGCCGACCCGCCGGACGCGGCGCACATCTCCGCCACCCCCGTCTACTGGCGGGGCGCGATGGTCCTGCACATGGTCCGCAGGACCGCCGGTGACGACGCCTTCGGCCGGCTGCTGCGCGGCTGGGCGGCGGAACACCGGCACGGCAACGCGGACACCGGCGACTTCACGGCGTACGTCGAGGAGTCGGTGCCGGACAAGGACTTCTCCCGGGTCTGGGAGGAGTGGCTGCACGGGAGCGGGCGGCCGGCGGACGCGTCCTAGGCGGGGCCCGGCGCGGGGCCGGAGGCGGGGTCCGGTGCCGTGGCGGGGGCGGTGAGCGGTTTGCGCAGGACCGTGCACGGGCGGCCGAGGCGGTGGTCCCGGCGGTGGTCGACCGCCGTGTAGCCGAGGGCGGTCCAGAAGGCGAGGCCCGTGGTGTTGTCGTCCAGCACGGCGAGGCGTACGGCGGTACGGCCGGCCGCGCGCAGGCGGTCCTCGACGAGTTCCGCGAGGCGGCGGCCGTGGCCCCGGCCCCGCAGGCTCGCGTCCACCATCAGCAGACCGATCCACGGATCGGGGTCGGCGGGGTCGGGGTGGACCGCGAGGGTGACGGCGATCCCTACGAGGAGCCCCTCGCCGCGGGCGAGCAGGACTTCCGTGTGCGGGTCGGCCAGCTCCCGCGCGAGCTCGGCCGCCACCTGCTCGGGCCGGATGTCGTACGGGTCGGGGAAGTCGCCGCTGAGGGCGTGGAACGCGTGGTGGGAGGCGTACAGGGCGGTGATCTCGGTCAGCACGGGGCCGGGGAGGTCACCGTCCGGGGACGGGCGCAGGGGGTCGAGGAACACGGGGGCAACGTAGCGCGCGGCGGGGCGGGTACGACGGAGCCCCCGCCCGGCCGGTCGCGGGGCGGGGGCTTTCGTCAGGTCGGTCGCGGGGCGACCGTCAGACGTTCACGCCGAAGTCCTGGGCGATGCCCACGAGGCCCGAGGCGTAGCCCTGGCCGACGGCGCGGAACTTCCACTCCGCGCCGTTGCGGTAGAGCTCGCCGAAGACCATGGCGGTCTCGGTGGCGGCGTCCTCCGACAGGTCGTAGCGCGCGATCTCGGCGCCGCCGGCCTGGTTGATGATACGGATGTACGCGTTGCGCACCTGGCCGAAGTTCTGGCTGCGGTTCTCGGCGTCGTAGATCGAGACCGGGAAGACGATCTTGTCCACGTCGGCCGGGAGGGCCGCCAGGTTGACGTTGATCGCCTCGTCGTCGCCCTCACCCTCACCGGTGCGGTTGTCACCGGTGTGGACGATGGTGTTGTCCGGGGTCTGCTTGTTGTTGAAGAAGACGAAGTGGGCGTCGGAGTAGACCTTGCCCTGCGTGTTGACCGCGATCGCCGATGCGTCGAGGTCGAAGTCCGTTCCCGTGGTGGTGCGGACGTCCCAGCCGAGGCCCACGGTGACGGCGGTCAGGCCCGGAGCCTCCTTGGTGAGCGAGACGTTGCCACCCTTGGACAGGCTTACAGCCATTGTTGGGAGTCCCTTCCCTCGTTTACGTACGGCTATGAAGCTACAGCTACCACCTTGAACGCCGGAGGGGGTGTGCGAGGTTCCGGGTCTCTTTACTTTCTTTACCCGACTGCGGATATTCGGGTGACGTGGCCGGTGCCGGCGCGGGAACCTGTATGTCATGTCCGGTCCCTATGTCGTACGCGGCTCCGTCTCCCTTCCCGAGGCCGAGCTCATGTGGCGTTTCTCCAGGTCGTCCGGGCCCGGCGGGCAGCACGTCAACACCAGCGACACGCAGGTCGAACTGCGGTTCGACCTTGCCGGGACCGAGGCGCTGCCCGAGGTGTGGAAGCAGCGGGCGCTGGAGCGGCTGGCGGGGCGGCTGCACGACGGGGTGATCACCGTACGGGCGTCGGAGCACCGGTCGCAGTGGCGGAACCGGGAGGCGGCGGCGGTGCGGCTGGCCGCGCTGCTGGCGGAGGCGACGGCGCCGCCGCCTCGGCCGCGGAGGGCCACGCGGGTGCCGCGGGGGATCAACGAGCGGCGGCTCAGGGAGAAGAAGCGGCGGTCGGAGACCAAGCGGGGGCGCTCCGCGCGGGACTGGTGAGAGGGGGGTGGGCTGTGCCGTTGGTTTTCACCTGCGGGCCGGCGGGGGCTTGGCGCGCAGTTCCCCGCGCCCCTTGGGGTGGTTCGGGTCGCGGGGTCACCTGCGAGTGAGTGGGGGCTTGGCGCGCAGTTCCTCGCGCCCCTTGGGGTGTTCGGGTCGCTGCGGGCCGGTGGGGGTTGGTTGCGCAGTTCCCCGCGCTCCTTGGGCGCTCCGGTGGGGGTTGGGCGCGTAGTTCCCCGCGCCCCTTGGGCGCTCCGGTGGGCGGTCTTTACAAGGGGAGGACGCCTACGTGTTCGTCGTCGACCTTCTCGTCCGTCTTCTCGAAGCCCAGGGCGAGGTAGAAGTTCTCCGGGCCGTGCTCGCCGGGGTGCCAGGTGACGTGGAGGGCCTTCGTGCCGCGGCGGCGTAGTTCTTCCGCCACCGCGTCCACCGCGAAGCGGCCGTAGCCCTTGCCCTGTTCGTCCGCCGCGATGTTCAGGCGCCACAGGCCGGAGCGGATGTCGGTGCCGTCGTCGCGCCAGTCGATGTCGAGGAACGCCATCACGAAGCCGACCACGCGGTCGCCGTCGACGATCAGGCGGGGCCACGCGGCCCGGGGGCGGACGTACGCCTCCGCGAGGGAGTCGGCCACCGGGTGGACCGCGAACTCCTGCTCCGGGCGGACCCGCAGGGCGAGGGCGGCCTCGAGATTGGCCGGCGTGAGCTCTTCGAGGCGCGGGGCCCTGGTGGTCGTCATGCGGGGAGGGTAGGCGGCGGCAACGGCGGCGGTAAAAGGGATTTCGGGAGCGCTCAGCCCAACTGGCGGTAACGGCCCCGGAAGTAGGCGAGCGGGCCGCCCTCCGCGCTCGGCACGGCGGCCGTCATCACGCGGCCGATCACCAGCGTGTGGTCGCCGGCCCGCACCCGCTGTTCGGTACGGCACTCCAGCGTCGCCAGCGCGCCGCCCACCAGTGGGGCCCCGGTGTACTCGCCGCGCCGGTAAGGGATGTCCGCGAACAGCAGGCGGTCGCTGACCCGTCCCTTCATCGAGAAACGCCCCGCGACGTGGCGCTGGCTCTCGGACAGCACGGACACCGCCCACAGCGGCTGCTCCTCGAGCAGCTCGTCCATGCGGGAGCCCTCGCGCAGGCCGACCAGCACCAACGGCGGGTCCAGGGAGACCGACAGGAACGCGGTCGCGGTCATGCCGACGTCCTCGCCGGCCGGTGCCCCGGGGTCGTCCGGGTCCAGCGGCGGCTCCACGGCGGTCACCAGGACCACTCCGGCGGCCAGACGGGACATGGCGGCACGAAACTCGTCGTTGCTCACCCCCTCAGCATGCAGGGCGGCGGACGGAACGGTGATCGGGACGGGGGCGGCGGGAGTGTTCAGCACACCGGGAACGCTAATCTCCGCTTCACGGGCACCGCATCGGACCCTGGCCCGAACCAGGACCTAGGACCAGCGGCCGATCCGGGCACGAATCATGCACAATCACCACACAATCCGCGTCGCGGACATGGGTCGGGATACCGCGTGTAGACCACGCAATTGTTCACGTTTGGCTGTGACTTGAGTCACAAGGGGCAAGAATTGTTGACCCTGTGTACCGGGTGAGCAGCGCGCTGTGATTCAGTGGCGGGGAAGCTGCTGCGACGATACGCCGAAGATGACCCTTGATGCGCTGCGAGGTCTCGGGGGGAGGGCGAGGATGGAGACCGAGTCGGAACCCTACGTCCGTCTGGCATCCCTGCGACAACTCCACCGGGCCATGGCCGACATGAACACGGCCCGCAGCCTGGCGGACACGTTGCAGACGGTCGCCGACGGCGTCGTGGGCGCCCTCGGGTACGAGCTGGCCTGCGTCAATCTCGTACGCCCCGACGGCGATCTCGTGGTCGCCGCCCTCGCAGGGAACGCGGCCGCCGAGGCCCTCATCACCGGCCGGGTCGGCTCGCGGGACTCCTGGGAGCGCCGGCTCACCATGGGCGAGCGCTGGGGCGATCTGATCTTCATACCGCACACCGAGGGCTGGGTCCTCGACGACGACGACGTCCCGCAGTGGTACACCGACGGTCCCGCTCCCCGCTTCGAGGACGAGTGGCACCCCGCCGACCGCCTCTTCGCCCCCATGTACGCGCCCGGACCGCAGGGCGGCGGCACCTCCGGCGAGCTGATCGGCGTGCTCTCCGTCGACCGCCCGCGCAACGGCCGCAGGCCCGGCGCCTGGGGCCGTGAGGCCCTGACGATGTACGCCTTCCAGGCCGCCATCGCCATCAGCAACGCCCGGCTGCGTTCCAACATGCAGCGCGCCCTGGTCCGCCTGGAGCGCGAGCAGCAGGCGCTGCGGGCCAGCGAGGAGAGCTTCCGGCAGGCCTTCGAGTACGCCCCCTCAGGCATGGCCATCGCCGAGATGGGCGGCGACCAGCACGGCCGCATCCTGCGCACCAACGACGCCCTGTGCCGCCTACTGGGCCGGCCCGCCTCCGCGATGCGCCGCTACTCCTTCTCCGACCTGGTCCACCCCGAGGACATAGGCACCCTGCTGCGCACCTCCGCCGAGGGCGGCCGGGCGGAGCTGCGGCTGTGCCGCCGCGACGGCAGCTACGTCTGGGTCTCCCTGCGCAACTCCGTGGTCGCCGACGCCGCCGACGGCCCGCGCTTCCTGCTCACCCACGTCGAGGACATCGAGGAGCGCAAGCGCCGCGAGCTCCAGCTCGCCCACCGCGCCTCCCACGACTCCCTCACCGGACTGCCGAACTCCGCCGAACTGCGCGCCCGGCTCTCCTCCCGGCTGTGCCGGCAGCAGCCGCAGACGCTGCCCGCCGCCGTGGACTCCATGGAGCCCTACGAGTCCTTCGACTCCCACGACGCCTACGGCCCGCCCGCCTTCGACCGGGGGCACGACTTCGACTTCCCGCCCGGCAGCGACGACTACGACGGCTACGACCACCATGTGCACACCGTCGCGCCCGCACCGGACGCCGACGACGGCACCAAGGGGCTCGCGGTGCTCTTCTGCGACCTCGACGGCTTCAAGTCGATCAACGACCGCTTCGGGCACAACGCGGGCGACGCGGTGCTCATCGAGGTCGCCCGCCGGCTCAGCAACGGCGTGCGGGACGGCGACACCGTGGCCCGGCTCGGCGGTGACGAATTCGTCATCCTCGCCGACGGCCTCGGCAGGGCCGACGCACAGGACCTCGCGGTCCGGCTGCGCAACGAGATCATCCAGCCCATCCGGGCCGAGGGGCGGGCCGTCCGGGTCGGGGCCAGCTTCGGCATCGGGTGGGCCCACTGCGGGATGACGGCCGACGAAGTATTGAAATCGGCCGACGAACGGATGTACGTCGAGAAACGATCTCGTCCCAAACAGCACCGGCGCGCCGGCTGACGTGCAGGTCGGCCGATTGATGCGGTCCGCATCACCCTTTCGGGTCAGGGAGACCGGGTAGGCTCGCCTTCTCCGCACACGTACGCACCCGATCCGCAGCTAGGAGCACAGGGGATGACGCCCGGCAACAACGGCGCGAGCACGCCCGAGGACGACGACCCGTTCGGCTACCTGTACGCCGACGGGCAGGCCAACGGAGCCCAGCCGCCGTCCGGGGGCTACGGCTACCCGAACTCGGTCAACCGGGTGCGGCCGGTCGGGACCCGCCAGTACGGCCAGCCGGGCCCCGCCCCGCAGGCACCGCCCCAGCAGGGCGCCTACGGCCAGCCCAACACCCACTACGCCGCCCCGGAGACGCTGCCGGGCGGCGCGACGACCGCGCACTCCCCGCAGCCGTCGCACGGCGGGGGCGGCCGGGGCCGCGGCCCGAACACCAAGGGGCTGCTGATCGGCGCGATCGCCGTGGTCGCCGCGGTCGTGATCGGCATCGGCGTGGCCATGATCAGCGGTGACGACGACGACAAGGGCGGCAACGAGGCGGGCCCCACCCCGACCGCCACCCAGGACACCGGCAAGCCGAGCCCTTCGGCGAGCGAGAGCGCCGAGGAGCAGTTTGAGTCGCCGACGATCGACGCGAAGGCGCTCCGTCTGTCGCCGGGGGTGACGACCGCCTCGGACGTCGAGGGCGCCGAGTCCGACGGCGGCGTCTACCTCACGAACCTCAACCAGCCGGGAGCCTCGGTCACCTGGACCGTCGACGGCATTCCGAAGGACGGCCCGTACACGGTCTTCTTCCGCTACAGCACCGCCGACGAGCCCCAGTCGATGACGCTCACCGTCAACGGCAAGCCCTTCGGCAACAAGCTGAACATGGACAACTTCGCCCGTGCCAAGGACGGCGACTTCTCCAAGGGCTGGACCAAGACCTACGCCTGGCCGACGCTGACCAAGGGCACCAACACCATCTCGCTGTCCTGCGGCGACGGCGACAAGTGCAACGTCCTGCTGGACCAGTTGTGGATCAAGGAAGGTCAGGTCAAGAAGTAAGCAGCAGCGAGGCGGCGGCCGTCGGCGTGCTGCACACCGGCGACCGCCGCCCAAGGCTGTCAGATGCGTCCGACCTCGACGCACGGAGCAGCGACCCAGCGTGCTTTTCAGGCGTAGTCGATCTCAGGCCGCACTGACTTCCTTGGTCACCGTGACCTTCGCCAGCAGCTCCTGGTAAGTGCCGCGGTCGAACTCCCCGGCAACCGGGGAGACGACCGTTGCCGTGGACAGGGCGACCGCGCGGGTCAGGCGGTCGGGCCAGGGGCGGTGCTCCACCAGGGCGGACAGCAGGCCCGCGACGGCCGAGTCGCCCGCGCCGGTCGGGTTGCCGGCCAGGCGGGCCGGCGGGGTCGCGCGCCAGTGGCCCTCCGGGGTCACCGCGAGCAGGCCCTCCGCGCCCAGTGAGGCGACGACCGTGCCGGCGCCCCGGCGGCGGGCGTCCTGGGTGGCGCGCAGCGGCTCGTGGGAGCCGGTCAGTTCGGCCAGTTCGTCGGCGTTCGGTTTGATGATGTCGGGCCGGCCGGCCACGCCGCGGCGCAGCGCCGCGCCGCTGGTGTCGAGCAGCACCGGTACCCGGGCGGCGCGGGCCGTGCGGACCAGTCCCGCGTACGCGCCCACCGGGACGCCCGGGGGCAGGCTGCCGCACAGGGCCACCGCGGAGGCGGACGCCAGCAGGTCCTCGTAGACCTCCTGGAAGGCGGACCACTCGGCGTGGGTGATGTCCGGGCCGGGCTCGTTGACGTGGGTGGTGGCGCCCGTGCGCCCGTCGACCAGGGTCACCGTGCGCCGGGTGGTGCCGGAGACCGGGACCAGGGCGTCCGTGAGGCGCGGGACCTCGGTGAGCCGGTCCCGCAGGACACGTCCCGTCAGACCGCCGGCGAAACCCGTGACGGTCACCTCGTGGCCGAGCGCGGCCAGCACCCGCGCCACGTTGACGCCCTTGCCGCCGGGGCGTTCCAGCACCTCGGACACCCGGTGGGAGGCGCCCGCCCGCAGGGACGGGACGCGATAGGTGACGTCGAGAGCGGTGTTCAGTGTGACCGTGAGAATCACCGGGCCGACCTCCCCCTCTTGCCTGCCTTCCATGGGCCCCTGGCGTCACGATCATGCCAAAAGGAAGGCGGTCGGCCCACCCCCAGGACCGGCCACCCTGTGCCGATCCCGGGGACGGATCAGGCCAGTTGGGGAGCGACCACCCATTCTCCCCGGCGCATCACGCCCACCAGGTCGAAGGCGGCGTCCAGCACGACCAGGTCGGCGTCCTTGCCGGGCTCCAGCGAGCCGATGCGGTCGTCCAGATTCAGCAGCCGCGCCGGGTTGGCGGAGATCGCCGCGACGACGTCCTCCACAGGCAGCTTGTCCACCGTCACCGCCCGCTTGAAGGCGCGGTCCAGGGTGAGCGTGGAGCCGGCGATCGAGTTGCCCTCGACCAGCCGCGCCACACCGTCCGCGACCTCGACCTCCAGCGGGCCGAGCATGTAGCGGCCGTCGCCGAAGCCGGCCGCGTCCATCGCGTCGGTGATGAAGGCGACCCGCTCGCGGCCCGCGTGGTGGAACGCCAACTGCAGCGCGGCCGGGTGCAGATGCGTGCCGTCGTTGATCAGCTCGACGGTGACCCGCTCGTCCTCCAGCAGCGCGGTGATCGGGCCGGGGGCGCGGTGGCCGAGCGGCGGCATCGCGTTGAACAGGTGGGTGGCGACGCTCGCGCCCGCGTCGACGGCCGCCAGGGTCTGCTCGTAGGTGGCGTCGGTGTGGCCCACGGCCGCGATCACCCCGTGCTCGACGAGCAGCCGTACGGAGTCCAGGCCGCCCGGGAGCTCGGTGGCCAGGGTCATCATCCGAGCGTGGCCGTGGGCCGCGTCGATCAGCTTGCGGACCTCGGCCGGGTCGGGGTCGCGCAGCAGGCTCTCGTCGTGCGCGCCCTTGCGGCACGGGGAGATGAACGGCCCCTCGAAGTGGATGCCGGCGATGTCACCCTGCTGGGCCAGCTCCGCCAGCATTCCGGCGTGCCGGGCGAGGAAGTCCAGGTCGCCGGTGACGGCGGAGGCGACCAGCGTGGTGGTGCCATGCAGGCGGTGGGTACGCACGCCCTGGAGGACGTCCTCGGCGTCGCCGCCGGCGAAGGACGCCCCGCCGCCGCCGTGGTTGTGGAGGTCGACGAAGCCGGGGACCAGCCAGTGACCGCTCAGGTCGACCGTCTCGGCCGCACCCTCCGCCGGTGCCGGGCCGGGGGCCGTGGCCGCGATGCGTGTGCCCTCGACGGTCACGCTTGCGCCGTCCACGGTCCCGGTGGGCAGGACCACCCGGGCACCGGTGAGAACCTTGGTGGGGGCCATCAGGTGGTTACCTCCGAGGGGTCAGTGGTCTCGATCGAGGGGTTGGTGGTCTCGATCAGGTCCCAGGCGAGAAGCCCCGCGCCCAGGCATCCGGCGGTGTCCCCGAGAGCCGCGGGGACCAGGGACGGGAGCTTCTGGAAGGTGACCCGCCGTCGGACGGCCTCCCGCAGCGGTGTGAACAAGGTTTCCCCCGCCTCGGCGAGCCCGCCACCGATGATCAGCGTGCGGGGGTCCAGCAGGGTGAGCGCGGTGACCAGCCCGTCGGCGAGCGCGTCCACCGCGTCCTGCCACACCCGCACCGCCCGGGCGTCCCCCGACTCCACGGCCTTGGCGCAGTCCGCCGCGTCCGCGTCAGGGTCGCCGCAGGCCGCCGCCCACGCCTGGCTCACGGCCGACGCGGACGCGAACCGCTCCAGACAGCCGCGTTGACCGCAGGGACACGGGGTGCCGCCGGGCCGTACGACGATGTGGCCGATCTCGCCCGCGAAGCCGTGCGCCCCCGCCTCGACCCGGCCGTCGATACCGATGGCGCCCGCGATGCCGGTGCCGAGCGGGACGAACAGGAAGCGGTCGGCGCCGCGCCCCGCCCCGATCCGGCCCTCGGCCAGGCCGCCGGTGCGCACGTCGTGGCCGAGCGCCACGGGGACGCCGCCGAGCCGCTCGGTGAGCAGGGCGCGCAGCGGGACGTCCCGCCAGCCGAGGTTCGCCGCGAAGGCGGCGATGCCCTCCGCCTCGTCGACGATGCCGGGGACGGCGACCCCGGCGGCCGACGCCGGTTCGCCGAGTTCACGGATGCCGTGGGCGCGGAGGTCCGCCGCGAAGCCGAGGATGCCGTCGACGACCGCGTCCGGGCCGTGCTCACGGCCGGTGGGGCGGCGGGCCTGGTGCAGCAGCTCGCCGTCCGCCCCGACCAGGGCGGCCTTCATCCCGGTGCCGCCCACATCGAGGGCGATGACATGTTTCACGGGAAACAGTGTGGCCCGCCGACCCGCGAGAGGTCTAGTCCACTCACGTGGTGTAGACCTTAATCCGATTATCGGAACCACGGGCGGCGCTCGGCGCCGGGCAGGGGAGAGCACGTGCAGCGGCGGGTCAGGACAAGGACGATCGCGGCGGTGTCCGCGCTGGGACTCGCAGCGGTCCTCGGCGGATGCGGGGTCGGCGGCGAATCCTCCGACGTGACGCTCACCCTGGTCGCCGCCGACTACGGCAACGGCGCGGCCGACAGCTCCAGGAAATACTGGGCCGGCCTGGTCGATCGCTACGAGTCCGCCCACCCGGGCGTGACCGTCGACGTCAGCGTCTACTCGTGGAACGACGTCGACCGCAAGGTCAAGGAAATGGTCGACGCCGGCGACCCGCCGGACATGGCACAGATCGGCGCGTACGCCGACTACGCCTCCGAGGGCCTGCTCTACAAGGCCGGTGACCTGCTCTCCATCCCCGTTCAGGCGGACTTCCTCTCGCAGCTGTCCACCGCGGGCGAGGTCAACAGCGTGCAGTACGGCATGCCGTTCGCCGCGTCCACGCGGCTGCTCTTCTACAACAAGGAGCTGTTCAAGGAGGCCGGGCTCACCCCGCCGACGACCTGGGACGAGCTCACCGAGTGCGCCGAGGCCCTCAAGGCGCGCGGGGTGACGTACCCCTACGCGCTGCCGCTCGGCCCGGAGGAGGCGCAGGCCGAGACCATGCAGTGGATGCTGAGCGGCGACGGCGGCTACACCGACGTCGGCGGCACCTACGGCATCGACTCCACCGAGAACGTCGAGACCTTCAGCTGGCTGCGGGACGAACTGGTCGGCAAGGGCCTCACCGGACCCGTCGCGCCGGGCAAGCTGAACCGGGCCAAGGCGTTCGAGGCGTTCGCCGCCGGTGAGGTCGGCATGCTCAACGGGCATCCCTCACTGATGGAGATGGCCGAGAAGAAGGGCGTGAAGTACGGCATGGTGCCGACGCCGGGGGCCGACGGCCCGACGTCCTCCACGCTGGGTGTCGCCGACTGGATGACGGCGTTCGAGAAGAACGGGCACCGCGACGAGATCGGGGACTTCCTCGACTTCGTCTACAGCGAGAAGAACGTGGTCGCCTTCTCCCGTGAGTACGACCTGATGCCGGTCACCAACTCCGCGTCGCGGGCGATGTCCTCGTCCGGGCAGGACAAGGGACTCAAGCCGTTCATCGACCAGTTGCCGCTCTCGGAGCTGTACCCGGTGGGCAAGACGTCCTGGGCGGCGGTGAACGCCGAGGTCAAGAAGCAGATCGGCAAGGCCGTGGAGCCGAACGGCAGCCCGGCGGGCGTGCTGGGCGGGCTGCAGGCGACGGCCGTACGGGCGGAGAGCGCGGGGTAGCCTGCCGGCATGGGTGACGGTGAGGAGCTGGGGCGCCTCGAGCGGGATGTGCTCGCGCTGGAGCGGCGGGGGGCTGTGTCGCCGGGGGCGAAGGAGCGGGTGATCCGGGAGGAGCTGGGGTTGGTGCCGGTGCGGTACTACCAGCTGCTGAACGCCCTGCTGGACGACCCGCGGGCCCTGGCCCACGACCCCGTGACGGTGAACCGCCTGCGGCGCGTGCGAGAGGCGCGGCGCGCCGAGCGGTGACCTCCCGTCCCTGGGGGCTGCGCCCCCAGACCCCCTGTCGGCCCTGGCGGGCCTCGTCCTCAAACGCCGGACGGGCTGATCTCAGCCCCTCCGGCGTCTGAGGAGCGGGGTCCGGGGCGGAGCCCCGGGGCCGGGACGGGAAGGGGCGGCGGGGGCGAAACCCCCTCAGGCGAGGCGGGCTGCCAGTGTGCGCAGAAGCCGCACCACCCCGGACGGGCCGTCGACCACCAGGTCGGCTCGTTCGCGGAGCTCCGTGACCTCCTCGCTGCCGCTGCACACCAGCACCCCCGGCGTGCCCGACGCCCGCAGCTTGTCGACGGCGGTGAAGGCCGCCAGGTCCCCCAGGTCGTCACCGGCGTAGAGCACCGCCTCCGCCCCGATCTCCCGCGCGTACTCCAGCAGCGCGACCCCCTTGTCCATGCCCGGCGGCCGCAGTTCCAGGACCATGCGGCCGGGCTCGACGACCAGGCCGTGCCGGGTCGCGAGACCGGTGAGCGGCTCGCGCAGGGCCTCGAAGGCGGCCTGCGGATCGGCGGCCCTGCGGGTGTGGACGGCGACCGCCCGCCCCTTCTCCTCGATCCAGGTGCCCTGCCAGGCACCCACCCGGTCCAGCAGCCCCGGCAGCTCCGCGCGGGCGGCGGCGACGCCGGGATGCGGGGCGGGCGCGGTGACCGTGCCGGTGACGGCGTCCCAGCGCTCGGCGCCGTAGTGACCGAGCACCACCAGGTGCTCCAGACCGGATACGCCCGCGAAGCCCCCGTGCCGCACGGCGACGCCCGGAGGCCGGCCGGTGACGACCGCGACCGCCGCGACCTTCGGGGCGAGCGCGGCGAGCGCGGGCACCGCGTCCGGGTGCGCACGGGCCTGCTCCGGATCGGCGACGATCGGCGCGAGGGTCCCGTCGAAGTCGAGCCCGATCAGCGCCTTGCCGGGACGGGCGAGCAGCGCGTCCAGTCCCTCCCGCCCGGCCTGCGTGGCGGGCGTCGGCAGGGCTCCGGGGTCCGTGGAATCCGTGTGACTGGCCATGTGCCCCAACCTATCCACGCACGCCCCGTGTCACGCCTCGCGCAGCGCTTCCAACTGGTCCAGGAACCACCGTGCCGGTGGCAGCGCCGTCGCCGCCGCGGCCAGCCGCTTGCAGCGTTCCGTGCGGTCCTCCGGGCGCATCGACAGGGCCTCGTGCAGTGCCTCGGCGGTCTCCACGACGTCGTACGGGTTGACGGTGATCGCGTCGTCGCCCAGCTCCTCGTGGGCGCCGGCCTCCCGGGACAGCACCAGCGCGCAGCCCGCCTCGGAGACCACCGGGACCTCCTTGGCGACCAGGTTCATGCCGTCGCGGATGGGGTTGACCAGGGCGACGTCGGCCAGCCGGTAGGCGGCCAGCGAGCGCGCGAAGTCGTCCTTGACGTGCAGCACGACCGGACGCCAGCCCGGGGTGCCGTACTGCTCGTTGATCTCGTCGGCGAGCCGCCGCACCTCGGCGGTGTAGTCGCGGTAGACGGCGAGGTCCTGCCGGGAGGGGTAGGCGAAGGCGACGTGCACCACGCGCTCGCGCCACTCGGGGCGGCCGTCCAGCAGCTGCCGGTACGCCAGCAGGCCGCGCACGATGTTCTTGGACAGCTCGGTGCGGTCCACCCGGACGATCGTCCGGCGCCCCTCACCGATCTCCTCCTTCAGCGCGGCCATCCGCTCGTCCACGTCCGCCTCGTGGGAGCGGGCGCGCAGGAAGTCCGCGTCGGCGCCCAGGCCGTGCACCCCGATCCGGGTGTCGCCGAGCCCGCCCGCGAAGCGCTCGCAGCACGCGGTGAACGCGTCCGCCCAGCGGCGGGTGAGGAAGCCGAGCCGGTCGGCGCCGAGCATCCCGCGCAGCACCTGGCGCGCGATGTCGTCGGGCAGCATCGCGAAGTACTCGGGCGGCGCCCACGGGGTGTGCGAGAAGTGGCCGATGCGCAGGTCGGGGCGGAGTTCGCGGAGCATCCCGGGGACCAGGGTGAGGTGGTAGTCCTGCACCAGCACCGCCGCGCCCTCGGCCGCCTCCTGGGCCAGCGCCTCGGCGAACGCCCGGTTGTAGGTCTCGTAGGAGGCCCACTGCCGGCGGAACTCCGCGTCGAAGGCGGGCTCCAGCGGGGTCTGGTACAGCATGTGGTGCACGAACCACAGCACCGAGTTCGCGATGCCGTTGTACGCGTCCGCGTGCACGTCCGCCGGGACGTCCAGCATCCGCACGCCGTCCTCGCCCACCCCGCGCCGCACGGCCTCGCGGTCGCCGTCGGACAGCGCCGAGCACACCCACAGCGCACCCGTCTCAGGACCGATCGCGGAGAGGCCGGACACCAGTCCGCCGCCACCCCGCTTGGCCCGCAGCGAACCGTCGTCCACCACCTCGTACGACACCGGCCCCCGGTTGGAGGCGACCAGCACCTGAGCTGCACCGAAGCTTGAAGCCATACGCCTCAACCTAGCCCGGCCCCCCGGGCCTCAAACGTGCCGGTGCGTCACACCGGCCGGCGACGGTCGGGGTCAGGCCACCCGGCGCGCCTGGTACTCCTCGATCTCCGTCATCGGCGGCCGTTCCTCCGTGTCCACCGAGTACGTGCGGGGCTCGAAGGCGTCCCCGGCCCGCTCGAACTGGGTCAGCGAGGGACGCAGCAGATGGCCGCGGGCCAGCCGCAGCTGCGCGGTGCGGTAGATCGCGGCGGCCATCCGGCCGAGCGCCTGGCCGTCCTGGTGCCGGTGCTTGCGCACCCCGACGTCCACCTGCGCCAGCGCGTCCAGGCCCACCAGATGCAGGGCGTCGACCAGCATGCCCAGCTCGACGCCGTACCCGACGGGGAACGGGAGCTGTTCGAGGAGGCCGCGGCGGGCCGCGTACTCGCCGCCCAGCGGCTGGACGAAACCGGCCAGCTGCGGCCAGTGCATGTTGAGCAGCGGGCGGGCCATCAGCTCCGTGACCCGGCCGCCCTGCCCGGCGCCCGCGCCGGTGGTGCTCCCGTCGGCCAGGGTCAGGGGCCGGTCGTACATGGCCTTGACCAGCTGGAGGTCGGGGTCGGTGAGCAGCGGGCCGACGATGCCGGTGACGAAGTCGGAGGAGAAGTCCCTGAGGTCGGCGTCGACGAAGCACACGATGTCGCCGCGGGTGACCAGCAGCGACCGCCACAGCACCTCGCCCTTGCCGGGCACGGCCGGTATGCGGGACAGGATCGCGTCCCGGTGCACCACCCGCGCGCCGGCCGCCGCGGCCTCCTCGGCGGTGCGGTCGGTGGAGCCGGAGTCGATCACCACCACCTCGTCGACCAGCGGGACCTGGAGCACCAGGTCGTGCCGGACGACCGAGACGATCTCGCCGACCGTGGCCTCCTCGTTGAGGGCGGGCAGCACCACGCTCACGGTCTGCCCCGAGGCCCGTTTCGCCGCCAGGATCCGGTGCAGGGGACGGTCGGCCAGCGACCAGGAGCGCTCGATCAGCCAGCGCTCGACTTCTTCCAGCACGGTCCGGGCTCCTCACTGGCCGGTGATCCATCTCGGGGTTCGGACGGCTCCCGCCGCCGTCCGGGCCTTCGGTTACAGTCTTGAACAACGCCAGCGACCCTCGCATGCCGGGGTCGCCGGGCGCACAACTGAACACCGCTCATCCAGAGGGGCAGAGGGATACGGCCCGATGAAGCCCCGGCAACCCTCCAGTCGGTTCCTGTCACGCGGACGTGGCGAGGCTCCCGGCTAGGGAAGGTGCCAAATCCGTCTCACGGCGAGATGCGTCGTGAGGAAGATGAGGAGAAAGGGCCTCGCCTCCATGGCTGTGCAGACTTTTGCAAGCACCACCGCAAGCACCACCGACTCCGCGAACACCGTCGACCTCGGCCCCGCCGCCGCGCTGTCCTGCCGCGAGTGCGGCCACCGCGTGCCTCTCGGTCCGGTCTTCGCCTGCGAGGAGTGTTTCGGCCCGCTGGAGATCGCCTACGACTTCTCGGGTTACGACACCGAAGAGCTCCGCAAGCGCATCGAGGCGGGCCCCGCGAACATCTGGCGCTACGCGCCGCTGCTGCCCGTCCCCGCGGACGTGGCGACCAAGCCCAACCTGAACCCGGGCTGGACCAAGCTGGTCCAGGCCGACAACCTGGCCCGCGAGCTGGGCGTCACCGGCGGTCTCTACGTCAAGGACGACTCCGGCAACCCCACGCACTCCTTCAAGGACCGCGTCGTCGCCCAGGCCCTGGAGGCCGCGCGCGCCTTCGGCTTCACCACGCTCTCCTGCTCCTCCACCGGCAACCTGGCCGGCGCGGTCGGTGCCGCCGCCGCCCGGGCCGGCTTCCGCTCCTGCGTGTTCATCCCGCACGACCTGGAGCAGGGCAAGATCGTCATGGCCGCCGTGTACGGCGGCGAGCTCGTCGGCATCGAGGGCAACTACGACGACGTGAACCGTTTCTGCTCCGAGCTGATCGGCGACCCGGCCGGCGAGGGCTGGGGCTTCGTCAACGTCAACCTGCGGCCGTACTACGCCGAGGGCTCCAAGACCCTCGCGTACGAGGTCTGCGAGCAGCTCGGCTGGCGGCTCCCGGACCAGATCGTGGTCCCGATCGCCTCCGGCTCGCAGCTCACGAAGATCGACAAGGGGCTGCAGGAGCTGATCAGGCTCGGGCTCGTCGAGGACCGGCCGTACAAGATCTTCGGTGCGCAGGCCGAGGGCTGCTCGCCGGTGTCCACCGCGTACAAGGCGGGGCACGACGTGGTCCGGCCGCAGAAGCCGAACACCATCGCCAAGTCGCTGGCCATCGGCAACCCGGCGGACGGCCCGTACGTGCTCGACATCGCCCGGCGCACCGGCGGCGCGGTGGAGGACGTCACGGACGAGCAGGTCGTCGACGCGATCAAGCTGCTCGCGCGCACCGAGGGGATCTTCGCGGAGACCGCGGGCGGGGTCACGGTGGGCGTGACGAAGAAGCTGATCGAGAGCGGGGCGCTGGATCCGTCCCTCACCACGGTGGTGTTGAACACCGGGGACGGGCTCAAGACGTTGGACGCTGTGGCGGGGACCGGGCTGACGGCGACGATTCGTCCCAGCCTGGAGTCGTTCCGTGAGGCCGGGCTCGTCTGAAGGCCGCTTCGTCTCTCATCCGCGGGCCGGTGGGGGTTTGTCGCGCAGTTCCCCGCGCCCCTGGGAAGTCATCCGACCGGAGGTTCAAAGTGAGTGTTACCGTCCGTATTCCTACCATTCTGCGTACCTACACCGGGGGCAAGGCCGAGGTCGCCGCCGAGGGCGGGACCCTCGGCGAGGTCATCAAGGACCTGGAGAAGAACCACACCGGCATCGCCGCCCGGGTCCTGGACGACCAGGGCAAGCTGCGCCGGTTCGTCAACGTCTACGTGAACGACGACGACGTGCGGTTCGAGCAGGGCCTCGAAACGGCCACCCCGGACGGGGCCGGCGTGTCGATCATCCCGGCGGTCGCCGGAGGCTGATCATTACCTTCGGTAATGACGGTTACCGAGCGTTTGCGACATTGCCCCTTCCGTGAGAGATGCGGAGGGGGCAATTCCATGTGATTGAGCGCGGTAGAGTTGGGGAACGCGCTCCCGATCCATTGATCGAGAAGCCTGAATTCCTGCCGCTGACCCGACTGGATGTAGCCAAAGTGCGGGCTCCTTTCGCGGCTTTTGTCTCCTTCGCCCGGCCCGACTTGCCCTGAATTCTGGCGAATTCTTGTCACATTCCGGACCGGTGGCGTCCAGATTTCTCGTCCGATTGACCTGTTGCAGACGGCAGTTGGACAGATACATTCAGCCGCGGTCGACGCGTTCCGGCGCACGCCCCCAACCGTTGGGGGGTGAGGTCTGACCCGGGTCCGCGAAGTGTGGATCTGTGCAAGGGCCAGTAATAGGGGAGTTAGGCATGGCTCAGGGCACCGTCAAGTGGTTCAACGCGGAGAAGGGGTACGGCTTCATCGCGGTCGACGGTGGTGCGGATGTTTTCGTCCACTACAGCGCCATCCAGATGGACGGCTACCGCACCCTTGAAGAGGGCCAGCGGGTCGAGTTCGAGATCTCGCAGGGTCAGAAGGGCCCGCAGGCCGACATGGTTCGCGTCACCGCCTGAACGCGCTACCAGCCGCACGCACATCTTCTGCCGGCGAAGGGCCCGCACCTCTCGGGGTGCGGGCCCTTCGTCATGCCCGGAACACCGGAACGCCCGGTGCGGTGGCGCTCGAAGTCCGCTAGGGGCGTGACAGGCGCGTGCGCCGCGCGCGCCGTGTTCGCGCGCGGCTGAGACCGGGCCCGAGCCCTTGGTACGCCTGGGCCGGACGGCTGCCGGGGGTCCGCCCGCCGCGACGCCGCTTCGCCGGTGTGCCTTGCACTCTCGGGGGTCGAGTGCTAATCATTGGCGTTAGCACTCTGAAGGTGAGAGTGACAACGAAGGACCGGGTCGGTGAGGCCCGCCAGGTCACGTGGGGCAAGGAACCACAGGCCGGCGAGCCGTCCGTCGCGGGCGCGGGCGCGGTCCGAAGGAATCACCCCCAGTCCTGGAGGGACCACTTCACATGGCCAAGATCATCGCGTTCGACGAGGAGGCGCGGCGCGGCCTCGAGCGCGGCATGAACCAGCTCGCGGACGCCGTGAAGGTGACGCTCGGCCCCAAGGGCCGCAACGTCGTCCTCGAGAAGAAGTGGGGCGCCCCCACGATCACCAACGATGGTGTCTCCATCGCCAAGGAGATCGAGCTCGAGGACCCGTACGAGAAGATCGGCGCCGAGCTGGTCAAGGAAGTCGCCAAGAAGACGGACGACGTCGCCGGTGACGGTACGACCACCGCGACCGTTCTCGCCCAGGCCCTGGTCAAGGAGGGCCTGCGCAACGTCGCCGCCGGCGCCAACCCGATGGCCCTGAAGCGCGGTATCGAGAAGGCCGTCGAGGCCGTCTCCGCCGCCCTGCTGGAGCAGGCGAAGGACGTCGAGACCAAGGAGCAGATCGCTTCCACGGCCTCCATCTCCGCCGCCGACGTCCAGATCGGCGAGCTCATCGCCGAGGCCATGGACAAGGTCGGCAAGGAAGGCGTCATCACCGTCGAGGAGTCCCAGACCTTCGGTCTGGAGCTGGAGCTCACCGAGGGTATGCGCTTCGACAAGGGCTACATCTCGGCGTACTTCGCCACCGACATGGAGCGTATGGAGGCCGTCCTCGACGACCCGTACATCCTGATCGCCAACTCCAAGATCTCCAACGTCAAGGACCTGCTCCCGCTCCTGGAGAAGGTCATGCAGTCGGGCAAGCCGCTGCTGATCATCGCCGAGGACGTCGAGGGCGAGGCCCTGTCGACCCTGGTGGTCAACAAGATCCGCGGCACCTTCAAGTCCGTCGCCGTCAAGGCCCCGGGCTTCGGTGACCGCCGCAAGGCCATGCTCGGCGACATCGCCATCCTCACGGGCGGCGAGGTCATCTCCGAGGAGGTCGGCCTCAAGCTGGAGAACGCCACCGTCGACCTGCTGGGCAAGGCCCGCAAGGTGGTCATCACCAAGGACGAGACCACCATCGTCGACGGTGCCGGCTCCGCCGACCAGGTCCAGGGCCGCGTGAACCAGATCCGCGCCGAGATCGAGAACAGCGACTCGGACTACGACCGCGAGAAGCTGCAGGAGCGCCTGGCGAAGCTCGCCGGCGGTGTCGCGGTCATCAAGGCCGGTGCCGCCACCGAGGTGGAGCTCAAGGAGCGCAAGCACCGCATCGAGGACGCCGTGCGCAACGCCAAGGCGGCCGTCGAGGAAGGCATCGTCGCCGGTGGTGGCGTGGCCCTGCTGCAGGCCTCCCAGGTGTTCGAGAAGCTGGAGCTCGAGGGTGACGAGGCGACCGGCGCCAACGCCGTGAAGCTCGCCCTGGAGGCCCCGCTGAAGCAGATCGCCGTCAACGGTGGTCTCGAAGGCGGCGTCGTCGTGGAGAAGGTCCGCAACCTCACGGTCGGCCACGGTCTGAACGCCGCGACCGGCGAGTACGTCGACATGATCGCCGAAGGCATCATCGACCCGGCCAAGGTGACGCGCTCCGCGCTGCAGAACGCCGCGTCGATCGCCGCGCTGTTCCTCACCACCGAGGCCGTCATCGCCGACAAGCCGGAGAAGGCCGCGGCCCCGGCCGGCGGCGGCATGCCGGGCGGTGACATGGACTTCTGAGCCTGATCCGTCAGGTTCGGACCCGTCCTACGGTCCGGAGGGCGGCACTCCCGTACGCGGGGGTGCCGCCCTTCGGCGTGTCCGGGCGCCGCCGGAGTGACCGGCGTCACGGGGGTGCGCGGGGGCGGGGCGGGAATGGCGAAGCACGCGTGTCGGTTCGAACACAGTGGGTACATGCATGCACGTACACATACCGTCCAGTATCGCGAGGAGCCCCCACCGATGACCGTCGCCGCCTCCGAAGCCACCGGCCGTGCCGCCGACGTCCTGGCCCGCCCGGTCGCCCTCAACGGGCTGACCGTGCCGAACCGTCTCGTCATGGCGCCCATGACCCGTCAGTTCTCGCCGGGCGGTGTGCCGGGGGAGGACGTCGTGTCGTACTACGCCCGCCGGGCCGCCGCCGGGATCGGTCTGATCGTCACCGAGGGCACCTACGTCGACCACCCGTCCGCGGGCATCAGCGACCGGATCCCCCGGTTCCACGGTGAGGAGCAGCTCGCGGGCTGGGCGAAGGTCGCCGACGCCGTGCACGCGGCCGGGGGCCGGATCATGCCGCAGTTGTGGCACGTCGGCATGGTGCGCGAGCAGGGGCAGCCGCCGTTCCCCGAGGCGCCGGCGGTCGGCCCGTCGGGCCTGCGCCTGGACGGCACCGAGGGCGGCAAGGCCATGACCCAGGCCGACATCGACGCCGTCGTCGCCGCGTTCGCCGAGGCGGCCGCCGCCGCGGAGCGCATCGGCTTCGACGGTGTGGAGCTGCACGGCGCCCACGGCTACCTCATCGACCAGTTCCTGTGGGCCGGCACCAACCGCCGCACCGACGCCTACGGCGGTGACCTGGTGGCCCGCACCCGGTTCGCCGTCGAGATCGTGCAGGCGGTGCGTTCGGCCGTGTCGCCCGGCTTCCCGGTGGTCTTCCGCTTCTCGCAGTGGAAGTCCGACCACTACGGCGCCCGGCTCGCCGAGACCCCGCAGGAGCTGGAGGCGGTCCTCGCCCCGCTGGCGACCGCCGGTGTCGACGCCTTCCACGCGTCCACCCGCCGCTACTGGCTCCCCGAGTTCGACGGCTCCGACCTCAACCTGGCCGGCTGGGCGCGCAAGCTGACCGGCCGGCCCACCGTCACCGTCGGCTCGGTCGGCCTGGACGGCGAGTTCGGGCGCGCCTTCCTGGGCGAGGGGGCCGAGCTGCGCGGCATCGACGACCTGCTCGACCGTCTGGAGCGCGACGAGTTCGACATGGTCGCGGTGGGCCGCGCGGTCCTCCAGGACCCCGAGTGGGCGGCGAAGGTCCTGGGCGGCCGCTTCGACGAACTGAAGGCGTACGACGCGGCGTCGCTCACGTCGCTGAGCTGAGCCGAGCGAGTCGACGTCAGCCCAGCCGACGGCAGCCGAGCCGAGCCGACGTGAGCCGAGCTGAGGTGAGCTGAACGGCGGGCCGGCGGGACGACCGGCCGGAAACGACCTGAACCGGGTTCGGCCGGTGCCGGGCGCGGTGCCCCCTTGCCGGGGCGCCGCGCCCGTTCTCATACGCCCCGCGTGGTGGATGTCATGCGACTGTCACACCGTTTTCATTTGCTTGCGTCAATCAAGTGACTTAAAGTTGCCTGAGTCAAGCAGAGCTGACTCATCCGGAGAACTCCTTCATGTCCGACGCACCCGAGAAATCCGTCACGACCGGCACCGCCGAGCCGCCCAGGACGGGTGCCGTGGTCCCCGTGCTGGCACTCAGCGGCATCGTGGTCTCGCTGATGCAGACCCTGGTCATCCCGATCGTGGGACAGCTGCCGCAGTACCTGAACGCCTCGGCGTCGGACACCGCCTGGGCCATCACCGCCACCCTGCTGGCCGCCGCCGTCGCCACGCCGATGATGGGCCGGCTCGGCGACATGTACGGCAAGCGCCGCATGCTGCTGGTCAGCATGACCATGTTGGTCGTCGGCTCCGTCGTCGCCGGGTTCAGCGACACCCTGACCCCGATGATCGTCGGCCGTGCCCTCCAGGGCCTGTCCTCCGGTGTCATCCCGCTGGGCATCAGCATCCTGCGTGACGAACTTCCGGCGGAGCGGCTCGGCTCGGCCACCGCGATGATCAGCGCCTCGCTCGGCGTCGGCGGCGCGCTCGGCCTGCCCATCGCCGCGCTGATCGCCGACAACTTCGACTGGCACGCGCTGTTCTGGACGTCCGCCGCGCTCGGCGTGGTCGCCCTCGTCCTGGTCCTCGCGCTGGTGCCCGAGTCGAAGGTGCGGACCGGCGGACGCTTCGACCTGGTGGGCGCGGCCGGTATGGCCGCCGGACTGATCTGCCTGCTGCTGGCGATCTCCAAGGGCGGTGACTGGGGCTGGTCCAGCGGCACCACGCTCGGCCTGTTCGCCGCGTCCGTCGTCGTACTGCTCGCCTGGGGGTTCTTCGAGCTGCGCACCGAGCGCCCGCTGGTGGACCTGCGCACCACCGCCCGCCCGCAGGTGCTGGTCACCAACCTCGCCTCCGTGGCGATCGGCTTCGCGATGTTCTCCATGTCGCTGGTCATCCCGCAGGTGCTGCAGCTGCCCGAGCAGACCGGCTACGGTCTCGGCCAGTCCCTGTTGAGCGCCGGTCTGGTCATGGCCCCGTCGGGCCTGGTGATGATGGCGCTGGCCCCGGTCTCGGCGCTGGTCTCCCGCGCCCGTGGGCCGAAGGTGACGCTGATGATCGGCGCGCTGATCGTGGCCGCGGGCTACGGGCTGAACGTCGCGCTGATGAGCGAGGTCTGGCACTTCGTGCTGGCGTCGTGCGTCATCGGCGCCGGCATCGGCTTCTGCTACGGCGCCATGCCCACGCTGATCATGGGTGCCGTGCCCGCCTCCGAGACGGGTGCCGCCAACAGCCTCAACACCCTGATGCGCTCCATCGGCACCTCCGTGGCCAGCGCCGTCGCCGGTGTCGTCCTGGCGCAGATGACCACGCAGTTCGGTCCGTACGCGCTGCCGTCCGAGGACGCGTTCCGCACGGTCCTCGCGCTCGGTGCCGGCGCGGCGCTGCTGGGCTTCGTCGTCGCCGCGTTCATCCCGAAGCAGCGGGGTTCCGCCGAGGCGGAGGCGCTTCTCGCCGAGGGCGGCGCGCCGGAGGCCGCGGAAGCCGCCAAGGCGTAGCGCGGGACGTGGTGAGTGAACGGCGGCCGCCGTCCCGGAGACCTCGGGACGGCGGCCGCCGCATGTCGTGGCCCCGGCTCACGGAGCCGTGGGGGCCGGTGGGCTCAGAGGTTGCCCATCGGTTCGATGTCGACGCGGACCGGGGTGCCCCAGACGCGCAGCACCTCGTAGTCGGTGAACTCGTGCACGATCCGGTACGCCATGGCCGCGTGGGGTCCACGCCGCTGGGCCGCGACGAACAGCTCCGCCTCGTGCCGGTCCCGGCGCGGGGTCCCGCACAGCTGCCACGCCTGGCCGTTCCACAGCTCCGGCAGCCAGCGCTGCTGGGGCTGTGGGCGGTCGCCGCGCACCCCGTAGCGGGAGGGCGCCGGGTCGGCGGGGCGGGCCTGCGGGGCCGGGCCGTTGAACTCGGCGCGGCGCGCGGCGCGGCGTCGGGTCTCGCAGAGCAGGCACAGGTCGGGGGCGCTCTCGTCGACCGGTCCGGTGGGGTGCTCGGCGCAGCGGGTGCTGGGTGCGGCCGTGGTGACGCTGTCCTCCAGCAGGTCCAGCGCGCGCCGCAGGTCGGCCCGCACCTCGTGCAGCCGGCCGTCCGTGGTGTCCGCGGACAGGGCCTCGCCGTGCTCACCGAGCACGCGCAGGGCCCGGCCCAGGGCGGTGAGCTGTGCGTGGTTCATGGTGATCTCCGTGTCGGTGGGGCCGGTGTTCCCAGCGTGCACCACGAAGGGCGGCCAGGGCGCCCCGGGGGCGGGAACGCCGGACCCCCTACGATGCCTGGTCGGGCGGACAGCTGTCGAAGGGGCGGGGAAAGAGATGACGGGGACAGGGGCGGTACCGGTGCGGGCCGACGTCGAGGACGCCCGGCCCGCGGGGGAGCGGCGCAGGGTCGCGAACTCCCTGTTCTGGGCCGTCGCGGTGACGGCCGGGCTGCTCCTGGGCGCCGTCGTCGCCTCGTGGGTCACGTGGCTGGGGGTCGTCGTCGGGCTGGTGGCCGTTGCCGTCGCGGCGTGTCTCGTGGGCGGCGCGTGGCACCGGCCCGGTGCGGCGGTCATGGTCTCCGTCGCCGGTTTCGCCCTGATGCTGTTCGCGACGCCCGCCGTGTACGAGGGGTACATGGGGGCGGTGGGCGAGCCGGTGGACGCCGTGGTCCTCCAGGTCGTGGACGAGGACCGCCGGCGGGGACCGGACCTGTTCTGCACGCTCCAGGAGCTGGACGGCGAGCGGCGCGTCCACCGGGTCTCCCAGCAGGAGAACTGCTTCGGGCAGGCGAAGGCGGGCGACCGGGTCACGATCACCGAGGACCCGCTCGGCCTCCTCGACCCGCGGATGCCGGACGGCCCGGGGCAGGAGGACAGCCGCCGGATCACCCTCGCGGCCGCCGTCGGCCTGACCGCGCTCGTCCTCGGCACCACCGCTTTCGCCGGACTGCGGCGCCGGGGCCGGTGACCCGAATCGCCGACTCAGGTCACCGGACCGTCACCGGAGGGCCGGTGCCGAGGGCCGGCCGTGGACCGGCGGGGCCGCCCCTCACCCACCCGAGCGGTCCAGCGCCGCCCGCAGATGGCCGTCGGACTCGTCGAGCAGCCGGGCGGCCGTCGGCCCGTCCACCCCGGCCAGCAGTACCAGGATCGCGTGCTTGACCTCGCCGTCCGTGGCGGCCAGGGCCTGCTCGACGGCGGCGTCGTCCGCGCCCGTCACCTGGGCGACGATGCGGCGGGAGCGGGCGCGCAGCTTCTCGTTGGAGGCGCGCACGTCGACCATCAGGTTCCCGTAGGTCTTGCCGAGCCGGATCATTGTGATCGTCGAGATCATGTTCAGCACGAGCTTCTGTGCCGTGCCGGCCTTGAGGCGGGTGGAACCGGTGAGGAACTCCGGGCCGACGACGACCTCGATGCCGTGCTCGGCCGCCGCCGCGAGTGCGCTGCCCCGGTTGCAGGACAGCCCCACGGTGAGAGCGCCCCGCTCACGGGCGTACGTGACGGCGCCGACCGCGTAGGGGGTGCGGCCGGAGGCGGAGATGCCGACCACCGTGTCGTCGGTGGTGAGGCCCAGCGCGTCCAGGTCGGCCTCGGCGAGCTCGGCGGAGTCCTCGGCGCCCTCCACCGAGGTGACCATGGCGTCCGGGCCGCCCGCGATCAGGCCGACGACCCGCGCCGGGTCGGTGTTGAAGGTGGGCGGGCACTCGGAGGCGTCCAGCACGCCCAGCCGTCCCGCGGTGCCCGCGCCGGCGTGGACCAGCCGTCCGCCGCGGGCCATCCGCTCCGCCACGGCGTCGATGGCGGCGGCGATCGCCGGCACCTGCTCGGCCACGGCACCCGCGACCGTGGCGTCCTCGGCGTTCATCAGCCGTGCGATCTCGAGCGTGGGCAGCCGGTCGACGTCCGCCAGCTCCGGCCGGAACGCCTCGGTGGTCAGGGTCTCCAGCTGGGAGCGCAGGTCGCGGTCACGGGAGGTGGAGGTCATGGGCGGTGTCTTTCGGTCTGGGTCCTGGCGGCACGGGACGGGTGGGGCGGGGGCGCGCCCGTACGCGGCCGCGGGCATCGGCGGCCGCGTACGCGCGCGGGTGTCCTCACGGACCCCTGCGGCCCGCCCGGTGCCGGTGTGCCAGTGCTTCGTACGAGGCCGACAGTGCCGGTGCGGCCGCGTCGTAGGTCCGCTGGGCGACACCCACGAACAGGCAGTCCACGACCAGCAGTTGGCTCGTCCGGGAGGACATCGCTGCCGGGCGCAGTTCGCTCTCGCGGGCCGTGGACGTGGTCAGGACGTGGTCGGCGTACTGCGTGACGGGGCTGTCGGGGCGGCCGGTGACCGCGACCGTGGTGGCGCCGCGCTCGAAGGCCACCCGGAGCGGCTCGATGACGTCCCCGGTCGAACCGGAGTGGGTGATCGCGATCGCCACGTCGCCGGAGCGCAGCTGCACCGCGTTGGTGACGGCGAGGTGCGGGTCGCTGTGGGCGTGCGCCATCAGACCTATGCGCAGCAGCTTCTGGGTGAGATCCTGGGCGACCAGCCCCGACGCGCCGACGCCGTACACATCGGTGCGGCGGGCGCCCGCGAGGGCGGTCACGGCGGCGGCGAGCTGGACGGTGTCCAGCCCGGCGGCGGTGTCGGCGAGGGTCTGCTGCTCGTCGTAGGCGAGCTTGGCCACGACGTCGGCGATGGGGTCGTCCACCGCGATGTCCGTGGTGATGGCGGGGGCGCGCCCGGACTGCTGCTGGGCGGCGAGGCCGGCCAGGGCGAGCCGCAGGTCGCGGTAGCCCGGGTAGCCGAGCAGGCGGGCGGTGCGGACGACGGTGGCCTCGCTGGTGCCGGTCAGCTCGGCGAGGCCGGTGACCGTGAGCGCCGCGCAGCCGGCCGGGTCGTCGGCGACGGCCTCGGCGACGCGCTGCATGGAGCGGGTCATCGACGGGGCCAGCGTGCGCACCTTGGCCGCGAGGGCGGCGGGCGCGGGCGGGGCGGGCGGAGCACCGGCCGAACCGTTCCCGAAAATTTCCTTCACGTCATTGGTCACGAAATGAAAGATATTTTCGCCCCGGGGTCCGGGTCAAGAGTGCGCACAATGGAGCACATGCACCCCGAGCGTGAACCCGGCACCCCTCCGGTCGGCCCCCTGGAACAAGCGTTGCACGCGGCACGGGCCCTCGTGCTGGCCGATCTGGTCGCCCGCGGGGTCGCCGAGGCGGACGTGGTGTCCCTGGTCGAGGACTCCGTCTCGCACCGCCGCTGGTGGGTCGAACAGTGGCCGGAGGGCGCCGGTTTCCTGGCCGGCCTGGTCGCCCAGGACGTGCAGGACGCCCTGCTGGAGCGGTACGGACGCTGGCCGCTGTGCCCGGTGTGCCGCAGCGGCGACCCGCACGCACTGGACATCGAACCGGAGCTGGGCCCGGACCCGCACTGGGTGTGCCACAAGGCGGGCGTGAAGGTCGCGGCGGTCGGCGGACTGGGCGAGGCGGACCCCTCGTGACCCTGTACATCGACCCGCCCACCTGGCCGGGGCACGGCCGCCTGTGGTCGCACCTGGTGAGCGATGTCTCCTACGCCGAGCTGCACCTCTTCGCCGACGGCCTGGGCGTGCCGCGCCGCGCCTTCGAACGTGACCATTACGACATCCCCGCCCACCGGTACGCCGACGCGGTGCGCGCGGGCGCGGTCGAGGTCAGCAGCCGCGAGGTGGTGCGGCTGCTGCACGGGGCGGGCCTGCGGCGGCGCAAGGGAGCCGGGCGGACGGGCCTTTCCGGCTAGGGCCGCAGTTCGTAGGTGATGCGGCCCTCCTGGCGGGAGACCTCGGTGAACCCGGCGCGGGTGACGACCTTCTGCGAGGGCACGTTGCCCTCCTCGACGACGGCCACCACGGTGTCCGCCGCGTCCTGGGCGAGCGCCCACGCCGACAGGGTGCGCAGCGCCTCGGTCGCGTAGCCGTTCCCGCGCGCGTCCGCGACGAGGTCGTAGCCGATCTCCACCCGGCCGTCGGCGTCGGGGGCGCTGTGGAACCCCATCGCGCCCACCGCCCGGTCGTCCTCCCGCCGCACCAGCACGTACATGCCCCACTCCGGGGCGAACGCGCCGTCCTCGTACTGCTTGACCGTGATCCCCGCGCCCACGCGGGTCCCGTCGGCGGGCGCCCCGCCCGCCCAGGTGAAGCCGCCGTCGCCCGCCACGGACAGGTCCGCCGCGACGGCCGGGGTGACGCCCTCCAGGGTGAGCCGCTCCGAGCGGAGCACCGGGTTGTTGCTCCAGCGCCACGCGGTGACCGGCTCCCGCCCGGGCAGCTCGCCCCGGCCCGTCGCCCACAGCAGCGTCGGCCAGGGCGCGGGGCCCGGCCGCACCTGCGGGAAGATCCGGGTCAGCACGAACTCGCAGAGCGCTGCGGGCGGGTCGTACGCCACACCCAGCCCCTCGGCCATGTCGTGGGTGTGCAGCAGCACCTCGGCCACGCCCATCGCGGCGAAGCCCTCGCGGTTCGCGTGCCGGAAGGGATACGGGTGGAAGGCGCGCACGGCCCGGGGGGTGGTGCGCACGGCGGCGGCGAGGAGGGCGCCGGTCGTGGCGATCACCTGGAGCACGCCCGCGTTGTCGGCCGGGTCCAGGCCGTCGTCGCCGCCGTCCAGGGTGATGTCGAAGGGCACGTACGCGTCCTGCGCCCGGCCCGCCAGCTGGCCCGCGTACGAGATCAAGTCACCCGCGACGTGCACCGCCGTGTCCCGGCAGCTCCAGTCCAGCCGGCCCGCCCGCACCGCCGTCCAGTCACGGCCGGCGACCGCCCCCAGCGCCGCCACGCAGTGCGCGACGGCTTCCTCCACCTGTTCCGCTCCCGATCCATGCATGACGGGGAGGCTAGGCGGAAGGCGGGGGCGGGGTCGACAGCATTTCCAGCTCGCCGCGCAGGTTGTAGCGGGCGGTGGTCTCCCAGTGCTCCTGGCCGTAGGGGGTGCGGAACAGGCGGCGCAGGCCGAGGAGTTGGCGCAGGATGTCGGCGCGGCCCTCGCGGAAGGCGTCGTTCGGCACGAAGTGGTACTCCTCGCGGACGGCGGCGGTGTAGGCGGCGTACGACGACGGCGACGCGGCGAGGACCGCGAGGTCGGCGTCGCACAGCACCTGGCCGTCGCGGTCGTCGTCCGCGGGGTCGTGCGACACGGTGAGCCGCACCAGGCGGGCCACCTCCTCGGCCTTCTCCTCGGACACCCCGGCCTCGGGGAGCGCCCGTTCGGCGAGACGGGCGGACCGCTCCTCGTTCTCCGACCGGTCCGGCAGGTACACGGCGTCGTGGAACCACGCGGCGAGCCGCACGAGGTCGGGGTTGCCGGCGTACTCCGCCAGCTCGTCGACGCGGTCGAGCACGGCGGTGAGGTGGTCGAGCGTGTGGTAGCGCCGCTGCGGCTCCTGCCAGCGGGCGAACAGGTTCTCCGCGTACGGCACGGGGTCCGGACCCTCCGCGGATCCCCGGGCCCCTTCCAGCGCACGGACGAAACGGTCACGGAGGTCTTGGGTGTCGGCCATGCGCCCATTGTTTCCGGTCCGGGCCCGGTGCGTCACAGCGTCAGCTCCGCGCGCACCGTTTTCCCGGGGCCGCCGTCCGCACGCGGTACGACGCGGACCCGGCTCGCGAGCTGCGACACCGGCCACAGTCCGCTGCCGGTCTCCGCCTCCGGGTCGGCAGGCGGGCGGGGCGCGTCCACGGGCGGGCGGTCGTCCCGGGTGTCGGTCACCTCGACGCGGACGAGGTCACGGGCGGCGCTCAGCGCCAAGGCCAGCCAGCGTCGCGGCCCGGCACCCGGCCGTGGGTCACCGCGTTCGCGGCGAGCTCCGCCACGACGAGCGTCACGGTCTCGTTCACCTCGGACGCGTAGGGGAAGCCCCGCGAACCCGCGCCCGTGCTGAGCTTCGTCCTGGAGGAAGCCGTCCTGCAGCGGCCCATCGGCGGAAGAGACGTGCTGCGGAACCAACTCGAGCACTTGCTCGGCACCGGCCGGAACCCGAACGTTGAGATCCAGGTGATGCCGACCGAGGCGACCGACCACGCCTGTGTGGACGGTCCGTTCACGTTGATGGTGCCGGAAGGAGGGGAGCCGGTGGCCCACTTGGAGAGTCAGGGAAGCGGTCGGGTGATCACCGACAGGGAGATCGTCCGGGGCATCGCGGCGCGGTATGGAATCATCCGGGCCCAGGCACTGACCCCGGCGGAGTCCCTGCGCCGCATCGAGCAACTGCTGCAAGGAGTCTTATGACAAGCGTGCAGTACAACGGCCAGTCGCTCCACTGGTTCAAGTCCCGTCACAGCGGCGGAGCCGGGGGCGACTGCCTGGAAGTCGCCGCCCTCCCCACCGCTGTCCACGTGCGTGACTCGAAGGACATCGGGCGGGGCGCCTTCGCCGTGACGCCGGCCGCGTGGTCCGTGTTCGTCGCGCATGCGCGACGGATGCGCTGACGAGTACCGAACCGTCGTCACGACCGCCGTTCCACGCGGGCGACGCCGCCCGTCTCCAAGGCGGTCCACAGGGCGCCGTCGGGCCCCACGGTGATGCCGTGGGGCTCGGAGGCCGGGTCCGGGAGGGCGTGTTCCGTGATCTCGCCGGCCTCCGTGACGCGGCCGACGCGGCCCGTGCCCCATTCCGTGAACCAGTACTCGCCGTCGGCCGCGGCGACGATCGCGTGCGGTTTGGCCGAGCGGTCGGGGAGGGGGAACTCCGTGATCCGGCCGTCGGGCGAGATCCTGCCGATCTGGCCTGCAAGGATCTCGGTGAACCAGACCGCGTGGCCGTCGGCGGCGATGCCGACCGGCCCGGCGGTGTCCGTGGGCAGGGGGTGCACGGCGGTGTCGCCGTCGACGGTGATGCGGCCGATCGCGCTCGCGCCGTTCAGGGTGAACCACAGCGCGCCGTCCGGCCCCGTCGTGATCGCGGAGGGGAAGCCGCCCGCGACCGGGAGGGCGAACTCGGTGACCTCCCCGTCGACGGTGACGCGGCCGATGCGGTCACCGGTCGTCTCCGTGAACCACAGCGCGCCGTCGGGACCGGACGTGATGCCGTACGGTCCGCCGTCGGAGGACGGCAGCGCGAAGGACGTCACCTCGCCGTCGACGGTGACGCGGCCGATCCGGTGGTCCTGGAAGCGGGTGAACCACAGCGCGCCGTCCGGTCCGGGCGTGATGACCGTGGGACGGCAGTCGGGCGCGTCCAGGGCGTACTCCCGGAACGCGCCGTCGAGGGTGAGGCGGGCGACGCTTCCGCGGTGCACCAAGGTGATCCAGAGGGCGTCGTCGGGGCCGGCCGTGATGCCGTAGGGTCCGGCCTTCTCGTCCGTGAGGCGGAACGTGCTGACGGAGGGGGTACGCGGGGACGGCACATCAACTCCCGGTGGGACGGTCATCCCCGGCACCCTGGCCGGACGTGACGCCCGGCGCAACCGCCTTTCGTCTCCGGCGCCCCGCGGACGCCGACCGCGGGGCATGTACACAAACGGAAGGGCTGATAACGGCTGGTGCCGGTGATCTTCCGCTGAGTAGTGTGGCCCGCCGGAGCGCGAACCACCGCCCGCACACCACTCCGCGGGCCCCCGACCCGAAGGAGACCGTACGTAGTGAGCAACCAGGTGCAACCGACGTTCGTCCTGGTCCACGGGGCCTTCGCCAACTCCTTCTCCTTCGCGCCGCTCCAGGCCGAACTCGGCCTGCTCGGGCACCGTTCGGTCGCCGTCGACCTGCCCGGCCACGGCTTCGCGGCCACCTACACCCGCGCCTACCAGGCACCGCAGGACCCCGAAGGGCTCGCCACCGCGCCCGGCGCGATCAAGGGCGTCACGCTCGCCGACAACGCCGCGCACCTGATCGGCGTCCTGGAGCGGGCGAAGCGGAACGGCCCGGTGATCCTCGTCTCGCACAGCCGGGGCGGCGCCACGGCCACGGCCGCGGCCAACGCGCGGCCCGACCTGATCGACCGCATCGTCTACGTCTCCGCCTGGTGCCCGGTCGCGCTCGACGTGGGCGACTACTACGCCGAGCCGGAGATGGCCAAGGTCGACGCCGCCTCGCTGGCCCTGGCCGCGTCCGGGAACCCCGCCGAACTCGGCCTGCTCCGCGTCAACTTCCGCACCGCGGACCCGGCCGCCCTCGCGGCGTTCAGGGCGGCCTTCCTCGCCGACGGCACCGACGAGGAGTTCCTGACCTTCCTGAACACCTTCCAGCCCGACGAGAACCTGGACGTCGGCACCTCCGCCGACCGGGCGCAGGCCGCGACCTGGGGCACGATCCCGAAGACGTACGTCCGCCTGGCCGACGACGCGAGCATGCCGCTCGCCCTGCAGGACCGGCTGATCCGCGAGGGTGACGAGCTGACGCCGGACAACCCCTACGACGTCCGCACCCTCCCGGGCAGCCACCTGAAGTGGCTGGTCGACCCGGCGCCGGCGGCCCGCCTCCTGGGTGAACTCGCGGACCTCACCGCCCCGTCCGTCCGGCCGTGACGTTCCCCGGCCGGGGGTGACTCCCGTGGCCGTGCCGGAGCGATTGCCGTCACGGCGGCGGCTCAGGCCCTAGCGTGGACGGCATGACGACTCCTGCGGATGTGCACGAGGTACGGGACCCCGAACTGCCGGGACGGCTGCTGGTCGTCGAACGGGACGCGCTGCTCCCGCTGTTGCGGGCGAGGGACGAGGGCGACTTCGCGCTGCCGGTGGTGGCGTGTCCGGGCTGGACGGTCCGGGACCTGCTGGCGCACTGCTCGGCGGCGCTGTCCCGGGTGGTGGAGAGCCGGTACGACAAGGACGTGTTCTCGCCCGAGTGCAACGAACGCGACATCGCCGAGCGGGCCGGCTGGAGCAACGCGGAGGTCCTCGACGAGCTGGAACGCGGGATGACCGCGGCGGGGCCGGTCATCGCCGAGGCGGGCGGGCTGCTCGACGGGGCCGCGCTCGGCGAGTGGGTGCACGCCGGGGACGTACGGGTCGCGTTCGGTGAGCCGGGCGCGTACGCGGGCGCGGGGCTGCCGTTCGCGCTCGCCCTGCTGGCCCAGGTCACCAGTGCGCGGGGGCATCTGTCGCTGCACGCCGACCTCGACGACGTCGACGAACCGCTGCGGCTGGGCGGCGTCTCCGGGGAGCGGCCCCCGGCGCGCTTCATCGGCGACGCCCCCACGCTGGTACGGCTGTACGCCGGACGCCCGGTGGACGGGGTGTCGTACGAGCTGGCCGGGGCGGAGGCGGCGGAGCTGAACATCTTCGGCTGACCGGCGGGTGGGGGGCCGTGGGCCGGCGGCCGGGCGTAGGCTTGGATTGGACTAGACCTGTAGGAGCCGACCCGAGCCGACGAATGGGGCCCCATGAGCAAGCGTGCAGTCCTGGAGGTGATCGCCCTCGACGTCGAGGACGCCGTCGCCGCCCAGGCCGGAGGTGCGGACCGTCTGGAGCTGGTCACCGACATGGCGGCGGACGGGCTGACGCCGACGGCGGCGACGGTGGCGGGGATCCGCGCGGCCGTGGACATCCCGGTACGGGTCATGCTGCGGCTGGCGGACGGTTTCGCGGCGGGGGCCCACGAACGGCTGCTCGCGGCGGCGTGCGAGATGAGGGAGGCGGGGGCGGAGGAGTTCGTCCTCGGCTTCCTCGACGCGGACGGTGAGGTGGACCTGGCGGCGGTGGAGCGGATCGCGGGCGAGCTGGAGGGGTGCCGGTGGACGTTCCACCGCGCCATCGACCACGCGGCCGACCGTGACGCCCTGCGCAAGCAGCTCGCGGACTTCCCCGGCCTGGACACGTACCTGACCGCCGGCTCGGCGGCGGGCGTGGACACGGGCCTTCCGGTCCTCCTCGCGGAGGCGGACCGGTGCGGTGAGCCCGGGTACGGGCAGCAGTTGCTGGTGGGCGGCGGCCTCCGCCTGGACCACGTACCGGGCCTGCGGGACGCGGGCGTGGACGCCTTCCACATCGGCGGCGCGGCACGTCCGGACGGCTGGACCGGCCCGGTCTCGGCGGACGCCGTCGCCCGGTGGCGGGGGGTTCTGGGCGAGTGAGCCCCCTCTGACGCCGGGCGGGGGCGCGGGACTTCTCGGGCCTGGCTGCGGCACCCGGAGTTCCACCTGCAGCGCCGCCGCAGCCAGGGGGCGACGGGTCAGCCCAGCTGGGCCGGGAGTGGGGTCGTGTGGGTGATGATCAGGCCGGAGACCGCTCGGGTCAGGGTGACGTAGAGGCGGCGGAGGCCGGTGCGTTCGTCGGGTTCGGCGTCCACCACCGCCTGGGGTTCGTCGAGGAGGACGTAGTCGTACTCCAGGCCCTTCGCCAGGGACGCGGGGACCAGGGTGAGGCGGGTGGCCTCCGTCGTCTCCTCGCCGGGGGAGACGTGGGTCAGGCCCGCCGTCTCGAGGGCCTCGGCCAGTTCCGGGACGCGGGGGTCCGCCGCGATCAGGCCCACCGAGCCCTCACAGGACAGCAGTTCGCGGCACGCGGCGACGACGTCGTCCGGGCCCTCGGAGCGGCGTACCTCGAAGAAGCCGGGGTTCTCGCGGATCGACGCGACCGGGGTGAGGCCCGGGGCGATGTGCGGGAGCAGCCGGGACGCGTACGTGATGACGTCCGTCGGGACACGGAAACCGGCCGTCAGCTCCTCCACCACCGCGTCCCGCTTGCCCAGGTGGGACAGGGCCTCCTCCCAGCTGCGCGTCGCCCACGGGGTGGTGCCCTGCGCCAGGTCCCCCAGCACGGTCGCCGAACCGGTCGTGCAGCGCCGCCCCACCGCCCGGTACTGCATGGGGGACAGGTCCTGCGCCTCGTCGAGGACGACATGGCCGAGGGAGGGAGTGCGCTGGATCAGGTCCGTCGCCTCGTCGATCAGCACCGCGTCCGCGGCCGACCACTTCGCCGACTTCACCGAACGGGCCGGCTTCGCCCAGAGGACCTGCTCCTGCTCCTGCTCGTCGAGCAGCCCCTCCGCGTGCTCCGCCAGGAACTCCGCGTCGCCCAGCAGCCGCAGCACCAGCTTCGCCGGGTCCACGGCCGGCCAGACCGCCTTCACGGCCGTCTTCACCGCCGCGTTGCGCGCCACCGCGTCCTGCACCCGGTCGTCCGGCGCCTCGCCCGCCCGCTCCATCTGCACCAGCACCGCGTGCGCGATCCGCTGCGGAAGCGCCTCACGGGCGGCGCCGTAGCGGATGCCCCGGTCCAGCAACTGCCGCACGATTTCCTCGAGTTCGTACGCCGGGACCCGCCAGCGGCGTGATCCGCGCACGATCACGACCGGCTCGGCGGGCATGGCCACGTGGGAGTACAGCGCCCGGCGCAGCACCTCCGCCATGCGGGCGTCGCCCTTGACCACCGCCGCCGTCGCGCCGTCCGTCCCGCGCACCTCGACGTGCGCCACCAGGTCGTCCACCGTGGCCTGGGCGACGGTGAGTTCGCCCAGCGCGGGCAGCACCTGCTCGATGTAGTGCAGGAACGACCGGTTCGGCCCGACGACCAGCGTGCCGGTGCGGGCCAGGCGCTCACGGTGGGCGTACAGCAGGTACGCGACGCGGTGCAGGCCGACGGCCGTCTTCCCGGTGCCGGGGCCGCCCTGCACGCACACGCTGCCCGACAGCCCGGACCGGACGATCTCGTCCTGCTCCGGCTGGATCGTGGCGACGATGTCCCGCATCGGGCCGACGCGCGGACGTTCGATCTCCCGCTGGAGCAGCTTGCTGGTGGTGGCCGCCTCGGCAGGGTCGGAGAGGTGCTCGTCCTCGTACGCGGTGAGGTCGCCGCCGGTGTAGCCGAAGCGGCGGCGCAGCGCGACGTCCATCGGGTCCTTCTTGGACGCCCGGTAGAACGGCTGCGACACCGGCGCTCGCCAGTCGATCACCATCGGGTCGCCGTCCGCGTCGTGCACATGGCGGCGCCCGATGTAGAACAGCTCCCCCTCCGCGCCCTCGGCCGCTTCCGCGCCGGGGGCGTGCAGGTAGTCGAGGCGGCCGAAGAACAGCGGGGTGCCGCTGAGGTCGGCCAGCGCCTTGATCCGCTCCCCGATCTGGCGCTCCAGCACCGCCGCGTTCACCCAGTTGGCCGTGACGTCGCGGATGTCGAGCGCCTCGACGTCCTCCCGCATGGCGCGCAGGGCGGAGCGGGACGCGGCGAGGTGGGAGCGTTCGCGGGCCAGGGGGTCGTCGGCGGGGATGCCGGCGGGGCCGTCCAAGGGCTCGTCTACAGGCGTGGACGCGGACAAGAGGGTGCCTCCGGGAACGTGCTGCGGGTGTGCTGCGACGATGCCGGCCGGTTTCCGTCCGGGCGGCTGCGCTCCATCGGGGGAGGCGGGGGAAGCGGCGATTCTAGGGCGTGGGGCGGGGGCCGTCCAAACGGTTTTCAGCGTGCCCCGGACGACGGTCCGCGTGCCCCGGACGACGGTCCGCGCCGCCGGACACCCCGTGCCGTGCCGACCCCGTCGCGCGCCGCGCCGGCCCCGTCGTCAGGGACGCCAGCAGCGCCAGCCGCTCGGCGTCCTCGCTGCCCGGTGCCGCGTGGTAGGCCGCGAGCATCAGCCCGTCCGGGCCGTCGACGTCCAGCTTGGAGAGGGTCAGGCTCAGCTCCCCGACCTGCGGGTGGTTCATCCGGATCGGCTTGTCGACGACCGGCCGCACGTCGTGGCGGGCCCACACCTCGCGGAACTCGGCGCTCGCCAGCGACAGCTCCCCGACGAGCCGCACCACGCGAGGGTCGTCGACGTCGGACCCGAGCCGCCGCCGGAAGACGGCCACGCACTGGGCCGCCGTGTGCGACCAGTCCGCGTGCAGGTCCCGCTCGGCCGGGTCGAGGAAGAACGACCGCAGCCGGTTCTCGCCCACCCGCACGGACGGCACCAGCGCGGACGCGAGCGGGTTGACCGCGATCACGTCGAGGGTCCGGTCCGTCACGAACGCCGGCAGCCCGACCGACTGCAGCAGCTGCGCCGTCGCCGGCGGGACGGCCGGGCGCCGGGACGGGCGGCGGCGGGCCTTGGGCCGGGGCGCGGCGAGCTGGTGCAGGTACGCGGTGGCGGTGTCGTCGAGCAGCAGCACCCGGGCGAGCGCGTCGAGGACCTGCGCCGAGGGATTGCGGTCGCGGCCCTGCTCCAGCCGCAGGTAGTAGTCGGAGCTGATGCCGGCGAGCAGGGCGACCTCTTCACGGCGCAGCCCCGGCACCCGGCGGATCCCGTGAACAGGCAGGCCCATGTCGGCCGGTGTCACCAGCTCGCGGCGCGCCCGGAGATAGTCACCGAGCCGGTTCTCCTCAGACATGCGTTCCATCGTAGGCGCGCGGGACCGTCCGTCCCTGGTCCTGTCACTCCCAGGATCGCCAGGGGGCTGGGCGGGGCGCCGGCCGCGGCGGACGGTGGGGGCATGACCACCGCGACCACTTCCGACAGCACTCCGACTCCCACGCTCCCCGGCGGCACCTGGACGATGGGCGACCTGACCGTCACCCGGTTCGGGTACGGCGCCATGCAGCTCGCGGGGCCGGGCGTGATGGGTCCGCCCGCCGATCACGACGGCGCCCTCGCCGTGCTGCGCGAGGCCGTGCGCCTCGGCATCACCCACATCGACACCGCCGACGCCTACGGCCCGCACGTCACCAACCGGCTGATCCGTGAGGCCCTGCACCCCTACCCCGGCCCGCTGCACGTCGTCACCAAGGTCGGCGCGCACCGCGACGCCGACGGCGGCTGGCCCCCGGCACGCAAGCCCGACGACCTGCGCCGGGCCGTGGACGCCAACCTGGAGACCCTCGGCGTCGACACGCTGGACCTGGTGAACCTGCGGCTCGGTGACGCCACGGGACCGCGTCCCGGCTCGCTCGCCACGGCGTACGAGACCCTCGTCGAGCTCCAGGAGCAGGGCCTGGTCCGGCACCTCGGTCTGAGCAACGCGACCCCCGAGCAGATCGCCGAGGCGGAGACCATCGCCCCGTTCGTCTGCGTGCAGAACCTCTACAACCTCGCCCACCGGCAGGACGACGACCTCGTCGACCGGCTCGCCGAACAGGGCGTCGCCTACGTGCCGTTCTTCCCGCTCGGCGGGTTCACCCCGTTGCAGTCCGCGACGCTCTGGGCCGTGGCCGAGCGGCGCGGGGTCCGCCCGATGGCGGTCGCCCTGGCCTGGCTGCTGCGGCGCTCGCCGAACATCCTGCTGATCCCGGGCACCTCGTCGGTGGCGCACCTACGGGAGAACATCGCCGGTGCGAGCCTGGACCTGACCGAGGAGGACCTGGCCGCCCTCGACACGATCGGCCGCTGACCCCCTCCGGGCCGCCCGCAGCCCGGAGAACAACCCCTAGGTCCGAGGGGAACACCCCTAGGGGTGACCCCGTCCTGCCTGAGAGGGACGGCTCGTTCCGCAGGCGTACGCGGCGGGCCGGCGGATCGGTCCCCTGGGCCGATGCCGGTACGGGGGCCCGCGAGCAACCATGGACACATGAGCGCAGCCACCGTCCACCCCACCAGTCCGCCGGTCCGCCCGAGCGGCGCCAGCCCGGTCGAGGGCAGTCACCCGCACCGCGTCGGTGACGCCCTGCGCGCCGTGAAGGTGTTCCTCGGCGCGGCCTTCGACGTGATCCTTCTCGGCGAGTACGGCCAGGAGGCGGGCGTCCGCCGCCGGTAGACGCCCTCGCTCCTCCGGCCCCGCCCGCCCTACTCCCGCCCTTCCGCGCCGCCCTACTCCCGCCCTTCCGCGCCGTCCGCGTCCGCTTGCGCTTCCGTGCCGGCCACCTGCGCCTCCGCGCCGTCCGCGTCCGCCTCCGCGTCGGGTGCCGGCTGCACGAACAGCAGGTCACGCGCCTCCTCCGCCGCGCGGATCATGGTCGCGGAGACGAAGTCGAGGAACCGCGCGACGCTCTCCAGACGCGTGGCGGCCGGCGTTCCCGGCCCCATGACGTCCACCCCCTCCCGTGAGGCCACCGCGATCTGTGCGGTGGAGCGCGCGCTGGCGACCATCGACCGGTACCAGATGTCCTCGTCGAAGCCGTAGCGCTCACGGCGCCCTTCGTCGCGGAAGCGGCGGACGAGGTCCTGGCTCTCCAGGAACGCGATCGCCTTCGACACCGACGCCGGGCTGACCTGAAGCCGCTCCGCCAGCTCGCCGGCGGTGAGGCTGCCGGAGTCGCTGAGGGTCAGACAGGCCATGACCCTGGCCATCATCCTGGGCGTGCCCGAGGCGATGAAGACCGTGGTGAGCGTCTCCTCGTACGCCCGCACCGCCTCCGGATCCCGCCCGTACGCGTCCGGCGCCGCCTTCGCCTGCCGCGCACCCCGCCTGCGCCGCTGGGCGCGCTGCTCGCTCGCGCGCTGCGCCAGCTCAGGGCGGTAGGCGGTGGGGCCGCCGTTGCGCATCACCTCCCGCGTGACCGTCGAGGTCGGACGGTCGAGCCGCCGCGCGATCTCCGCGTACGCCAGCCCGTCGGCCAGCCCCGACGAGATCTCCTGGCGTTCCTGCTGAGTGAGCCTGCCTCCTGGCACCGCGGGTCTCCTTCGTGGTCCGTGGGTGCGTCGAGCATAGCGTTCACTTTCTTCTCGTTGCTACGAACCACCCTCCCTCTGTTGCGTTAAATCGCAAACCGTTGCAACGATTTAAAGGGGCTGAACTGCACAGATGCAGTTCTGATGCAACAAAGATGTTGCCCAAATTATGAACGCAACGTAGCGTTTTCGGTGTCAGAAACAACGACCCGAAGGAGCGCACGATGCAGTTCGAGACGCCCGCCCCCATCTCGGTTGCTCTCGACGTCGCCGCCGGCCGCATCCGGTTCGTCGCCGCCGACCGGGCCGACACCGTGGTCGAGGTCCTGCCCGTGGACGCCACGAAGAGCCGCGACACCAAGGCGGCGGAGCAGACCACGGTCGAGTATCGCGACGGAGTCCTGCGGATCGACGGCCCGCAGGCGAAGAAGCAGCTTCTCGGCCCGTCGGGGTCCGTCGCCATCACCGTCCAGTTGCCCGCCGGCTCCCGCGTCGAGGCGAAGGCCGTCGGCGCGGAGCTGCGGAGCGAAGGCCGGCTCGGCGACGTCGTCATCGAGGGCGCGCAGGGCCCGGTCGAGCTCGACGAGACCGCGAGCGCCGGCCTCACCGTCCTCGCCGGCGACGTCTCGGTCGGCCGCCTGGGCGGCCCCGCCGAGATCAGCACCCGGAAGGGCGACATCCGCGTCACCGAGGCTCTGCGCGGCACGGTCACGCTGCGCACCGAGCACGGCGACATCGCCGTCGGCGCCGCCCGCGGGGTCTCCGCCTCCCTCGACGCCGGCACCGGTTACGGCCGGATCCACAACACGCTCAGGAAAGCCGACGGCGCCGCCGCCGGCCTCACGGTCCACGCGACCACCGCCTACGGCGACATCACCGCGCGCAGCCTGTGACCACCCTCTGCCAGTGCCTGTGACCACCCTCTGCCCATGAAGGAGACACCCATGACCGGTTCGGCCATCGCGGCGAGCGGGCTGCGCAAGTCCTACGGCGACAAGGTCGTGCTCGACGGCGTCGACCTCGCCGTGGAGGAAGGCACGATCTTCTCCCTGCTCGGGCCGAACGGCGCGGGCAAGACCACGATCGTCAAGATCCTCTCCACGCTCGTCGGCGCGGACGCGGGCGACATCCGGGTGGGCGGTCACGACCTCGCCGCGGACCCGCAGGCCGTACGGGCCTCGATCGGCGTCACCGGCCAGTTCTCCGCCGTCGACGGTCTGATCACCGGAGAGGAGAACATGCTCCTGATGGCCGACCTGCACCACCTGTCCCGCCGCGAGGGCCGGCGGGTCGCCGCCGAACTGCTGGAGCGCTTCGACCTCGCCGACGCGGCGATGAGGCCCGCCGCCACCTACTCGGGCGGCATGAAGCGACGCCTCGACATCGCCATGACCCTGGTCGGCTCCCCGCGGATCATCTTTCTCGACGAGCCCACCACCGGACTCGACCCCCGCTCCCGCCACACCATGTGGGGCATCATCCGCGAGCTGGTCACCGGCGGCGTGACCGTCTTCCTCACCACGCAGTATCTGGAGGAGGCCGACCAGCTCGCCCACCGCATCGCCGTCCTCCACGACGGACGGATCGCCGCCGACGGCACCGCGGAGGAACTGAAGCGGATCGTCCCCGGCGGGCACGTCCGGCTCCGCTTCACCGATCCGGCCGGCTACCGGTCCGCCGCCGCCGTCCTGCCCGGCGCGGCCCCCGACGACGCCTCACTCACCCTGCGCATCCCCAGCGGCGGCAGCCAGCGCGAACTGCGCGCCGTCCTGGACCGGCTCGACTCCGCCGGTGTGGAGGCGGACGAGCTGACCGTGCACACCCCCGACCTCGACGACGTCTTCTTCGCCCTGACCGAGGGCGCCGCCGTCCCCGCCCCGTCCGCCGCCCCCTCGAAGGAGACCGTCCGATGACCGCCGTCCAGACTCCCGCCCGCCCGGGCCGCTTCTCCCTCGCGCTGCGCGACTCGTCCACGATGGTGCGCCGCAACCTGCTGCACGCGCGGCGCTACCCGTCCCTCACGCTCAACCTGCTGCTCACCCCGGTCATGCTGCTCCTGCTCTTCGTGTACGTCTTCGGCGACGTGATGAGCGCCGGACTGGGCGGCGGCGGCCGGTCCGCGTACGTCGCCTACCTGGTGCCGGGCCTGCTGCTGATGACCATCGGCTCCACCGCCATCGGCACCGCGGTCTCCGTGTCGATGGACATGACGGAAGGGATCGTGTCCCGCTTCCGCACCATGGCCATCCACCGCGGCTCGGTGCTCGTCGGGCACGTCGTCGGCAGTGTGCTGAAGGCGGTCCTGAGCGTGGTCGTCGTGGGCGCGGTGGCCGTGGCGATCGGCTTCCGCTCGACGGACGCCACGGCGCTGGAGTGGCTGGCCGCCCTCGGCCTGCTGGTGCTGTTCGCGACGGCGCTCACCTGGATCGCGGTCGGCATGGGCCTCGGCGCCCCGAACGCCGAGGCCGCCAGCAACAACGCCACCCCGCTGATCCTGCTGCCGCTGCTGTCCAGCGCCTTCGTCCCGGTCGACGGGATGCCGGGCTGGTTCCGGCCGGTCGCCGAGTACCAGCCGTTCACGCCGGCCATCGAGACCCTGCGCGGGCTGCTGCTGGGCAGCGAGATCGGCCACAACGGGTGGCTGGCGCTGGGCTGGTGCGTGGCCCTGACGGTGCTCGGCTACTTCTGGTCGACGGCCTCCTTCGCCCGCGACCCGAAGTGAGGCACCCGCCACCGGAAGTGAGGCGCCCGCCACCGGAAGTGAGGCGCCCGCCACCCGACGTGAGTACGTGTACACCCGCCCAGTTGAGTAGCGGCCCCGGTGCGAGCAGTCGCCCGGGGCCGCTTCACTGGCCGTATGAGTCACCACGGCGCCCTCGCCCCCGCCCCGCCGGACCGGCAGTACCGGGCCGAGCGGGACCCCCGCGCGTGGGTGGCGCCCGCTCTCGCCACCGTGCTCGGGGTGATGCTGGCGCCGCTCGCGCTGCTGTTCGGGGCGCTGTCCGTCATGGCGACGGACAGCTGCGGCCCCGACGACTGCTCGCCGGCCCTGACGACCGCCCTGGACGTCGTCCACGGCACCCTGTTCCTCGGCGGCCTCCTCGCGGTGGCCGCCTGCGCCGCCTCCTGGCTGTTGCCGTGGACCCGCCGCTGGGCGGTCGCCCGCGTCTGGCTGGCCGGACTGTCGCTGCTGCCCTGGCTGTGCGTCCTGGCGCTGGTGCTCAACCTGCCCGAGGGATGACGCGGGACAGCTGACGGGTCAGTTCCCCGCGAGGAGCTCGTCCGCGTCCATGATCCGGTAGGCGTACCCCTGCTCGGCCAGGAACCGCTGGCGGTGCGCCGCGAAGTCCTGGTCGATGGTGTCGCGGGCGACCACGGAGTAGAAGTGCGCCTTGTGCCCGTCCGCCTTCGGCCGCAGCACCCGGCCGAGCCGCTGCGCCTCCTCCTGCCGCGACCCGAAGGTGCCCGACACCTGCACGGCGACCGTCGCCTCCGGCAGGTCGATCGAGAAGTTCGCGACCTTCGACACCACCAGCACGCTCAGCTCGCCCTGCCGGAACGCCTCGAACAGCTTCTCCCGCTGGGCGTTGGACGTCTCGCCCTTGATGACCGGCGCGTCCAGGTGCTCGCCCAGCTCGTCGAGCTGGTCGATGTACTGCCCGATGACCAGGATCTGCTGCCCGGCGAACCGGCGGACGATCGCCTCCGTCACCTTCTGCTTGGTGGCGGTCGTCGAGCAGAAGCGGTACTTCTCCTCCTGCTCGGCCGTCGCGTACGCCAGCCGCTCGGAGTCGGTGAGGTTCACCCGGACCTCGACGCAGTCGGCGGGGGCGATGTAGCCCTGCGCCTCGATCTCCTTCCACGGCGCGTCGAACCGCTTCGGGCCGATCAGCGAGAAGACGTCCGACTCGCGGCCGTCCTCACGGACCAGGGTGGCCGTCAGGCCGAGCCGGCGCCGGGCCTGGAGGTCGGCGGTGAACTTGAAGACGGGCGCGGGCAGCAGGTGCACCTCGTCGTAGACGATCAGGCCCCAGTCCCGGGAGTCGAACAGCTCCAGGTGGGGGTAGACGCCCTTCCGCCTCGTCGTCAGCACCTGGTAGGTGGCGATGGTGACGGGGCGGATCTCCTTCTTCGTGCCGCTGTACTCGCCGATCTCCTCCTCGGTGAGCGACGTCCGCTTCACCAGCTCGTGCTTCCACTGCCGGGCCGAGACGGTGTTGGTGACGAGGATCAGCGTGGTCGACTTCGCCTGCGCCATCGCGCCCGCGCCGACCAGCGTCTTGCCGGCGCCGCAGGGCAGGACGACCACGCCGGAGCCGCCGTGCCAGAAGTTCTCCACGGCCTGCTTCTGGTACGGGCGCAGCGCCCAGCCGTCCTCGGCCAGCTCGATCGGGTGCGCCTCGCCGTCCACGTACCCGGCGAGGTCCTCGGCCGGCCAGCCCAGCTTCAGCAGGGTCTGCTTGATCTGCCCGCGCTCCGAGGGGTGCACCTGGACCGTGTCCGGGTCGATCCGGGCGCCGACGAGCGGGGCGACGCGCTTTGAGCGCAGCACCTCCTCCAGCACCGGGCGGTCGGTGGTGGTGAGGACGAGTCCGTGCGCGGGGTGCTTGACCAGGCTGAGCCGGCCGTAGCGGTCCATGGTCTCGGCGATGTCGACGAGCAGCGCGTGCGGCACCGGGTAGCGGCTGTACTGCACCAGCGCGTCGACGACCTGCTCGGCGTCGTGGCCGGCGGCGCGCGCGTTCCACAGGCCGAGCGGGGTCACGCGGTAGGTGTGGATGTGTTCGGGGGCCCGTTCCAGTTCGGCGAACGGCGCGATGACGCGACGGCAGTCGTCGGCCTGCTCGTGGTCGACCTCGAGGAGCAGAGTTTTGTCGGACTGGACGATGAGCGGACCATTCACGCGCGGCTGCCTTTCTGCGACGGGCTCGGCACGGGCACTGCACGGCCAAACGTCCAGTTTGCCTGATCGCATTCCACACCGTTCCCCGAAGCCTCCCTCAGGGGCGCCGGGCTGTACCGATGTGCGGCTGCCGCCGCGTGGGCGCGATCAACCACGACGAACCCGCATGCACCCGCCCGTCGTGTCACTCCGCCAGTTCCGCGACACCCGTGATCCGGTGGAGGGGATACGTCCGCACCTCGTCGGCAGTGTGGTCGTACGCGGTGACGAACCCGCCCTCGACCCGAATCGGGGCGATGACCCGCTGACTGGCGGCCCCCTCCGCGTTGACGTACCCGATCCACAACGTGTCGTTGGTGAGAACGGCGGCCTGAAGGGTGGCCAGGGTGTCCGCGGCGGTGGTGCGGGGCAACTCGCCCGGCGCCGCGCCCGCCGCCTCACCGCCGGCCGGCTTACGCGGCGCCGTGGCGGCCAGATCACCCGCGCGGACGGCGCGGATCGCCGCCGCGAGCAGCGTGTCGTCCGGGACGGGAGGCCCGTCCGGCACCGGCTCCGGGGGCGTACGCGGCGGCGTGCGGCGGGCGTCGGCGCGGGCGATCAGCACGTCACCCTCGGCGGACTCGGCGGCCGGCGCGAAACCCATCGCGCGCAGCCCCTCCAGCAGCCCCGCCGGATCGGTCCGCGCGGCCAGCACGGTCGGGGCGAGCCGGCGCAGGCCCAGCCCGGCGGCCCGCTTGTCGGCCATGATCTCGTTGAGCACCGCGTCGTCGTCGCAGCGCACGTACGCCGAGGCGGCGCCCACCCGCAGATGACCGTGCCGACGGGCCACGTCGTCGATGAGGTAGGCCAGCGGCTGCGGCACCGGGGTGCGGGACCGCGCGGCGAGGAAGGCGTGCAGCTCGGCGGCCGACTGCCCGGCGTCCAGGGCGCGCCGCACCGAGCCGGGCGTGAACCGGTAGACGGTCGCGCCACCCTTCGACTCCACGTCCGCGAGGACCCCCAGCATGTCGGCGAGCGGCCGCTCCAGCGGTCCCGGCGCGACCGCCGTCAGGTCGGCCTGGAGCAGCACATGGTCCAGCGGCTCGGGCAGCAGGGGCTCCAGCAGCCGGGCGGCGGCCGCGGCGGCGCCCGCCTGCTCGGCGGGGGAGAGGGCGGGCGGCGGCGGGGCCGGCCGGTGGTGCACGGGCAGCTTGTCGCCCGGACCCGTGGGCTCCGCCTCCTTCGGACGGCGGGGCGCGGGTGCGCCGATCAGCGCGCGTCCGTGGGCGGCGAGGGCGCCGCGCCCGGTGACGCCCAGCATCTCGGCCTCGGCGAGCGTCCAGCGGGCCAGCCGGGACCGCAGGTCGTCGCCGTCCCCGCCGGTGCCGCGCCCGCCGTCGCCCGGATACCCCGGCGCGCCGTAACCGCCCGTGCCCGCGCGGACCGCCGTGCCCCGCGCCCCCTCGGCGGCCTGCCCCTGCGCCCTGCGGACGCCCGCGGGAGCCGCGCCACCGGTGCGCACCACCCGCGGGGGCCGCTCCCAGCGCAGGCGGGCCAGCACCGACTCGGCGGCGGGCGCGGCCCCCTCCGGGAGCGCCGCCAGCAGGGTCAGCACCCGGTGCCGTACCTCCGGGGCGGCCGAGCGGTCCAGGCCCGGGCCGAGCGCGGACAGCGTGCGGTCCTTTGCGTCCCGCTCCCCGACCAGCCCCGGCGTGCGGGTCGCCGCGAGCCACGCCGTGGCCAGCCGCGCCCACCGCTCCCCGGCGGGCCGCTCCAGCCACTCGTCGTACGCCGGGGTCGCCGCGTACCGCTCGTCGGCCTCGCCGTCCGACGCCAGCAGCCCGGCCGCGTAGGTCAGTTCGACCCAGAAGGCGGCCACCGGCTCGGTCACGTCCAGGGCCACGGCGGTCCGCTTGAGGTCCCGCACGCTCAGCCCGCCGGCCCGCAGCACCGCAGGGCCGCCCTCGTGCCAGTCCTTCAGCAGCTCCTCGACCGTCGTCAGCGCCGTGTACGCCTGTCCGGCGGCCGTCGCGTCCACCACCTGGGGAGGGTGCGCGGTGGCCGCCTCCACGGGCGGCGGCACCGGTTCCGTCGTGCGGTGCGCCCGCCCGGCGCGCAGCCGCAGCGCCACCTCGCGCGGCAGCACCACCGTGCCGGGCGCCGTCGGCAGCAGCAGCCCGCGGTCCAGCAGCCAGCGCAGCCGGGCCGCCGGCTCGGCGGTGACCTGCCCGTACGGCGGCCCCCACACCAGCCGCTCCAGCACCTCCACCGACTCGCTCGGCGCCTGGTCCAGCAGCGCGGACATCCGCTTCGGGTCGTCGAAGAGACCGGTCAGCGCGGCCACGGCGGAGACCGGGTCGTGCGTCGACGGCAGCCCGGCCGTCGCCACGATCTCCTGGATCCGGCCCGGCGACATCCCCGCTGTCGCCTCCCGCACGGTGGGGCCCAGACCGGTGGGCGAGGGGTGCTGCGGGGACGGCGACAGCAGCTCGCGGGCGGTGCGGACCAGCCGCAGCCGGTCGTCGGGGCCCCACACCAGGGCCTGTTCGCGCAGCGCGCCGAGAGCGTGCGGCAGCGCGGCCGCCACCGCCGGGTCGCCGTCGTCGCCGGCCAGCAGCCCGAGCAGCTCGTCGTACGTCGCCGGGTCCGGCGCCACCGCGAGCGCCTGCGCGGTCTGCAGCGTGAACCGGTCGAGGCGCTCCAGCGCGCGGACCACCGAGGCGCGCGTGCCCGCGCGGGTGGCGAGCTGGGTGAGGTCCGTGGGTACGGGCGTGATGAGATCCGGCCGGCTGCGCAGGAGCGCGGCCAGGGAGACGTCGTCGCGCCCCCGGAGCGCCTCGGCGAGGGATCGGGGGGCCGCCGCGGGGTTCTCCTCGGTGCTCATCCGCCTCACGTTAGCGGGTGGGTACGTCCGTGGCGTGCCGGGAGTTGGGTCGGCCCGCCGCAGTCGCGATACCGTCGGGCGACGGTGTCCCGACGCATCCGTCCCGGAGGGGACTTCGTGGGTATCGAGAGTGACCAGGTCGTCTACGAGTATCTGAGCCGCGTCGGTGACGTGGCGCAGCAGCGGCAGTTGCCGTCGGCGGCGCGGATGCGGCTGGTCGCGGAGCTGCGCGACGAGATCGACCGGCGCCGCGCGAAGGCCGTGGTCGATTCGCCCGCCGCCGTCCGCCGCATCATCGCCCGCATGGGCACGCCGACCGAGGTGGTCGCCGCGGCCGAGGATTCCCCCGGTGCCGTCCCGGGCGCGTCGGAGCAGTCCGCGGCCGTGCCGGTGCAGCGTGAGCCGGAGCGGGGGGCGAAGGCGGGTGGTGGCACGTCCGGCGACGCGAAGTCGGGTGGCGCCAAGGCCGGTGGGGGCAGAGGCGGTGGGGGCCGGGGCGGTGGCGTGCTGCGCCGGGTCGTGCCCCGGCCCCGCCCGTCCGCGCCGCCGCCCACGCCCGCCCCCGCCGACGTGCCGTCACCGCCGCACCGGGCCGGTTCGGACGAGCTCGGCGACAGCGCGACCCAGCCCGACTGGTGGCGGGTGGACAACAGCCCGTTCGGGGCCGGGGACGAGGTGCCGGGTTTTGTGGGCGGCGTGGAGATCCCCGAGCTCCTCAAGCCGCCGCCGTCGGCGCGGGAGAAGCCCGCCGCCGAGGCGGCGCCCGCCGAGCCGGGTGCCCCGGCCGCTGCCGCCGGCGGGGCCGAGGCGGTGCCCGCGGTCCGGCGCCGCCGTCTGCTGCGCCTGCCGTCCGGCCGCTGGAGCAACCCCCTGCTGCTGGTCGCCGCCGCCTCCCTGGTCGTGGGTGCGGTGCTGGGCAACTGGTTCGCCCTGATCCTCGGCTGGCTCATCGCCTACGCCTCCCGCCGCCTCACCCGCGCGGAGGTCAAGGCGGCGGTGGTCGTCCTCCCCGGCCTGTCCCTCGTCGGCGGGATCGTGTGGATCTGGGGGCGGACGGCGGGGCGCTGGGGCGAGCCGATCGCCGAGGGACAGATGAACGGGGCTCTCGCCGAGACCTGGCCGTGGGTCATCCGCACGGCGGCGATCACCTCGGCGCTGTTCCTTCTGTGGCGGTCCCAACGCGAACGGTGAGGTGCGCTGTCGCCGGGCGTGCGCGTAGTCCCCGGCGCTCACGGGGTGCCGTCGCGCCCGCCCGTGCCGCCCCAGCGGCACGACTGCCCGCGGAGGGCGGGGGGAGCGCCCTTCAGGGGCGCGGGGAACTGCGCGACCGCCCGGTGGCGGCCGGCACCCGGCGTGCGAGGGCTCCCGGCACCCCGGTGGCCGTCGCGGCTACTGCGCAGCCCGGCGCTCACGGGGTGCCGTCGCGCCCGCCCGTGCCGCCCCAGCGGCACGACTGCCCGCGGTTGGCGGGGGCAGCGCCCACAGGGCGCCGGCCCGAGGCCGTTGGGGCGGTGGCGGACAATGGCGGGATGGTCAACACGAACACCCCCGCCGCGCCCACCGTCGGGTTCGATCTCGACATGACGCTCATCGACTCCCGGCCCGGGATCCGGGCCTGTTACCAGGCGCTCGCCGAGCGGACCGGGACGTACGTCGACGCCGATCTCGCGGTCAGCCGGCTCGGGCCGCCGCTGGTGGAGGAGCTGGTGCACTGGTTCCCGGCCGAGCGGGTCGAGGAGACGGCCGAGCTGTACCGGGCGATGTACCCGGAGTACGCGATCACGCCCACCCTCGCGATGTCCGGCGCCCGGGAGGCGATAGCCGCCGTGCGGGCGCGCGGCGGCCGGGCGATCGTGGTCACCGCGAAGTACGAGCCCAACGCCAAGCTGCACCTGGCGCACCTCGGCATCGAGCCGGACGCCGTGATCGGCGACCTGTGGGCCGAGCAGAAGGCGCTGGCGCTGCGCGAGCACGGCGCGTCCGTGTACGTCGGCGACCACACGGGCGACGTGCGCGGCGCGCGCACCGCGGGCGCGGTGTCGGTCGCCGTAGCCACCGGCCCGTGCGACGCCGCCGAACTGCGGGAGGCCGGCGCGGACACCGTTCTCGGTGACCTGACGGAATTCCCCCGCTGGTTTTCGGACTACTGCTCGGACAACTGACCGGAAACGGCACTCGCCCGCGCCCGGCGCCGCCCCGCAGCGGCGGAACGCAGTACGCCGGCCCCGGCGATGAGGAATCCGACGCCCATGAGCATGCTCAATCCGAACATGTACGTCGGAAAGGGCGTCGTGCCGAGGAACAGCGGGGCCACCGTGACCAGAGTGGCCACGGCGCCGACGAAGAAGACGATGGCGCCGGCACGGACCAGGCCGTCACCGGGCGCAGCGGAATTCGCTTGGGTTTTGTCACGCACCGGACCAGGGTAGTTCCCTGCGCGAAGGAACAACCCGGTGACGTCTTGTCACCGGCCTGAAGACCATTAGCCTTGGTACCGGCGGGTCATCGGGCCCGCCCGAGTGCTATCAAGAGCCGTTTTCCGATGCAGTTTTCCCGACGAGTACGAGGACGAGGACAGACGTGCCTACCGGCAAGGTCAAGTGGTTCAACAGTGAGAAGGGCTTCGGCTTTCTCTCCCGTGACGACGGCGGTGACGTCTTCGTGCATTCCTCGGTCCTCCCCGCCGGAGTCGAGGCCCTGAAGCCGGGCCAGCGCGTGGAGTTCGGCGTGGTCGCCGGACAGCGCGGCGACCAGGCCCTCTCCCTGACCATCCTGGATCCGACCCCGTCGGTCGCGGCCGCCCAGCGCAAGAAGCCCGACGAACTGGCGTCCATCGTGCAGGACCTCACGACCCTGCTCGAGAACATCACGCCGTCGCTGGAGCGTGGCCGTTACCCCGAGCGCGCGGCCGGCAAGAAGATCGCCGGACTGCTCCGCGCGGTCGCCGACCAGCTCGACGTCTAGACCGCCGTCAGGGGAACCGCAGCGCGTCCGGGCCGAGGGGCGGAACCAGCCCCTCGGCCGCCGCGCGCGTGAGCAGCCCGCGTACGGCGGCGTACCCGTCCTCGCCGAGGTCGGCGGTGAACTCGTTCACGTACAGCCCGATGTGCTGGTCGGCGACGGCCGGGTCCATCTCCTGGGCGTGCTCCATGACGTACGGCCGCGAGGCCTCCGGGTCGTCCCAGGCCGTCCGCACGGACGTGCGGATCGCGTCCGCGAGCCGGGTCAGTGTCTCCGCGCCGAGCGAGCGCCGGGCGAGGATCGCGCCCAGCGGGATCGGCAGCCCCGTGGTGTTCTCCCAGTGCTCGCCCATGTCCGCGAGCTTGTGCAGCCCGTAGTTCTGGTACGTGAAGCGCGCCTCGTGGATGACGAGGCCGGCGTCGACCTTCCCGTCCCGCACGGCCGGCATGATCTCGTGGAACGGCATCACCACGATCTCCCCGACGCCGCCGGGCACCACGTCCGCCGCCCACAGCCGGAACAGCAGGTACGCCGTCGACTTCTCGCTCGGCACCGCGACCGTCCGCCCGGTCAGGTCCGCACCGGCCTCGCGGGTCAGCACCAGCGGCCCGCAGCCCCGGCCCAGCGCGCCCCCGCAGGGCAGCAGCGCGTACGCGTCGAGGACGTACGGCAGCACCGCGTACGACACCTTCAGCACGTCCAGTTCGCCGCGCTCGGCCATGCCGTTGGTGATGTCGATGTCGGCGAAGGTGACGTCGAGGGCGGGCGCGCCGGGGACGCGGCCGTGGGCGAGGGCGTCGAAGACGAAGGTGTCGTTCGGGCAGGGCGAGTAGGCGATCCGCAGCTGCTGCTGCTCAACGGTGGTCATGCCGGTTCCAACTCTCCAATACGGGCGCGAGCTTCCCGAAGCCCGCGGTGAGGGCGGCCAGGGCGTCGCCGATGCGCCAGGCGGCGCGGTCGCGCGGGCCGACCGGGTTCGACACCGCCCGCACCTCGAGCACGGGCACGCCGTGCGCGGTGGCGGCCTCGGCGACGCCGAAGCCCTCCATGGCCTCGGCGAGCGCACGCGGATGGCGGGCGCGCAGCGTGTCGGCGCGGGCGGCGGTGCCGGTCACCGTCGACACGGTGAGCACCGTTCCGGTGCGCGCGCCGGACGCGGTGGCGGCGGCCCGGACCAGGGTCTCGGGCGGGCGGTGGGTGACGGTGCCGAAGCCGAGGCCGGTGACCGGCAGGAAGCCGTCGGCCGTCTCGGCACCCAGATCGGCCGCGGTGATCTCGTCGGCGACGACGAGGGACCCGAGGGGCGCGTGCGGCGCGAAGCCGCCGGCGATCCCCGCGGAGACGACGAGGCCGTAGGGCCGGCCGTCCAGGGCGGCGGCGGTCAGCGCGGTGGCCGTGGAGGCGGCGGCGAGCGCCGGACCGACCCCGGCGGCGAGCACGTCGGGCCCGCCGTCGGTCCGGTGCAGGACCGCGCCGGGCAGCTCGGCCTCCCGCACCGGCCCCGGGAACGCCTCGGCCACCGCGTCCCGCTCGACGGGGACCGCGGTGGCCACGAGAACGCGTACGAGGGACGTGATCAGTCCTCGTCCTTCTTCAGCCGGAAGGACCACAGACCGGTGGCCTCGTTCTCGCCACCCTCCTTGATCGACACCAGGGTCGAGTCGCCCTGGGCGCCGTACTGGGCGTTGAAGAACACGCTGCCCGGGATGGACTGGTAGGTCTTCTTCTTCATGGGATCGACGAGCGGCTGACCGTTCAGCAGGATCGTCCAGCCGTGCTTGGCGATGTCGGGGTCGACGCCGAAGCGGACGTTCTCCGTGGGGTCGACCTTGATCTCGTCGATGCCCTTGTCCTGGAGGCACTTGTTCAGGGCCTCGGTGGTCAGGGCCTTGCCCTCGCCACCACAGGTCGCCTCGGAGCTCACCGAGTCGCTGCCCACCGTGACGGTGGAGATCGGCGTCGGCTTGTCGCAGGCGGCCAGGACGAGCAGTCCGGCGGATACGGCGCCGGCGGCGGCGACGGCGCGGCGGCGTCGCACAGCGGATTGCAACGTGGTCATGGCCGAAGGCTATCGGGCAGGTGTGCCCCGCCCGCCACGTGGGGTACGGCGTGGCCCCCGGTTACGCCACACGCGGCCGCCCGGCCTGGCCATGCCGCGCCGAACGGAGCAGTCCGCGGACGGTGGTCAGCCAGCCCGTGGCGACGATCGCCGCGCCCACCGCCAGCCCCAGACCGCCGATCAGCGGCATCGCGATGCCGACCGCGCCGCCCAGCACCCACGCCATCTGGAGCAGTGTCTCCGACCGGGCGAAGGCGGACGTCCGCACCTGTTCGGGCACGTCCCGCTGGATCAGCGCGTCCAGCGACAGCTTGGCCAGTGCCTGCGCGAACCCGGCGACCGCCGCGAGACACGCCACCAGCACCGCGCCGAAGAACACCGCGGCCGTGATCGCCGCGCCCAGCACCACCGCCACCACCGTCACGATGATGATCTCCGGCGCGCGGGACCGCAGCCCCGCGCCGACCGCCGTGCCCAGCGCGTTGCCCGCGCCGGCCGCCACGCCGACGATGCCCAGCGACACCGCCGCGCTCTGCCCGGTCATCGGGTGCTCGCGCAGCAGGAACGCCAGGAAGAAGATCAGGAAGCCGGTGAGGCAGCGGATCGAGGCGTTGGCGGCCAGCGCGTGGGTGACGGCCGGGCCGACCGTGCGCAGCCCCGGTTTCTCCGTCTTGCGGTGCGGGCCGTGCAGATGCTGGTCGTCGGCGGCGAGCAGCGCCACGCTCTCGCCCTTGGCGGAGTCCACCTTCGGCGGCAGCCGGAACGACAGCAGCATCCCCGCCACGAACAGCACGAACGCCCCGTACAGCGGCCAGCGGGGCCCGACCTGCTGCAGCCCCGCGCCGATCGGGGCGGCGATCCCGGTCGCCAGCAGCCCGCCCAGGGTGACCCGGGAGTTCGCCTTCACGAGGGAGAAGGCGGGGGGCAGCAGTCTTGGTACGACCGCGCTTCTGACCACCCCGTACGCCTTGGAGGCCACCAGCACGCCCAGCGCGGCCGGGTACAGCTCGAGACCGCCGCTGACCACGGCACCGGACAGCACCAGCGCGAGCAGCGCCCGGGCGAGCATCGCGCCCGCCATGGCCGCCCGGCGGCCGTGCGGCAGCTTGTCGAGGAGCGGGCCGACGACGGGGGCGAGAAGCGTGAACGGCGCCATCGTGATCGCCAGGTACAGGGCGACGCGCCCGCGCGCCTCGTCGGTCGGGACGGAGAAGAACACGGTGGACGCCAGCGCCACGGTGATCATCACGTCGCCCGCGCCGTTCACCCCGTGCAGTTCGATCAGCTTGCCGAGGCCCGACTCGCCGGCGCCGTGCGCGTGGGTCACCTTGCGGATGCCGCGCGCGGTTCTGGTCACCGGGAACCGCAGGGCCCTGCCGAACGCGCGGAGACGGCCGCCCGCCCGGCCCGAACCGAGGCGGCGGCCGCGTCCCTTGCCCTTCTGGGGCCCACCGGTTCCGGTGGCGCCCTGGGGTGTCCTCGCGGTGGCCACGACGTCATAGTGCCCCGAGATGGCGGCGCGTAGTGCAGTAACACCGGGGACGGGGCCCGCCGTGCCGCTGTACGGCCGAACGCGCCGGTGCGCGCGGAGGCCGCCCGGGACGCCCCCCCGCCGCCCGGATTGACCGGCGCGCGCCGTTCCGTAACAACCGTCGGTGTAGGCCCAGCGCACGCGAGCAGGTAGCGTGCCTATCTCAGCCATCCCGCAGAATGGATGGTGGCGCGCCCGAGCACGTTGCGGCGCGGACGTCGACGCGGTCCCCCGGTCCGCTCCGTCCGCCCCCCGCGCTGGGAGTGGCGCACTCGTGAGACGGCGTAGGAGAGAAGCGATACCTGTGAGCGCAGCGACAACGCGAAGCCGCACCCCCGACCGTCTGTGCGCCGAGGCCGTCGACCTCGCCCGCGCCGCAGCCGAGGAGGCCGCCGCGCCCGGGGTCGTGGGCGAGCACGAGGGGCTGGTCTCCGAGGGCGACCGCGTCGTCACGCACTTCTTCGGGTGCCGTGAGCTCGGCTACCGCGGCTGGCGGTGGGCCGTCACCGTCGCCCGCGCCTCCCGCGCCAAGATCGTCACGGTCGACGAGGCCGTGCTGCTGCCCGGACCCGACGCGGTCCTCGCGCCCGAGTGGGTGCCGTGGAGCGAGCGGCTGCGCCCGGGCGACATGGGACCGGGTGACCTGCTGCCCACCGACGCGGACGACCTGCGGCTGGAGCCGGGCTACACCGGCGAGGACGAGCCGCCGCCGAACTCGGCGCTGACCGGCGACCTCGCGGACCTGGCGGAGGCCGAGGACGCCGAGGTCACCGAGGGCACCCCGGCCGAGCAGGCCGTCGCCCCGTCCCGCGGCTCGATCGCCGCGCTCGCCGAGGAACTGGGCATGCGCCGCGCCCGGGTCCTGTCCCGCTACGGCCTGCACGCCGCCGCCGACCGCTGGGAGGAGGCGTTCGGCGCCAAGACGCCGATGGCGCAGGCGGCCCCCGCGTCCTGCGACTCGTGCGGCTTCCTCGCCCCGATCGGCGGTTCGCTGGGCCAGGCGTTCGGCGTCTGCGCCAACGAGTTCTCCCCGGCCGACGGCCGCGTGGTCTCCCTGGCCTACGGCTGCGGCGGCCACTCGGAGGCCGCGGTCATGCCGAAGCCCCCGCAGCCGGCCCCGCCGGTCATCGACGAGACCCGCGTCGACCCCTTCCCCCTCCGCCCGTCCCCGGACTCCGGCTCGGTCCCGGCCACGGAGGACGAGTCATCGGCGGAACTGGGGCACTCTTAGCGGGCGACGGGTGGTGACGCCGCTCACCGGCGTCGCCACCCGCCTGTCACCTCACGCGCCGGCCACCACTTCCTCGGCCGTCGAGGCCGTGACGGCCCGACGCAGCCAGCGACTCAAGATCTCGGGGTCGTCGCAGCTGCCGATGCGCTCGCGGACGGCTTCGGACACGGTGAGGCCGCGTTCCGCGAGCACGGCCAGGACGTCCGCAGCGGCACGCCGAGCCTCACCTTGGGTGAGGGCTTCGTCCTGTACCTCTTTGCGGACTTCGTCGCGGACTTCGTCGCGGACTTCGTCGCGGACTTCTTTGCGTACTTCTTTGCGTACTTCTTCCGCGAGATAGGACTTGTAGAAGGAGAGGTCCACGGCCACCAGATTCCTCCAGAGGTTCTTCGCCGGGCGCTTGGCCAGGCCCTGTGCGGTGAATTCGATGAGGGGCTTCGCGATGTCTTCGGGTGCGTCCCGGAGCGCTGTGGACAGGGCCTTCAGTATCGCACCGACGTCCGGTTCGGCAGCATGAGTGATGGCCGCCAGGCTGGCCAGAACCAGGTCGGCGCGCGCTTCTTCCGGGTCCGTGATCACGGGCATGTTGTGCGGTCCGGCGACCAACGGCTGCACGGTGAGGGTAGGCAGTTGAGGTGGTCCGCAGCTCACCGGCTGCTGGGCCCACCTGGCCGTGGCGTGGTCCTGGCAGACGACCAGGAGAGCCGTGGGCAGCCGGTACTTCGTCCACAGGTACGCCGTGTAGTACGCCCAGCTCGCCGGCTTGTCCGGGTGCTTCTTGCCCTGGGCCTCGACGGCCAGGAGAAACGGCCCTCGATCGGCGGTTTCCAGGCGGAGGAGCGTGTCTACCCGGCGTTCGACCGGGTTGGTCTCCGTCAGGTCGGTGGGCAGCGCTGTCGCCTTCACCGGGGTGGGGATGTCGACTCCGAGGAAGCGGGAGACGCGGCTGAAGAGTCCGGGGTCGTGCTGAAAGATGCGGTGCATCGCCTCGTGGGGTGGACTGACCATGGGTTTCCTTGTGGCGTCAGCGGTGGGTGGTGGTTGCGGGGCGGCAGTCGCGGCAGTGGGTTTCCGTCTCCGGGGCGCGGAAGGCGCGGTCGCAGGTGTCGCAGGTGCGGAGCTTGTGGCGGAGGTAGCCGTGGTCTTCCAGTTCCCGCAGGGCGGCGGAGATGCGGGTGGTCCCCTCCTTGAAGCGGGCGGCCAGTGACTTGATGTCGGCCGGGGTGCCGGTGGGGAGGGACTGGATGTGGCAGCCGAGTCCGATCGCCAGCAGGGAGAGCTCCGGGTGCTGGGTGAGGTGGTTGCCGATCACCGTGAAGCGGGTGGTGTGGCGGGTGTTGTCGTGGATGACGCCGCCGGTGTGGTGACGCGATCGGGTCGGATCGCGGTCGGCGGCTGACTGGGCGCGCGAGGGCGCGTTAGGGTTTTGGGTATCCATCGGGAAGGGTCTTGCTTCCTTGGTGGTCAGGTCCTCGCCGGGACGGCAATCCTGGCGGGGGCCGAAGTCATTTTCGGGGTGTGCTGCGCTGAGCGTAGAGGTGCCGGGGGTTCGAAAATCCAGCTGAGCGGCTGATGTTCACCCGCCCGAGTGATCATGTCCCGTGGGCGGGAGGGGCGGGGCTTGGTGGGGTTCTTTCTCCCCGGGTTCTTGCTCGGTAAGGCGCCGACGGCACCGGAGCATCAAGTCCCGGGTTCCGGTGCCTCAGTGGTGGTCGGGCCGGTCCGGTGGGCGTACGCCGTGAGGCGGGTGGCGAACTCGGACGTCAGGGCGCGAAGTTCGTCAGGGGCCTCTATGACGAAGGGGCGGTTCAGGGCGGCCAGGACGGGCGGGAGCCAGTCCAGGCGTTCCGCGCGGATCGCGACCCGCTGCCATCCCGGCCCGTCCTCCTCCAGGGTCGCGACGGTCGCGGGCAGGTGGGCGCGGATGTGTTCGGGCGTCGTCCGGACGCGCACGGTCACCTCGTACCGGTACGCGGCCGTGGCGAAGGCCGTCACCACCCGTTCCGCCGGGTCCAACCCCTCCGGCGCCTCGAACGTGCCGGGCAGGGTGCGCACGTCCGCGATGCGGTCCAGCCGGAACGTGCGGTCCTCGTCGCGTTCCGCGTCCTTGCCGGTGACGTACCACCGGCCCGCGTGCGCCACGATCCCGTACGCGTGCAGCGTGCGGTCGCTGCGGCGCCCCTCGCGGTCGGTGTAGCGCACCGAGACCGGCCGGCGGTGGTGCACCGCGTCGGCCAGGGTGAGCAGCACTCCCGCGTCCGGGCTCGCGAACTCCCCGGGCTGCTCGGTGAACGACAGGGACTCCAGCAGGGTGTCCAGCCGCCGGGCGAGGTGCCGGGGGAGCACGCGCCGGATCTTCGCCGCCGCCGTCTCGTTCGCCGTGCGCTGCGCCGTCGTCAGCCCCATCCTGCGCCCGGCCACCAGGCCGAGCAGCACGGCCAGCGCCTCCTCGTCGCCGAACATCAGCGGAGGTACCCGGTAACCGGGTCCGAGGCGGTACCCGCCGTAGCGCCCGCGCACCGACTCCACCGGCACGTCCAGGTCGATCAGCTGGTCCACGTACCGCCGCACGGTCCGCCCGTCGACGCCGAGCCGGCCGGCCAGTTCGGCCACCGTCCGGGTGCCGCCGGACTGCAGCAGCTCCAGCAGGGTCAGTACACGGGCGGCGGGTCGGGCCATGCGCACAAAGCTACTGCGGATACCGGGCCGATCCTGTCCGCTATTGCTCCTACCGTCGGCCGTGCACGCCATCCGTACGGCCGAGGAGTTCCCCTATGCAGTTCGCTTCCGTCCGCATCATCACCGCCGACGTCGCGCGCCTCGTCGCGTTCTACGAGCGGGCCCTGGGCGTGACCGCGACCTGGGCCACGGAGCACTTCGCCGAGCTGAGGGCCGACGGCGCCACCCTCGCGATCGCCGGCACCGCCACCGTCCCGATGTTCGCCCCCGGCTCCGCCCGCCCGGCGGCCAACGACAGCGCGATCATCGAGTTCCACGTCGACGACGTGGACCGCGTCCACAAGGAACTCGGTGACTTCCTCACCGACGTCGTCAACGGCCCCACGACCATGCCCTGGGGCAACCGCTCCCTGCTGTTCCGCGACCCCGACGGCAACCTCGTCAACTTCTTCACCCGCTGACCCGCCCGCACCCGTCGTGTGTGTCCGGTCACTGTCCGGAGGTCGTCCGTAGCCGTCGGCGCCGTGCCCGCCGTTGACGCGGGCAGGGCGCCGGGGTGCGTCACGGATCCGAGGGAGAGGTGCGGCATGACGGCGGTGGAGGCGGAGCCGGGTCGGCACGACGACGAGGCGGACGAGCCGGGCTGGGAGGTCGACCCGGACGACGAGTGGGGCGTCGCGGTCATCACGACCGTGGGACGCCAGCTGAAGCTGCGCCGCGAGGCGGCGGGCCTGCGGGTGCCCGACTTCGGGCGGGCCGTCGGCTACGGCGAGGACATGATCTACAAGATCGAGGGCGGCAAGCGGATCCCTCGTCAGGAGTTCCTGGACCGGGCGGACGAGATCTTGCAGGCGGGCGGCCTCCTCTCGGCCGCGTGGGAGGACGTCAAGAAGGTCCGCTATCCCAAGACCGTGCGGGCCCTTGCCAAGTTGGAAGAACGGGCGGTCGAAATCGGCGTGTACGTGTGCACCAGCATCCACGGCCTGCTGCAGACCCCCGAACACGCTCGGGCGCTGTTCCGGGCGGCGCAGCCGCCATACGCCTCGGACGACGTGGAGCGGATGGTGGCCGCCCGCATGGCACGGCGCTCGGTGTTCGAGCGCGATCCGGCTCCCTCGATCAGCTTCGTGCTGGAAGAGGCGACGCTTCAAAGGGAGGTCGGAGGCACAATGGTGTGGCGACAACAGCTCGAACGCCTGCTGGACGTAGGGCGGTTGCACAACGTCACGCTTCAGGTGATGCCGACGAAGACCGAAGCCCACCCGGGGGTGGACGGCAGGATCGAAGTGCTGAAATTCGCGGACGGCACGGCGGTGGGGCGCTCCGACGGTGCGTTCAGCGGTCGGCCGACCTCCGATCCGAAACAACTGCGCATCCTGGAGCTGCGGTACAGCACCATTCGCGCGCAGGCGCTCTCGCCCCGGGAGTCGCTGGCCTTCATCGAGCACCTACTGCTGGGAGAAACATGAGCAGTGAGCTGAACTGGTTCAAGAGCAGTTACAGCGATGGCACCGACGGCAATTCCTGCGTCGAACTCGCCCTCACCCCCCGTACCGTCCACGTCCGGGACTCCAAGGACACCGCCGGCCCCCGGCTGGCCTTCGCCCCCGACGCGTGGGCGCGATTCGTCCCGTACGTGTCCGAGGGGTGATCGAGCTCTGCTCCGCCTGCTCCAGAGGCAGGCGGAACCGATCGTCTAAGTGAGCTCTCCGAGGAGGACGTCGCATCGATCCTCGTCGCAGTCCCGAGTTCCGGTTCGAGGGGTACGCGGCCTGATCCGGAACCGCGCCGAAGGGGGCGTTCTCGCCGTTGGGACGACGACGCGACCCCCGAGGCGGCCGTAGCCGACTCGGGGGTCGCGGGTTGCGGGGCCGTGCGTCAGAGGGAGACGCCGTGGCCGCGCAGGAAGGTCACGGGGTTGACGGCGGAGCCGTAGTTCGGGGTGGTGCGGATCTCGAAGTGCAGGTGGGGACCGCTGGAGTTGCCGGTGTTGCCGGACAGGGCGATCTTCTGGCCGGTCTTGACGACCTGGCCGACCTTCACCTTCACGGACGACAGGTGGGCGTACTGGGAGTACGTCTTGTTGCCGTGCTTGATCACGATGGCGTTGCCGTACGCGGGGCCGTCACCGGCGCCGTTGCCGCCGGCCTTGACGACGGTGCCGCCGTGGGCGGCCTTCACCGGGGTGCCGGTCGGGACGGCGTAGTCCTGGCCGGAGTGCTTGTGGGCCCACATGCCGCCGTTCGCCGCGAAGCTCGCCGACAGCGTGTAGTTCTTGACCGGGGAGACCCAGGACGGGGTGCTCTTCTTGGCGGCCTGGGTCGCCTTCTTCACCGCCGAGGCCTTCACGGCCTGCGTCTTCGCGGCCTCGGCCTGCGCGGCGGCCTGCGCCTGGACCGCGGTGGCGGTCGGCGCGGAGTTGCCGGAGGCGGCGACCGCGACTCCGGCTCCCAGGACGGCCGTGGAGCCCAGACCGGCGGCCAGGACGGCGGCGCGGGTGCGGGTGGCGGTCGTACGGGGGAAACGGGAGATGACGCGCTCGAACATCGAAACCTCATGGGGGAGGGGGCGGGGGGATGCCATCCGCGGAACAGGTCCGTGCCGCGCTGGCTGTTCCTTGGTAACCGGCGCCGCCCAAAAGCCGCAAAGGTGTGACCTACGACGAAACCTCGTAGATACGGCATGAGATGCACGTCTCTTGACGGAGCACCCTCTACGGGGCGAAACCCCCCATTTCAAGCTGATCGATCAGCCTTGTGCGGCATATGTCCGATTTTGAATCGGGCATTTCTTCACTATTCCGTCTAGTACACCCGGCGGACCCTGTGGAGCATGTCACCGGGCGCCCTCCAGGAATGTGGCGTGGGTCTCCGGCAATTCCCCCGGATTCAGCCGCCGAACAGCTCCAGCGACACCCAGAGGGCCACCGTCGACACCACGAGCCCGGCCGGAACGGTCGCCAGCCCCAGCAGGGTGAAGCGCAGCAGGCTCACCTCGTGGTCATGGCGGTGGACGATGCGGCGCCACAGCAGGGTGGCCAGCGAGCCCGCGTAGGTGAGGTTCGGGCCGATGTTCACGCCGAGCAGGACCGCGAGGACCGCGCCGGGGCCGGACGGCGCGGCCAGCGGGACCAGGGCGAGGACGGCGGGCAGGTTGTTGATCAGGTTGGCCAGCAGCGCCGCGAGACCGGCGACGGCCAGCAGGGAGAGCAGGCCGGTGCCGTCGGGCAGGACCGCGTCGAACGCGTCACCGAGCCCGTGGTCCAGGACCGCCCGGACCACCACCCCCAGGGCCAGCACGAACGCCAGGAACGGCAGGTCGGCCGCGCGCAGCAGCCGCAGCGGGCCGGTACGGCGGCGGGCCAGGGCACGCACCGCCATCACGGCCGCGCCGGCCGCCGCCGCCCACGCCGGGTCGACGCCCACCGCGGACGCCACGGCGAACCCGGCCAGCGTGGCCGCCACCGTGACCAGGGCGAACAGCGGCACCTCCACCCGTTCGTCCGCCGTGTCCGGGGCGGTCGGCTCCGCCGCGAGGTCGACCGCGAAGAAGCGGCGGAAGACGGCGTACTCCACGGCGATCGCCGCCAGCCACGGCAGCAGCATCAGCAGTGCGAAGCGGGTGAAGGTCAGCCCGGTGGCGGTGAAGGCGAGCAGATTGGTCAGGTTCGACACCGGCAGCAGCAGGGACGCCGTGTTCGACAGGTGCGCGCCCGCGTAGACGTGCGGGGCGGGCCGGGCGCCCATGCGGGTCGCCGTCGCGAACACCACCGGCGTCAGCAGCACCACCGTGGCGTCCAGGCTGAGCACCGCCGTGATCAGCGAGGCGAGCGCGAACACCGCACCGAGGAGCCGGCGCGGGCGGTGGCGCGACCAGCGGGCCATCCAGGTCCCGCAGGCGTGGAAGAGGCCCTCCTCGTCGCACAGCTTGGCGAGCACCAGGATCGCGGCGAGGAAACCGATCACCGGACCGAGCCGCTCGGCCTCCTCCCGCACCGCTTCCAGGCTGATCGCGCCCGTCGCGATCACGACCCCGGCGGCGGGCACCGCGAACGCCGCCTCCGGCCAGCGGAAGGGACGGACGACGGCACACACCAGCACCACGGCCAGCGCGACGACGGACAGCGATTCGAGCAGCACAGTGCTGATCATCCACACGATGCGGTGCCCCGCGGACACCGCGTCTCCGGGATGTCGCGGAGCGGTACCTTCGACCTCACGCAGATCAGGGCCCGATGAGGAGAGTCAACGTGAGCAAGTTCGTGCGGCCCGCCGCCGAAGGTGCCGACCCGTTCGGTACGGCGCGTCTGCGGCGCGGGGTCCTGGACGCCTGGGCCACCAGTCCCGCCCGTTTCCGTGAGGACGCCAACGCCGAGGAGGACCTCGTCCTCGGCGGGTACCGGGACCGGCTCGTCGTCGAGCTCGCGCAGAACGCCGCCGACGCCGCCGCCCGGGCCGGCGTGCCCGGCCGGCTGCGGCTCACCCTGCGCGACGGGGTGCTGGTCGCCGCGAACACCGGTGCCCCGCTGGACGCGGCCGGAGTCGAGTCGCTGTCCACGCTGCGGGCCTCCGCCAAGCGGGACGCGCCCGACCGGGCCGTCGGACGGTTCGGCGTCGGCTTCGCGGCCGTGCTCGCCGTCACCGACGAACCCGCCGTCGTCGGCCGGCACGGCGGGGTGCGCTGGTCGCTCGCCGAGGCGCGGGACCTGGCGCGGGACACCGCCCGGCACAGCCCCGGCCTCGGCGACGAGATCCGCCGCCGCGACGGGCACGTACCGCTGCTGCGGCTGCCGTTCGCCGCCGAGGGCACCGCCCCCGACCCGTACGACACGGCCGTCATCCTGCCGCTGCGCGACACCGCCGCCGCCGACCTCGCCGAGCGGCTGCTGCACGCCGTCGACGACGCCCTGCTGCTCGCCCTGCCCGGCCTGGAGGAGGTCGTCGTCGAGATCGGCGACGACACGCCCCGCACCGTGCGCCGCGGCACCGACGGCGAACTGACCGTGGTGACGGACTCCCGCGACGGCACCACCCGCTGGCGCACCGCCACCGCGCACGGCGACCTCGCCCCCGAACTGCTCGCCGACCGGCCCGTCGAGGAGCGGCTGCGGCCGCACTGGTCGGTCACCTGGGCCGTCCCCGTCGACACCGACGGCGCGCCCGCCCGCCCGCGCACCGCGCCGGTCGTGCACGCGCCCACCCCCAGCGACGAGCCGCTCGGCGTGCCCGCCCTGCTCATCGCCTCCCTGCCGCTGGACTCCACCCGCCGGCACGCCGCCCCCGGCCCGCTCACCGACTTCCTCGTGCAGCGCGCCGCCGACGCCTACGCCGGGCTCCTCGCCGACTGGCGTCCGGTGGGCACCGGCGTCATCGGCCTGGTGCCGGGGCCCCTCGGCAAGGGCGAGCTGGACGGCGCCCTGCGCGCGGCGGTCCTGGAGCGGCTGCCGCGCACCGCCTTCCTGCCGCCCGCCGCCGTCCCCGTCGCCGACGACGACTCCGAACTGCCCGAGGCGCTGCGCCCGAGGGACGCCGAGATCGTCGAGGGCGCGGGCGCCGACACCGTACGGGTGCTGGCGGAGGTGCTGCCCACGCTGCTGCCCGCAGGACTCGAACGGCGCGTGGAGCTGCGCACGCTCGGGGTGGCCCGGGTACCGCTCACCGACGCGGTCGACCGGCTCGCCGGACTGGAGAAGTCCCCCGACTGGTGGCGGCGGCTCTACGACAGCCTCGCCGGCGTCGACCCCGACCGGCTGTCCGGGCTGCCGGTGCCGCTCGCCGACGGGCGGACCACCATCGGCCCCCGGCAGGTGCTGCTGCCCACCCCCGACGCGGCCCTGGACGCCGAGCTGCTGGCCCGGCTCGGTCTGAAGGTCGCCCACCCGGACGCCGCGCATCCGCTGCTGGAGAAGCTGGGCGCGCTGCCCGCCACCCCGCGCGCCGTCCTCACGACTCCGCAGGTGCGGGCCGCCGTCGCCGCGTCCCTCGACGACGAGGGCGCGGTGAACTGGGAGGAGGACGTCCCGGACGCCGAGGAACTCGCCGACACCGTGCTCGGGCTGGTGCGGGACGCCGGCCTGGAACCGGGCGACGAGCCCTGGCTGGGCGCGCTCGCCCTGCCCGACGAGGACGGCGAAGTGTCCCCGGCCTGCGAACTCGTCTTCGCCGGCGGCCCGTTCGCGCAGGTCATGCGGGAGGGGGAACTGGCCGCGGTGGACGCGGAGCTGGCCGGGCGGTGGGGCGAGCAGCCGCTGGCCGCGTGCGGGGTGCTGGTGGACTTCGCGCTGGTGCGGGCCACGGACGTGGTGCTCGACCCGGACGAGCTGGAGCCCCGCGAGAGCGACTACGCCGAGCCGGACGACCCGGGGCTGCTGGACGCCGTGGACGTGTGGAGCGAGGACATCCTCGACCGCTTCCCCGACGCGCCCGTGCCGCCGGTCGCCCCCGAGATCGTCGCCGTGCGCGACCTGGACCTGGTGGACGACGACCGCTGGCCGCAGGCGCTGGCCCTGCTGTCCCGGCCGCCGCTGCGGGACGCGCTGGTCGAGCCGGTGCGGATCCTGCTCCACGACGGCACCCACGAGACCGTACGGCCGTACACCGCGTGGTGGCTGCGCGGCCACCCCGTGCTGGGCGGGCGCCGCCCGGCCGGACTGCGTGCCGCGGGCGGCGACCCGCTGCTGCGCGGGCTGTACGACGAGGCCGACGCGGCCGGCTTCGACGACGAGCAGGTGCTGCACGCGCTGGGCGTCCGCACGTCGGTCGCCGCGCTGCTGGACGAGCCGGGCGGGGCGGCGGAGCTGCTGGAACGCCTCGCCGACCCGGACCGGCCGGTCACCGCCGCCCAGCTGCACGGCCTGTACGGGGCGCTGGCGGAGCTGGACCCCGAGCAGGTGACCCTGCCGGACGAGCTGCGCGCGGTGACCGACGGGCGGGTGGAGGTGGTGGACGCCGCCGACGCGGTGGTCGTCGACTCGCCCGACCTGCTGCCGTTCACCTCCGGCGTCCCCCTGCTCCCGGTCCGCCCGGCGCGGGCCGCGGAGCTGGCGGAGCTGTTCCAGGTGCGGCGGCTGAGCGAGTCCGTCACCGGGCGGGTGGACTCCGAGGGCACGGAGCACGAGGTGCCGGAGCCGGTACGGGTGCTGCTGGGGCCGCGTACCCCGGCCGTCTACGTCGAGCACGAGGAGCTCGTCGTGGACGGGGTGGAGATCGACTGGCGGCTCACCGACGACGGGGTGCTGCACGCGGCGACGCTGGAGGGGGTCGCCGCGGGGCTCGCCTGGGCGGCGGGGCAGTGGCCGCGGCGCTTCGAGGTGGGGGCGCTCATGGAAGACCCGTCCCGCACGGAGGAACTGGCAAGGGACCGCTGGTTCGACTGACCCCCCGGGGCTCCGCCCCGGACCCCGCTCCTCAAACGCCGGAGGGGCTGACATCAGCCCGTCCGGCGTTTGAGGACGAGGCCCGCCAGGGCCGACAAGGGGGTCCGGGGCGCAGCCCCGCGGCGGGACTGACCCTCACGGTTCGGTCGGGGTGGCGCCCGAGCCCTCGGATGCGAGCTGCTCCAGCTCCCGCGCCAGGCTCTCCGCGTCGTACGGACCCGTGTGCCGGCGGTTGCCGATGAAGAACGTGGGCGCGCCCTGGACCCCGCTGGCCTCCGCGCTGGCGGCGTCCCGCCGCACCCGCTCGGCCGCCCAGTCGGACTCGAGGTCCTTCAGGAACCTCTCCATGTCGAGGCCGAGGTCGATGGCGTAGACGACGGTGTCCTCGTACTCCAGCTCGTCCTGGTGCTTGTAGAGCAGGTCGTGCATGTCCCAGAAACGGCCCTGCGCGTCCGCGGCGACGGCCGCCCGCGCGGCCAGCTCCGCGTGCGGGTGGACGTCCGGCAGCGGCAGGTGCCGGAACACGTACCGGAACCGGTCGCCGAAGCGGTTCCGCAGCTCCTTGGTGACGCCGGTGGCGCGGGCGCAGAAGGGGCACTCGAAGTCGCCGTACTCCACCAGCGTCAGGGGCGCGTCGACGGGCCCGAGGATGTGGTCCGTCTCCGGGTCGACCAGGCGGTCCAGGTAGCGGGGCAGGTCCGCGTCCGTCTTCCCGCCGAGGACGGTGGAGAGCCGGAACACCAGCCAGCCGACCAGCGTGGCGATCAGCGCCGCGAGCAGCACGCCGACGGTCGCCCGGGCCAGGAGGTCCGCGTCGTCCTCGAAGGCGAGCCCGGCGATCAGCAGGGAAACGGTGAACCCGATGCCGGACAGGGCCGCGCCGCCCAGCACATGGCCCTCTCCCACCCCGCCGGGCAGCCGGCCGAGGCCGAACCGGGTGCCGAGCCGGGCCCCGCCCGAGATGCCGATGAGCTTGCCGCCGACGAGTCCCACCACCACGGCCCAGGTGAGCGCCGAGCCCAGCGCGTCGGTGAGGACCCCGTCGCGCAGGTCGACGCCGGCGTTGGCCAGGGCGAACACCGGGACGACGACGTAGCTCGACCAGGGGTGGAGGTACATCTGCAGCCGCTCGTTGACCGAGACGGCCTTCTGGAGCCCCTTGCGTGCCGTCCTGCCCACGTCCGCGCGGGGAGACTGGCGGAACGCGCGGAACAGCCGCACGGCCTGGGCCACACCCTCGCGGGACGGTTCACGGGCGGGGATGAGCAGACCGCCGAGCATGCCGGCGATGGACGCGTGCAGTCCCGCCTGCAGCGTGGCCCACCACATCACCAGCACGATCAGCACGTACGGGACGGCCCGCCAGACGTCGAAGCGGGACAGGGACGACAGGATCGCGCCGAGCACCAGAGCGGTGACCAGCTCCGGGATCTGGATGCTCCCGGAGTAGACGACCCCGATCACGGTGACCGCGACGATGTCGTCGATGACCGTGATGGCCAGCAGGAAGATCCGCAGCTGGGTGACGAAGCGGGGCCCCACGACGGCGAGCGCGCCCAGCATGAAGGCGGTGTCGGTGCCGATGACGATGCCCCAGCCGTTCGCGGCGTCCGTGCCGGGCGCGATCAGCAGGTAGAAGGCGACCGGCACGAGCATGCCGCCGATGCCGGCGAGTCCCGGGATCATGATGCGGCGGCGGTCGTTCAGCGAGCCGACGGACAGCTCGTAGCGGACCTCCAGGCCGATGACGAAGAAGAACAGCGCCATCAGCCCGTCGTTGACCCAGTGCGCCAGGTCCATCGAGAGCTGCGCGTTCCCCACCGCGACGGACGCGTCCGTGTGCCACAGCGAGAAGTACGACTCCGACCAGGGGGAGTTCGCCCAGACGAGGGCCACCGCCACGGCGAACAGCATCAGCCCGGAGCTGCCCGCCTCGGTCGCCAGGAAGTTGCGCACCGGCGCAGCCAGCTGGGCCGCGAGCTCACCCCTGCTCGACCGGGACTGCGACTCCTCGGACTTCTTCCCGGGCAGCTTCATGAGGTCTTCCGTCTCCGATCCCTGCGGCGGCATCCTCCATCGTCACTCACATACCGGGCATACCGCCCGGTCGCCGAAGCCGCACCCCGGTCAAATGTCCGCGCTTCGTCCCACTATTCACACAAGTGGCGTATGTCATCGAAGGGGAAGATACGGGGCCGCCGCGGGCCGGTCAGACGGGGAAGCGGCGGTCCACCCAGCGCCAGATGACCTCGAGGACCGCCGACGTGACCGCCGCGATGGCGACCGCCGTCCACGGCATCGTCATGCCGACCAGGCGCAGGGCGAAGAAGTCCTGGAGCCAGGGCACCGCGAGGACCAGCAGGAAGGCCCCGGCCATCGTCGCCACCAGGGCGACGCGCCACCAGGTGTAGGGGCGGGCGATGATCGCCAGCACCCAGATGGAGATCAGGAACAGCGTCAGCGTCGCCGCGCTGGTCTCCGCGCCCAGCGCGCCGGCCCCGCTGTAGTGCTGCCGGGCCAGCAGGTACGTCGCGAAGGTGGCCAGTGCGGCCAGCACCCCGCCCGGGATCGCGTACCGCATGACCCGCTTCACGAAGTTCGGCCGCGCCCGCTCCTTGTTGGGGGCGAGGGCCAGGAAGAAGGCGGGGACGCCGATGGTCAGCGTGGACAGCAGGGTCAGATGGCGCGGCAGGAACGGGTACTCCACCTGCGTCGCCACCACCAGCACCGCCAGCAGCACCGAGTACACCGTCTTCACCAGGAACAGCGTGGCGACCCGGGTGATGTTGCCGATCACCCGCCGGCCCTCGGCGACCACCGACGGCAGCGTGGCGAAGCTGTTGTTCAGCAGCACGATCTGCGCGACCGCCCGGGTGGCCTCCGACCCCGAGCCCATCGCCACGCCGATGTCCGCGTCCTTCAGCGCCAGCACGTCGTTCACGCCGTCCCCGGTCATCGCGACCGTGTGGCCTTTCGACTGCAGCGCGCCGACCATGTTCCGCTTCTGCTGGGGCGTGACCCGCCCGAAGACCGTGCCGGCCTCCAGCTCGTCGGCCATGGCCTCCGGCTCGGCGGGCAGCTTGCGCGCGTCCACCGTCGTCCCCGACAGGCCCAGCTTGGCGGCGACCGCCCCGACCGACACCGCGTTGTCGCCGGAGATCACCTTGGCGCGGACGTTCTGCTCGTCGAAGTAGCGCAGGGTGTCGGCGGCGTCCGGCCGCAGCCGCTGCTCCAGCACCACCAGTGCCACCGCCCGCACGCCGTCCACGGCGGCCGGGTCGTCGACATCCGCGCCGTCGCGGGCGCGGGCCAGCAGCAGCACCCGCATCCCCTCACGGTTCATCCGCTCGGTCTCGGCCAGCGCCGGGTCGTCGTGGGGGAGGAGCACGTCCGGGGCGCCCAGCAGCCAGCTGACGGGCCGACCGTCGCCCTCGTCGAGGGTCGCGCCGCTGTACTTGCGGGCGGAGGAGAAGGGCAGCGTGTCCGTCAGCCGCCACCCGGTGGTGTCCGGGTACGCCTCGATGATCGCCTTCAGGGACGCGTTCGGCCGCGGGTCCGCCGATCCCAGCTCGCCCAGCACCTTGCGTACGTACGTCTCGTCGGCGTCGTCCAGCACCCGCAGCTCGGTGACGTCCATGCCGCCCTCGGTGAGCGTGCCGGTCTTGTCCAGGCACACCGTGTCCACGCGGGCCAGGCCCTCGATCGCGGGCAGCTCCTGCACCAGGCACTGCTTGCGGCCCAGCCGGATCACGCCGATCGCGAAGGCGACCGAGGTGAGCAGCACCAGCCCCTCGGGGACCATCGGCACGATCCCGCCGACCGTGCGGGCGATGGAGTCCTTCAGCTCGTTGTCCTTGACCACCAGCTGGCTGATGATCAGGCCGATCGCGGTCGGCACCATCATCCACGTGACGTACTTGAGGATGGTGGAGATGCCGCTGCGCAGCTCGGAGTGGACCAGGGTGAAGCGGGACGCCTCCTCGGCGAGCTGCGCGGCGTAGGCCTCGCGGCCCACCCGGGTCGCCTGGAAGGAGCCGCCGCCCGCGACGACGAAGCTGCCGGACATGATCTGGTCCCCGGGCTGCTTCACCACGGGGTCGGCCTCACCGGTGAGCAGCGACTCGTCGATCTCCAGGCCGTCCGCCTCGACGCACACCCCGTCGACGACGGCCTTGTCCCCCGGCCCGATCTCGATCAGGTCGTCCAGCACGATCCGCGAGGTGCCGATCTCGGCGGGCACCCCGTCCCGGCGCACCGTGGGCTTCGCCTCGCCGATCAGCGCGAGGGAGTCCAGCGTCTTCTTCGCCCGCCACTCCTGGATGATCCCGATGCCGGTGTTGGCGAGGATCACGTAACCGAACAGGCTGTCCTGGAAGGGCGCGACGATCAGCATGATCACCCAGAGCACGCCGATGATCGCGTTGAACCGGGTGAAGACGTTCGCCCGGACGATCTCGACGACAGACCGGCTGCTGCGCACGGGTACGTCGTTGACCTGTCCGCGCGCCACCCGCTCGGCCACTTCCGCCGACGTCAGCCCGGTCACCGGCGACGTGGCCGTGACGGGCTGGACGGCATCGGTACGGTCGCCCGCGTCGAGATGCGTCATGCAATCGACAGTACGTGCGGAGTCTGCGCTTCACCCACCGGAGCGGGGAAGATCCGACCAGGGGAGGACGGCCGTCGTACCGGGGTCGTACCGCGGTGGCGGCAGGCTCAACCGCGGTACTTGCGCGGTGAGTTGACGCTACTCAGTCGGCTCGGGCCCAGGCTCAGTCGGCGTGGGTGGCCGGGGTGTGTCCGGGGCCGGCGCCGGCCGCCTCGGCCCGCGCCCGCTTGATCGCCGCGTCGCGCCTGCGGACGTACCAGATGCCGATGAAACCGAGGCCGCCGCCGGCCAGGCAGGTCCACAGCCACCAGGTGTGCCCGTGGTCGTCGAACCAGCCGTAGAACGGCAGCTGCACCAGGAAGAGGACGAACCAGACGATCGTGCCGCCGGTGATGGTGGCGACCACGGGGCCCTCCAAGGGCTCCGGCGCCTCGTGCTTGGGGGTCCACTTCGCCATGCGGACAGCTTACGAGGAGCGGTGGGCGCCCGGTCGCCCGCAGGGGGCGGGAGAGGCGACGGCAAGAGAGGGGACGGCAGGAGGGCGGGAGGGGCGATGGCGCGGGAATCACACCCGCCGCCCCGGGTCTACGCGCGGAGATGGCTTCGACGACGTTATATGTTCATACTGAATTCGTTTGCCTCTGACCGCTTTCATTCGTAGAAAACACCAAAGGCCCGGCTTCGGGGGGAGCCCGCCGGTGATGAGGTCTCTGCACATGTCCACGTCGGCCCCCGCCAAGGCGCCCGTCCCCGAGCAGCCGGGGTCCGGTGCCGCGTCCGGCGCCCTCGACCGCTACTTCCGGATCTCCGAGCGCGGCAGCACGCTGTCGCGCGAGGTCCGCGGCGGTTTCGCCACCTTCTTCGCGATGGCCTACATCATCGTGCTGAACCCGATCATCCTGGGCAGCGCGAAGGACGCGTTCGGCAACCAGCTGGACAACGGCCAGCTGGTCACCGCGACCGCCCTGACCGCCGCGTTCACCACACTGCTCATGGGCGTCATCGGCAACGTCCCGATCGCGCTGGCCGCCGGACTCGGCGTGAACTCCGTGGTCGCCCTCCAGCTCGCGCCCCGCATGTCCTGGCCGGACGCGATGGGCATGGTCGTGCTGGCCGGTTTCGTGGTGATGATCCTGGTCGCCACGGGCCTGCGCGAACGCGTGATGAACGCCGTGCCCTACGGGCTGCGCAAGGCCATCGCCATCGGTATCGGCCTGTTCATCATGCTCATCGGGCTGGTCGACTCCGGCTTCGTCTCCCGCATCCCGGACGCCGCCCAGACCACCGTCCCGCTCCAGCTCGGCGCCGACGGCCACCTCAACGGCTGGCCGGTCCTCGTCTTCGTGCTCGGCGCGCTGCTCACGCTGGCGCTCATCGTGCGCAAGGTGCCCGGCGCGATCCTCATCTCGATCGTCACGATGACCGTCGTCGCGGTCGTGATCAACGCCGTCGCCGACGTGCCCTCCTGGGGCCTGACCGCGCCCGACTGGCCCGGCAACCCGGTGGCCACCCCCGACTTCGGCCTCATCGGCCAGGTCAGCCTGTTCGGCGGATTCTCCGAGGTGGGCGTGCTGACGGGCGTCCTGTTCGTCTTCACGGTGCTGCTGTCGTGCTTCTTCGACGCGATGGGCACGATCATGGGCGTCTCGGACGAGGCCAAGCTGACCGACGGCGAGGGCCAGATGCCCGGCATCAACAAGGTGCTGTTCATCGACGGTGTCGCGGTCGCCGCGGGCGGCGCCAGCTCCGCCTCGGCCACCACCGCGTTCGTGGAGTCCACGGCCGGTGTCGGCGAGGGCGCGCGCACCGGCTTCGCCAGCGTCGTGACGGGCGGACTGTTCGCCCTGGCGCTGTTCCTCACGCCCGTCGCCACCATGGTCCCGTCCCAGGCGGCCACCCCCGCGCTGCTCGCGGTGGGCTTCCTGATCCTGGCCGGCTCCATCAAGGAGATCGACTGGGCGGACCACACGATCGCCATCCCGGCCTTCGTGACGATGGTGATGATGCCGTTCACCTACTCGATCACCAACGGCATCGGCATGGGCTTCCTCACCTTCGTGGCGCTGCGTCTGGCGGCCGGCCGCGGCCGGGAGGTCCCGAAGGCGATGTACGTGGTGGCGGCGGTCTTCGCCTTCTACTACCTGCTGCCGGCGCTGGGCCTGACCTGATCCACGCCGGGGGAGAGCGGGCTCCGGGAAGGGCCAGGGCCGCGGGCTCAGGTGACCCCGTAGAACTTCTCCGTCTCCTCGACGGCGGTGCGGAACCGCTGGTCGAAGTCATCGCGCATGAGCGTCCGGACGACATAGTCCTGGACGCTCATGCCGCGTTTGGCGGCATGGTCGCGGAGCCGTTCGAGCAGTTCATGGTCCATCCGCAGGCTGAGCACGTCGGTCCCCATGCCCTGAGCGTCGCCGCACCTCAGGGTGCGGCGCGTGGCCTTTCGCGCTTCGCTCACTCATATGGGTGATCTCGTCCCCCGGGTGTCTTGATTTCCCCGGGTGTCTTGATTCCGGCGGGCGCGTTCATGCCGAAGCCAGGCCGCCGGAGGGCGGACCGCCGGGTGGGGCGGGAGTGTCGGGACTCACGGCGGGGCCGCCGTGCCGGGTGGTTCTTAGCGAGAGTAATGAGTTACGCTAAGGAACATGCCGGACCTCAGCCATGGCGACGACGCAGCCGCCGTGAACGCCCTTCGATCCGCCGTGATGCGTCTGTCCCGTCGGCTCAAGCATCAGCGCGTCGACGAGTCGCTCAGCCCCACCGAGATGTCGGTGCTCGGCACCCTGGCCCGCTGCGGCAGTGCCACCCCGGGCGAGCTCGCCCGCAAGGAGCACGTCCAGCCGCCGTCGATGACCCGCATCGTGGCGCTGCTGGAGGCCAAGGGACTCGTCCGGCTGGAGCCGCACCCCGACGACCGCCGCCAGAAGGTCGTCACGCAGACCGAGCGGGCCGAGGCGATGCTCGAGGAGAGCCGTCGCAAGCGGAACGCCTTCCTCGCCACGCTGGTCGAGGAGCTGGACGAGGACGAGTGGGCCACCCTGCGCGCCGCCGCCCCCGTGCTGGAGAAACTGGCGCACATCTGACCCCCGCAGCAACAGGAGGCGAACCTTTTGAGTACGGGATCCGGAGCAGCTTCCGCCCCCGCACCTGACCCCTACGACACGAAGACCACCCTCGACGCCTCGCGCAAGAACTCGATGTTCTCCTCGCTGAGGATCAGGAACTACCGCCTGTTCTTCCTCGGCCAGGTCGTCTCCAACATCGGCACCTGGATGCAGCGCATCGCCCAGGACTGGCTGGTGCTCAGCCTCACCGGGTCCTCGGCCGCCGTCGGCATCACCACGGCCCTGCAGTTCCTGCCGATGCTGCTGTTCGGCCTGTACGGCGGTGTCCTCGTCGACCGGCTGCGCAAGCGGCCCACCCTGATGGTCACCCAGTCCGCGATGGCCCTCACGTCCCTCGCGCTCGCCGTCCTCACCCTGACCGGCATGGTCGAGGTCTGGCACATCTACGTCGCCGCCCTCGCCCTCGGTTTCGCGACCGTCGTCGACAACCCGGCCCGCCAGTCCTTCGTGTCCGAGCTGGTCGGCCCCGGCCAGCTGCAGAACGCGGTCAGCCTGAACTCCGCGAATTTCCAGTCCGCCCGGCTGGTCGGCCCCGCCGTCGCGGGCCTGCTGATCACCGGCGTCGGCACCGGCTGGGCGTTCCTGCTGAACGGCCTGTCCTTCGTCGCGCCCCTGACCGGCCTGATGCTGATGCGCGCCCGTGAGCTGCACCCCGTCGAGCGCGCACCGCGCGGCAAGGGGCAGCTCCGCGAGGGCCTGCGCTACGTGGCCGGACGGCCCGACCTGCTCTGGCCGATCGTGCTGGTCGGCTTCATGGGCACGTTCGCCTTCAACTTCCCGGTGTACCTGTCGGCCTTCGCCGACGACGTGTTCCACGGGGACGCGGGCGTCTACAGCATGTTCAACACGCTGATGGCGGTCGGCTCCGTCTCCGGCGCCCTGCTCGCCGCCCGGCGCGGCACGGCCCGGCTGCGGCTGCTGATCATGGCCGCGCTGGCCTTCGGCGCGCTGGAGATCCTCGCCGCGGCGTCGCCCGAGCTGTGGATGTTCGCTCTGATCATGGTGCCGCTGGGCCTGGTGTCGATGACGGTCAACGTCACCACCAACACCAGCCTGCAGATGTCCACCGACCCGTCGGTGCGCGGCCGGGTCATGGCCCTCTACATGATGGTCTTCCTCGGCGGTGCCCCCGTCGGCGCCCCGATCGTCGGCTGGATCACCGACACCCACGGCGCCCGCGCCGGCTTCGCGGCAGGCGGCGCCGTCGCGATGACCGCGGCGGCCGTCATCGGCCTGATCCTGGCCCGCGCCGGCGGCCTGCGCCTGTCCTTCGGCTGGAACCACGGCCACCCGCGCGTCCGCTTCGTCCCCCGCGACCACCGGAAGGCCCTGGCCCCGGCGGCGTGAGCCGCCGGGCCGGACGGCCCGGCCGCCGTCAGCCGCGCGGAAAGTCGTCGGTTGTGAGAACGAGACCGACAACCGTCCCGGTCAGGTCGATCTCGATGCCGAAGCCGAAGCACACGCTGCCGTGGTACTTCCCGTCCTTCGGCAGCGTGTGCACATGCCACTCACCGGTGTACGGATCGACGATCAGGTACACCGGCACACCGGCGGCGGCGTATGCGTCCTTCTTCGGCCCGTAGTCGTTGTCCGAGGTCTTCTGCGAGATCACTTCGGCGATGAAGACGACATCTTCATGACGCCACCGCCCCTTGCTGTTCTTGGTCGCTCCCTCGGCCAGCAGGGTCACGTCGGAGGCGAAACCGTTCAGGTGCCCCGGGTAGTCGATGCGGACGTCGGACTTCAAACGCCTGCGCGGGTATTTCGTACGCAGTTGATCGTAAACGTCCGCGATGATGTCCCAGTGGGTGTCCCGCTGCGGCGTCATGAAGATGTGCCCCCCGACGATCTCTGCCTTGTAACCCTCGGGGACGGGCATCTTCTCCAGCCACTCGAACATCGTGTCGAGTGTGAGTTCGTCGCCGCTCTCGGCCATCTCGATCCTGTCTTCGAGGACGGTCATCGTGGCGCTCCTCCCCGGCCGACGCTCGATGCGTACAGCCGCGCAGTACAACGATACGCACGGTGACCAGGGCACGCGGGACACTGGAGGCATGAGACTCTTCGCCGCCGTGCTGCCGCCCGAGGACGTGATCGAGGCGCTGGCCGTCGAGGTGGACGGGCTGCGGAACCTGGACGGGGCCGGCGCCCTGCGGTGGACCGAGCGGGCCGGGTGGCACTTCACGCTCGCCTTCTACGGCGAGGTGGACGAGGAGACCGTGCCGGAACTCACCGCGCGGCTGGCACGGGCCGCGGACCGCACCGAGCCGTTCCGGCTCGCCCTGGCGGGCGGCGGCCAGTTCGGCCGGGGACGGGCGCTGTGGACCGGCGCGGCGGGTGACCTGCGGACGATGCGGCTGCTGGCCGAGCGGTCCGAGGCGGCCGGGCGCAAGGCGGGCGTGGCGATGGACGAGCACCGGCGCTACAAGGCCCACCTGACCGTGGCCCGCAGCCGGGACGCCGTGGACGTACGGCCGTACCTCACGGCGCTGGAGGAGTTCCGCAGCCGGAGCTGGACCGTGGAGGAGCTGGTGCTGGTGCGCAGCCACCTGCCCAGGTCGGGCGTTCCGGGCGAACAGCCCCGCTACGAGGCGGTCGCCCGACAGGCACTCGGCGCGGCCGGTTAGGCTCGACGGCGTGGACCCGAAGACCCGAAACCGGATCATGGCCGGTGCGCTCGTGATGATGTTCGTCGTGGTGGCTCTGGCGGCGGCGCTCGGAAGGTAGCGCCGCCGCCGGCCGTCACGGCGTGCCCGCCGCTACCAGGCGAAGGCCTCCGGGGACGGCCCCGGGCCCGGGAAGATCTCGTCCAGCGAGCCCAGCAGCTCCTCGCTCAACTCCAGCTCCACCGCGCGCAGCGCCGAGCTGAGCTGCTCCCGCGTCCGCGGGCCGACGATCGGGCCGGTCACCCCGGGACGGGTGAGCAGCCAGGCCAGCGCCGCCTCGCCCGGCTCGACGCCGTGCTTCTCCAGCAGGTCCTCGTACGCCTGGATCTGCTTGCGGGCGGCGGGGTCGGCCAGGGTGTCCGCGGCCCGTCCGGAGGCGCGGCGGCCGTCCTGGGCCTCCTTCTTGATGACCCCGCCCAGCAGACCGCCGTGCAGCGGCGACCAGGGGATGACCCCGAGCCCGTACTCCTGCGCGGCCGGGACGACCTCCATCTCGGCGCGCCGCTCGGCGAGGTTGTACAGGCACTGCTCGCTGACCAGGCCGATCGTCCCGCCGCGCCGGGCGGCGATCTCGTTGGCCTGCGCGATCTTGTAGCCGGGGAAGTTGGACGAGCCGACGTAGAGGATCTCGCCCTGCTGGATCAGGACGTCGATCGCCTGCCAGATCTCCTCGAAGGGCGTCGACCGGTCGACGTGGTGTAACTGGTACAGGTCGATGTAGTCGGTCCCCAGCCGCTTCAGCGAGGCGTCGACCGCCCGCCGGATGTTCACCGCGGACAGCTTGTCGTGGTTGGGCCACGGCTCGCCGTCGGCGCCCATGTTGCCGTACACCTTGGTCGCGAGGATCACCTTGTCGCGGCGGCCGCCCCCCTGGGCGAACCAGCTGCCGATGATGCTCTCGGTACGGCCCTTGTTCTCGCCCCAGCCGTAGACGTTGGCGGTCTCCAAAGATCAATTTTGACGCCATGATCCGAACCACATACCGTCACCCCTTGTGCGCGATGCGTGCTACAGGGGAGAGGGAGACCGAGCATGGCGAGAGTTCTGGGTGTGGTCCGTCTGTCGAGGGTGTCGGACGAGACCACAACCACATCGCCGGAGCGTCAGCGTCGGTCCATCCAGCGATGGGCCGATCAGGAGGGGCACGTCGTTGTGGGATGGGTCGAGGACATCGACGTGTCCGGCGGGGTAGAGCCGTGGAAGCGCCCAGAGTTCGGCAAGTGGTTGCCTTCGACGATCGGAAAGGAGGTCAGCGCGATCGAGCACCGGATCGCGATGGAGGAGTCGCGCGCCGATGAGTACGACATCCTCTGCGCGCTGAAGATCGACCGCCTCTCGCGGCGCGTGCTGCACGTGCACACCCTCCTGGAGTGGTGCGAGAAGAACGGCAAGGAGGTCGCGACCGTCGAGGACGGGGTCAACCTCAACACGCAGATGGGGAAGCTCCTCCTGAGCCTGATCGCGTCCTTCGCGGAAGGGGAGCTCGAAGCCATCAAGGCGCGGGCCAAGTCCTCGTACAACCACCTGGTGAAGGAGGGTCGCTGGCGTGGCGGCCGCACTCCGTACGGCTACCGCGAGGAGAAGCAGGAGACCGGCGAGGGGTGGAAGCTCGTCCCTGACGACTACGGGACCGACACGGCCGGGACACTCCGTGAGATCGTCCGCCGTCTCATCGCGGGCGAGTCGGCGAACAGCATCGCGCAGTGGCTCAACGAGGACGTGTCGAAGACCCCGACGTCACTCGACGCTCAGATGATCCGCAGCGGCAAAACTCCGAAGGGGAGCCGCTGGACCGCCGCGAACACGGCCAAGGTCGTGCGCTCCCGCTGCATCCTGGGGCAGATGGAGGTATCCGAGGAGATGATGGTCGACGGAAAGAAGACAACACGACGCCGGGTTGTCCGGGACGCGGACGGCCAGCCGCTCCAGCGTGCGGAGCCTCTGATCACGCATGAGGAGTGGGAGCTGGCCAACAAGAAGCTGGACGAGAACACCTGCAAGCGCAACGGCAACCGCAAGGGTGGGTCGCCCTTGCTCCGGGTCGCGTTCTGCACATGTGGGGAGCCGGCATATCTCGGCCCTGGCCGTAACTGGCCCTACTACCGCTGCGCCTCCCGTACCACGCACAAGCCGTGTCCGACCGGAAGCAAGGGCATCGCGGCGCACACGCTGGAGGACGCCGTGGAAAAGGCGTTCCTCCTCGCTGCCGGGGACGTCGAGATCGTCCGGAAGGTTTTCCGGCCGGGCGTGGACTACACGCGCGACATCGCGGAAGTGAACCGCGCCCTGTCGGACCTGAGGGAGGACCGCGAGGCGGGCCTCTACTCCAGTGAGCTGGGCAAGCAGGAGTACCGGGAGGCTTACAAGAGGTTGGACGCGCGACGTGAACAGCTCATCGCGCAGCCCACGCGCCCGGACACCTGGGAAGAGATCCCGACAGGAGAGACCTACCGGGAACGGTGGAGCACGTTGTCGACCCAGCACGAAAAGGGCAGGGAGCTACGCGCCGCAGGGGTCAAGGCCGTCATCCATGCCGAGCCGATTCCCGGGATGACCGCCGCGCAGCTCATGGCTCCTGATGGCCATGACGGGATGTGGCAACACCCAGTCGGGAGGGTTCAGGTTCTGATCCCGATGGACTTCAAGCAGCGTCTGCGCAACATGGCGGCGGTCCACAGCGAAGGCTGACCGACAACTGCAGGTGACGAGGAGGGTCCTGTGGTCGGGGCCTCCTGCGCGTTTGTAAGATGCCCGGCAGGTCGCCGCTGTCGCTCCCGACCGCACGAGACCGAGTCCAGGCCCGAAGGCTTGGGCGTCCACCTGTGAAGAGAGACCGCGCCATCCGTGCACGGTCCACCCCCGCGAAGAAAGGGAGGCACATGTCCCGCCATCCGGCGGGGGACTGGCGCACGCGTGTGCGCCTCACAGGAAGGAGCCACACCCGGTGGCTATCAGCTTCGGCCATGACCGCCCGTGGGGCGGTGTCTCCCAGCACGAGTACCGGCGCATGGCGCAGAACCCTGCGCACCAGCTCGCCTACCGCGTCCACTTCGCCGCCATCGGATGGGCAGACCGGCACGGACACGCGGGCTTCGCCCCCGGCCGGCTGGCCGCACTGCTGGGCAAGGAAGGTAAGCCACTGTCCGAGCAGAGCACCCGTAACGCGGTGGCCCGCGCCAAGGAACTGGACCTTGTGTCGCCCCGCTCCGGGGCCGCTTGCCTCGTGCTCCCTCCCCACCTGTTCCAGAAGGGCAAGGGTGCGCCAGTTCCCTGCCGTCTCCACCAGGGCCGGTAAGTACACGCTGTCCGTGTAGTCAGAGCACGCCTGGCGTGTACCCAAACAGCATCCGAACTGCGGGAACGCTAGCGTCCTCTCTTATCTATCTGGTCCAAGTGCAGTCGAGCCTCTGTCGGGGTCGGCTGAAGGAAGCAGCCTACTTCAAGGCGAGGGCAAGTAGGGGCGCGGCAGCGCCCCTAGGGAGGGACAACGGCGCAGAGAAAGGCAGCGAGGGGCGCCCTACCGGCCGCCACAGTCGCAGTGCTCAACGACAGTGCGGCCCCGGAGGGGGCCGACAGGTGCAAGCCCTAGGGGGCGCTGCCGCGCCCCGCAGGTGCAGTCGTTAGGCCCTGTTCCTTGCGGCTTTCCGCCGCTGCGAGCAAGGCAAGGTAGGCCTGTGACCAGGCCATACGCTCTCGCCGTGGCAGCCTGCGGGGAGGGCAGACGGCCCCTGGAACCGTGGCGGAATCTTGGCTGCTATGACATGGCGGTCTGGTTTGCCCCCTTCGGGGGTCATACCCCCCACCCCCTGCCCCTGCCGTCACGTCTGCCTGCCATCGACGAGCGGGGTGCACGCCTGGCCTTGCCGGTCGAACATCGGGCAGGCCGCGAGACGGGCGCGAAGAGCCTTGCTGTGGACGAAGGGGCAAGTGTCTGAAGGGCTGCGTGTCTGTACGCACTTCTTTGGTCCCCGCCGCACCAGGGTCTTCTGGCCCACGGAAATACCAGGTTGATTCAGCTTCACCCGGGATGCTCCAGTTGGCACCGCACGAAAGGTAGGACCCATCCGTATGACGAACCCACCACCTGAACGCACCCTTATCTACGCCGTCGATCTGACCGCCGAGAACGTCCGCGCCCTGGAGACGTTCCTCAACGCGCAGTTGGGGCGAGTGTCCGCGGGGGTCGGTGAGACCGGCGAGACCTCTTTCGCGATGCGGTCCCTGCTCATCCTGGTCAGCGACTCAGCGGGCTTCCTGCACCAACTCCTCGCGGTGGAGGGGCCCGAGCCGTGGCAGCGGGCTGCGATCGTCCGTGAGTGGCAGCGGCTCCGCAGCACTGCCCTCGACTTCAACCACTGCGACGGCTACGACTACGACCGCTGGTGGAAGCAGATACGGCACTACGACGCCGCCGACGAAGCCGCCGAGCAGGAGCGAATCCGTCACTTCGCCACCCTGTACCCCTGGGCGGACGATGAAACTGACCAGGGCAAGGAGGGTTAGCGAGACACTCCGCCCCTGCCAGTGGAGTCACCCGATCAGAGTGGGTCAGTAGAACTTGGAACCCTGGTCCCAAAAAGAAGGCGTACAGACGGGCAAGTGTCCCGAGGGGTGCGGCAGTCGCCCCACACAGGCCAGCATGGACCGTCTCGAAAACCAAGGTTTGTGAGACGAGATGGCAAGCGTCCCTGAAGGAGGTGTAGCGCTGTTCAAAACCCGTCTCGAAACTCCCGTCTCGAGCTTGACGTATTGAGATGAGTTCTGAGACAGTCCCGGCCGTGACGACGAACACGATCACTGGTCAGCTCATCGGTTACGCCCGCGTCTCCACCGATGACCAGGAAGCGCAGTTGCAGCGCGACGCACTGACGGCCGCAGGCTGCGCCCGGATCTTCGAGGACAAGGCATCGGGCAAGAACGCCGACCGGCCGGAGCTGCGGTCAGCACTCGACTATGCTCGCGCTGGCGACACCCTGTGCGTGTGGAAGCTCGACCGCTTTGCCCGGTCGCTCATCGACCTTGTGACCATGGTCCACACGCTTCGGGAGCGTGGTATCGGGTTCAAGGTGCTCACGGGCGCACTGGCCAACATCGACCCCGGCACGGCCGATGGCCGTCTCATGCTTCAGGTGGTAGGAGCCATGGCGGAGTTCGAGCGCAGCCTCATCAAGGAGCGCACCCGCGCCGGACTCGACGCAGCCAAGGCGCAGGGGCGTACCGGCGGACGGCCGTCCGTCGTGAACGAGGACGTGCTGACCGTGGCCCGCGCGAGGAAGGCGAAGGGAGAGAGTGTCAGCGCCATCGCCAAGGCTCTGGGCGTCTCCCGGGCCACGCTGTACCGGCACCTCGGAGACGACTCCTGACGGCGGCACCTGATGTCCTTGCCTGGAGCGGGCTCGAAGCAGTTGGCTTGTGGTCCATGAAGTACACGCAGCTCGGACGCACCGGACTCAAGGTCAGCCGACTCGTTCTCGGCACGATGAACTTCGGTCCGCAGACAGACGAATCAGCCAGCCACGACATCATGGACGCCGCTCTCGACGCGGGTCTGAACTTTGTAGACACGGCCAACGTCTATGGGTGGGGTGAGAACAAGGGCCGCACCGAGGAGATCATCGGTACTTGGTTCGCCCAGGGTGGCGGGCGGCGCGACAGGACGGTCCTCGCCACCAAGGTGTACGGGAACATGGCCCCGGACGACTCCTCCGTCTGGCCCAACCACGACAAGCTCTCCGCGGTGAACATCCGCCGGGCCGTCGACGCCTCCCTCAAGCGGCTGCAGACCGACTACATCGACATCTACCAGTTCCATCACATCGACCGGTCGACGCCGTTCGAGGAGATCTGGCAGGCGATCGACGTCCTGGTCCAGCAGGGCAAGATCCTCTACGCCGGGTCGTCCAACTTCCCCGGCTACAAGATCGCCCAGGCCAACGAGCTGGCTGCCCGGCACGGCCGCATGGGCCTGGTTAGCGAGCAGTGCCTGTACAACCTCGCCGAGCGCCGCGCCGAGATGGAGGTCATCCCGGCCGCGCAGGAGTACGGGCTCGGTGTCATCCCCTGGTCGCCGCTGCACGGCGGGCTGCTCGGCGGCGTCCTCAAGAAGGAGGCCACACAGGGGCGCAGGGCGAGCGGCCGCGCTGCCGACGCGCTCAAAGACACCAAGACACGCGAGCAGATCCAGGCGTACGAGAACCTCCTCGACAAGCACGGCCTGGAGCCCGGTGAAGCGGCGCTCGCCTGGCTGCTGACACGCCCCGGCGTCACCGGCCCGATCGTCGGCCCACGCACGCAGGAGCAGCTGGACTCGGCGCTGCGTGCCCTGGAGCTGGAGCTGAGCGAGGAACTGCTGACGTCTCTGGACGAGATCTTCCCCGGTCCCGGACCGTCTCCCGAGGCCTTCGCATGGTGAGGTAGCGGGTCTGTGTGAGGGACCGTCGTCTTCTGCCTGCGTTCGAAGCGAGTGGGAGGCGGCGGCTTCGTCGTTTCCACTCGGGGTCCGCAGGAGCGGTGAGCGTCAGCGATGCGCTACTGTGCAACCTGGCGTCAAAGTTGCCGGTTTGCTGTGTCGAAGAAGTTGATGCCGGCGTCGAGCGCCGCGTCCATGATGGCGTGGCTCTCGGGCTCGTCGGTCTGCGGACCGAAGTTCATCGTCCCGAGGACGAGCCGGCTGACCTTGAGTCCTGTGCGTCCGAGCTGCGTGTACCTCATGGGTGTCAAGCCAACGTCTTGGAGTGCGCTCCAGGCAAGCGCTTCAGGCGTCGGGGCGGCTCGTCAGCACGGCTTGTAGGGGCCGCCCATGCCCCACTCCTGCCACATCGCCTCGGCGAACGCCCCCGCGATCTTGTGCTCGCCGCTCTCGTTGGGGTGCGTGCCGTCGTAGGTGTCCGTATGGAAGTCGTACGTCGCCGGGGGCTGGACGAGCAGGATCGGCGAGTCCGGTTCGTCCAGCTCGGCGGCCGTCTCGGCCAGCAGGGCGTTGAACCGCCCGACCTGCCCGGCGAACGTCTCGTCGGCCTCCACCCGGATGTTGCGGACCACCGGCATCACCGCCATGCGCACGCCTGGGCGGGCCGCGCGCGCCTCGGCGACGAACGCGCGCACGTTGTCCGCGGTCTGTTCGGCGTTGGTGTAGAAGCCCAGGTCGATCAGGCCGAGCGACACCAGCAGCACGTCCGCCCGGCAGGAGCGCACGGCGTCGCCTATCAGCGGGGCCATGTGGCACCAGCCCTCGCCCCAGCCGGCCAGGTGGGCCCGGGGGAACGCCGGGTCGGCGTACGCGTACGAGGTGGGGGCGTCCGTCGACGGGTCGTGCAGCGTCTCGCGCGGGCCGACCAGCGTGAAGGGCTCGCCGTACGCGGTGCACAGGTGCTGCCACAGCCGGTAGCGCCAGGTGTGTTCACCCGCGCTCCCGATCGTCATCGAGTCACCTACGGGCATGAACCTGAGCACCCGATCATCATGGTGGATCAGCGTGTTCGCCGCGATGTGAGCCCGGACACCCGCCCTCGCGGGGCCCGGCTGATGGCAGTCTTGGGTCATGCGCAGACCCTTCGCCCTGCTCGCCGCGACCCTCCTGACGGCGGCGCTCGCCGTGCCCGCCTCCGCCGCCGACAACGACGACGGGAACGAGGGGTTCACCATCAACGACCCGCGCATCACCGAGTCCAGCGGACTCGCCGCCTCCCGTCTGCACCCCGGCGTCTACTGGACCCACAACGACAGCGACGACGGCCCCTACCTGTACGCCGTCGACAGCAGGACGGGTGACACCGTCGCCCGCCTCACCCTCACCGGCATCGGCACGCCCCGGGACGTCGAGGCGATCTCCGTCGGCCCCGGCAACCGCCTCTTCGTCGGCGACATCGGCGACAACCTCGGCGGCACCTGGCCGTACGTGTGGATCTACGAACTCCCCGAGCCCAAGGAGCTCAAGGACGCCACCGTGCGGGCCACCCAGTACGTCGTGAAGTACGCCGACGGCCCCCGGGACGCGGAGGCGATGGTCGTGCACCCGAAGACGGGGCGGGTGTACCTCGTCGACAAGCACGAGGACGGCGGACACCTCTACGAGGGGCCGGAGAAGCTGTCGCCGGAAGGCGACAACGTGTTCAAGCCGATCGCGCCCGTCGAGCTGTGGACCACCGACGCGGCGCTCTCCCCGGACGGCCAGGACCTCGCCGTGCGCGGCTACTTCGGCGGCATCCACTACGCCTGGAACGGCGGCAAACCGCAGCGCAAGGGGCGGCTGAGCGTGCCGCTCCAGGGGCAGGGCGAGTCGGTGACCTACTCCGCCGACGGCTCCCGGCTGCTGTTCGGCAGCGAGGGGGAGCAGAGCGGAGTGGTGAGCCGCGAGGCTCCGGGCGCGGACGAGGGCGGCTCCAGCGGCGGCCCCGGCTCGCGCGCGGACGGCGCCGGCAGCGCCTCCGACGACGCGACGGGCGACTCGGTCAAGGTCGGCGGCGTCGTGGTGGTCGCCGTGGTCGTGGCGGCCCTGTTCGGCCTGACCAGGCGCCGGCGCAAGGGCTGAACGCAGGGCGTCAGGGCGTCTGTTCGGCCGCGCGCCGGGCGACGAACTCCGCCAGGCCGTCCAGGATGCGCTGGAGCCCGAACTCGAAGTGGTCGAAGCCGGAGCTGAAGGTGTCCCCCGAGAGCGCGGCCATGACGGGATAGCGGCCGCTGTTCATCGCCTTCTCCAGGGCGGGCCGCTGGGCCTCCCAGAACTCCGCGTCCGTCAGCCCGGAGCTGTGTTCGGCCTGCTCCTGGTACAGCTGTGTCCGGGCCGCCCCGACCACGTACCCGTCGATCATGACGATCACCGACAGCAGCTCGGGGTCGGACAGACCCATCGGCTTGATCCGGGAGAACACCTTCTCCATGCCGTCCAGGGCGCTCGGGCCGAGGATCGGGCGGGACTGGTTGACCTCCAGCAGCCAGGGGTGGCGCCGGTAGAGGGCGAGGGTGGCCCGGCCCAGCACCTCCAGCGCGGACCGCCAGCCGCCGTCGCCGAGGTCCGCGGGGTTCTGAGACGGGCGCTGCACCCGGTCCAGCATCAGGTCGAGCAGCTCGGCCTTGCCGGGGACGTAGCGGTACAGGGACATCGTGCCGGTGCCCAGCTCCGTGGCGATCCTGCGCATCGACAGCGCGCCGATGCCGTCCCGGTCGGCGACCTCGATCGCCGCCTCCACGATCCGCTCCAGGGTCAGCCCGGGCTTCGGGCCCCGGCTGGGCCGCTGTCCGGTGCCCCAGAGCAGGTCGAGGGTGCGCGCGATGTCGCCGCTGCCGCTGGTCTCCGTACCGCTTCCACCGCTGCTCATGCGGGCAGTCTAGATCCGCGCCAAAAAACTGGGTACGCCGTACGCGTAATCGGGTACGGTGTACCCGGTTTCTGGAAGGGGGACCCATGAAGGACGACGGGAACGCGGTGCGGGCCGAGGGGCTGGAGAAGCGCTACGGCGAGAAGCGCGCCCTGGACGGCTTCGACCTCACCGTGCGGGCGGGCACGGTGCACGGACTGCTGGGACCGAACGGCGCGGGCAAGACCACCGCCGTGCGGATCCTGTCGACGCTGCTCCGGCTCGACGGCGGGCGGGCGGCCGTGGCCGGGCTGGACGTGGCGCGCCAGGCCCGCGAGGTGCGGGCGCGGATCGGGCTCACCGGGCAGTACGCGGCGGTGGACGAGGTGCTCACCGGGCGGCAGAACCTGGAGATGTTCGGCAGGCTGTTCCACCTCGGCGGGCGGCGCGCCAGGGCGCGGGCGGCGGAGCTGCTGGAGCAGTTCGACCTGACCGACGCCGCCGACAAGGGCGTCGGCGACTACAGCGGCGGCATGCGGCGCCGGCTGGACCTGGCGGCGTCGATGATCCTGACGCCGGCCGTGCTGTTCCTGGACGAGCCGACGACGGGGCTCGACCCGCGCAGCCGGGGTGAAGTCTGGGACTCTGTACGGGCGTTGGTGGCGGGCGGCACGACCGTGCTGCTGACCACGCAGTATCTGGAGGAGGCCGACCGGCTGGCCTCCCGGATCACCGTCATCGACCGGGGCCGGTCCATCGCCGACGACACCCCGGACGGGCTGAAGAACCGCGTCGGTGGCGACCGCGTCGAGGTCGTGGTGGCCGAACGGTCCGACATCCCGCGCGTGGTGAAGGTGGTCGCCCGGGTCGCCGACGGTGAACCCGAGGCGGTCGACAGTGAGTTGCGGGTGCACGCCCCCGTGACCGACCGGGTGGGCGCGCTGACGGACGTCGCCCGCACCCTCCAGGACGAGGGCGTCCGGGTCGAGGACATCGGGCTGCGCAGGCCCAGCCTCGACGACGTCTTCCTGCGCCTGACCGGACACCGCACCGAGACGACGGAGAAGGAGGTGGCGGCATGAGCGCGCTCGACCTGACCGGACCGGCCGGGCACGGCCGCGTGTACTGGGCGCTCGCGGACTGCTGGAACGTCGTCCGCCGCGGCCTCACCCACTACCGGCGCCAGCCGGTCAACATCGTCTGGCAGCTGGGCTTTCCGATCCTCTCCGTGCTGCTGTACGGCTATGTCTTCGGCAGCGCGATGCGGGTGCCGGGCGGCGGGGACTACAAGGACTTCCTGATGCCGGGCATGTTCGTGATGACCATGGCGTTCGGCTTCATCAACACGGCGACGGTCGTGGTCTACGACTCCACCAAGGGCGTCATCGACCGCTTCCGCTCGATGCCGATGGCGTCGTCGGCGGTGGTGGCCGGGCGCGGGGTGACCGACCTGATCGTCGCGTGCGCGGAGCTGGCGATCCTGATGCTGACGGCGCTGGTCATGGGCTGGCGTCCGGACGGCGGCTGGGGTTTCCTCGCCGCGTTCGGACTGCTGCTGTGGCTGCGGTTCGCGCTGATCTGGCTGGGCGTCTGGCTGGGACTCCTCGTCCCCAACCCGGAGGCGGCGGGCGGCCTCTTCGCGGTGGCCTTCCCCCTGACGATGATCTCCAGCATCTTCGTCGCCCCGCAGCTCATGCCCGACTGGCTCGGCTGGGTGGCCGCCTGGAACCCGATCTCCTCCACGGCCGTGGCGGCCCGCGAACTCTTCGGCACCCCGGTCGGCGGCGGCGACTCGTGGGTCGAACAGCACGCGCTGCTGATGGCGGGCGTGTGGCCGGTGATCCTGACGGCGGTCTTCCTGCCGCTGGCGGTACGGAGGTTCCGGCGTCTGAGCAGGTGAGCAGAACAGGCGCCCCGGTGGATTCCACCGGGGCGCCCCTTGCGCGTAGGCCGGACTACAGCTGCTCGATGACGTAGTCGACGCACTTCGTGAGGGCCTCGACGTCCGCCGGGTCGATCGCCGGGAACATCGCGACGCGGAGCTGGTTGCGGCCCAGCTTGCGGTACGGCTCGGTGTCGACGATGCCGTTGGCGCGCAGCACCTTGGCGACGGCGGCGGCGTCCACCTCGTCGGTGAAGTCGATCGTGCCGATGACCGCCGACCGCTTCGCCGGGTCGGTGACGAACGGGTTCGCGAACTTCACGTCCTCGGCCCAGCCGTACAGGGTGCGCGCGGAGGTCGCGGTGCGGCGGACCGCCCAGTCCAGGCCGCCCTGGCCGTTGATCCACTCCAGCTGCTGGTTCAGCAGGAAGAGGGTCGCCAGCGCGGGGGTGTTGTACGTCTGGTTCTTGCGGGAGTTGTCGATCGCCGTCGGCAGGGAGAAGAACTCCGGGACGTGCCGGCCGCTCGCGTGGATCCGCTCGGCGCGCTCGATCGCGGCCGGGGAGAACACGCCGATCCACAGGCCGCCGTCGGAGGCGAAGGACTTCTGCGGGGCGAAGTAGTAGACGTCCGTCTCGGCGATGTCGACCGGCAGGCCGCCCGCGCCGGAGGTGGCGTCCACCAGGACGAGGGAACCCTCGTCCGCGCCGGCCACGCGCTTGATCGGCATCGCGACGCCGGTGGAGGTCTCGTTGTGCGTGAAGGCGTACACGTCGACGCCCGCCTCGGCGACCGGCTCCGGGTGCGTACCCGGGTCGGCGGAGATGACGTCCGGCTCGGCGAGCCACGGGGCCAGCTTGGCGGCCTTGGCGAACTTGGAGCTGAACTCGCCGAAGCTGAGGTGCTGCGACTTGTTCTCGATCAGACCGTGGGTCGCGATGTCCCAGAACGCGGTGGAGCCGCCGTTGCCGAGGACCACCTCGTACCCGTCGGGGAGCTGGAACAGCTCGCCGATGCCCTCGCGCACCTGGCCGACCAGGTTCTTCACCGGCGCCTGGCGGTGGGAGGTGCCCAGCAGGGACGTACCGGTCGCGGCCAGCGCGTCCAGCGCTTCCGTCCGCACCTTGGAGGGACCCGCACCGAAACGACCGTCGGCGGGCTTGATGTCAGCAGGAATCCGGATCTCAGCCACGACCGGAGCCTAGCGGCTGGAGGAAACCCGGGCGCAACATCGTCCGTCCGCTGAGACGAGCCGCTGAGACGCTTCACCGGGACAGGTCACCGGGACAGGTCACCAGGACGGGTCACCGGGACGCGTCACCGGGACGGGTGGCGGGCGGACCGGGGGGAGGTCCGTCCGCCACCCGCGTCACTCACCCGCCGAGCGTCACCGGCAGCTCGTACAGGTCGTTCTGGGTCACCACCGGCTTGTTGCGCAGCTCACCCGCCGGGACCGCCAGGTCCAGCTTCGGGAAGCGGGCGTACAGGGCCGGCAGGGCCACCCCCGCCTCCAGGCGGGACAGCGCGGCCCCCGGGCAGACGTGCGGGCCGTGCCCGAAGGAGATGTGCCGGTGCGGGCTCTCCCGGGTGATGTCGAAGTCGCCGGCCGTCGGGCCGTGCTCCTGCTCGTCCCGGCCGATCGCCGCGTACGACACGATCAGCGCGTCCCCGGCGGGCAGCACCTTGTCCCCGACGGGGACGTCCTCCGTGGCGAACCGGATCAGCACGTGCGACGTCGGCGTGGACCAGCGCAGCGTCTCCTCGACCACCGCCGACCAGTCGGCCTGCCCGGACAGCACCAGCTCCCGCTGGTCCGGGTGGGTGGAGAGGTTGACCACCGCGTTGACGATGAGGGAGATCGTCGTCTCGTGACCGGCCGCCACCATCAGCTGGAGCGTGGCGACGATCTCCTCGTCGGTGAGCCGGTCCCCGTTCTCCGACGCCTGGATCAGCGCGGACGTCAGGTCGTCGCCCGGGTTCTCCCGCTTGGACGCCACCGTGTCGCCCATGATCCCGGCGAGTTCGGTGAGCGTGGCGAGGACCTCCTCCGGCGGGGTCTGCGTGGAGAAGAACTTCTCGAACAGCTCCTTCAGCCGCGGCAGCCGCTCTTCCGCCAGCCCCATCAGGTCGGCGATCACGTACATCGGCAGCGGGTAGGCGAAGACCGCCTTCAGGTCCACGCTGTCGCCGGGCTGCGCGGCCACCTGGTCCAGCAGGGAATCGGTCAGCTCGGTGATCCGCTCCCGCATCCGCTCCACCCGCCTGGGGGTGAGCGCCTGGGCGACCAGGGTGCGCAGCCGCCGGTGGTCGGCGCCGTCCACGGTGAGCATCGAGCGGGGCGGGTTGGCCAGCCCGATCAGCGGCCAGTCCGGGGCTATCTCCCCGCGCTGCCAGGCGCCCCAGACGTTGATGTCCTTCACCAGCCGCGGGTCGGTGAGCAGCTTCTTCGCCTCGGCGTGGTGGGTCACCGCCCACACGGGCACGTCACCGGGAAGGGTCACGGCGGCCAGCGGCCCGGCGGCCCGCAGCGCGGCGCTCTCCGCGTCCAGGTCGGAGACGAACGGGTCGAGGGGGATGCGGGTCTGTTCCGTGTCGGTCGCGGTGAGATCCGTACCAGCCGTCATGCGAGCGAGCCTCCAAGGGCGGGAGTGGGTGTGAAGGTGACCGGCAGCTCGGACAGGCCGCGCAGCCAGGGCGACGGGCGGCGGGAGAGGGCGCCGGCCGGCACGGCCAGGTCGATGTCCGGCAGCCGGTCCAGCACGACCTCGATACCGGTCCGGGCGATCACCTCGGCGATCTCCTGCGCCGGGAACGGACAGCGGTGCTCGCCGTGACCGAAGGAGAAGTGCGCGCTGTTGCCGCCGGTGAGCGCCGAACCGTCGGTGCGCACCTGCGGGTCGGAGTTGGCGCCCTGGAGCCCCAGCAGCACCATGTCGCCGGCCCGGATGCGGCGCCCGCCGAGCTGTGTGTCGCGCGAGGCCCAGCGCGCCGCCACGTTCTGCGTGGGGGTGTCCTCCCACAGCACCTCGTTCATCGCCTCGGCGATGCTGTTGCGGCCGCCGAACAGCGAGGCGGCGAACCGGCTGTCGGTGAGCATCAGGTGCAGCGAGTTGCCGATCCAGTCGGCGCTCGGCTGGTGCCCGGCCGCCATCATCACCATCAGGTCCTGGACGATCTCCTCGTCCGTGAAGCCCGAGGTGTCGGCGAGCATCCGGGAGGCGACGTCCTCCGCGGGCTCCTTGCGGCGCTGGGCCACCAGCTCCGTCATCGACGTGAACAGGTGGGTCTGGCCCGCGAGCGCCCGCTCCCGCCCGTCGATCATGTCGTTGAGCGCGGTGACCAGCGCGGGGCCCTTGTCGTCGGGGAACCCGTAGAGCCGGGCCAGCACGCGCACCGGCAGCAGCATCGCGAACTCGCCGATGATGTCGGCCGACCCGCGCGGGCAGATGGCATCGATCAGCTCGTCCGCGAACCGCTCGGCGTGGCCGCGCAGTTCGGTCGGGTCGACCGCCTCCAGCGCGTTCACCATCATCGCGGCCCGCTCCCGGTGCCGCTCGCCGACGGTGTAGAGGATGGACGGCTGGCGGCGGCCGATCATCGGCAGCAGCGGCCAGTCGTCGGGGATGTTCTCCCACTGGTTCCACAGCTCGGAGTCGCGGCTGAACAGCACCGGGTCGCCGGTGATCTGGTGCAGCTCGCGGTAGCCGAGGACCAGCCAGGCCGGGGCGTCGCCGTCGAGCACGACCGGCACCACGCTGCCGTGCTGCCGGCGCAGCTCGCGGTAGACGCGCGCCGGGTCGTCCTGCAGCAGGGGGCCGCTGAAGGGGACGGCGTCGGGGACGGAGGCGGGACTCACACCAGCTCCTGACGGGGGGCTCGGGCCGGATCGGCGTACAGGGCCTGGATGTGCTCCACCAGCGTGATCAGCACGATCTTGCTGGACTCACGGGACCGCGCGTCGCAGTTGACCAGCGGGACGTGCGGGTCCAGGTCCAGGGCCTCGCGGATCGCCTGCGGGGTGAAGGTGGGCCCGCCGAAGTCGTTGCAGGCCACGATGAACGGCGTGCCGTGCCGCTCCAGCCGGTCGATGGCGTACCAGGAGTCGTCGATGCGCCGGGTGTCGACCAGCACGACCGCGCCGAGCGTGCCGGAGAACAGCCGGTCCCAGAGGAACCAGAAGCGTTCCTGCCCCGGCGCGCCGAACAGGTACAGCACGTTGCGCTCGTCGAGCGTGATGCGGCCGAAGTCGAAGGCGACGGTGGTCGCGGTCTTGCCGCGCACCCCGCTGACGTCGTCGACGCCCTCGCCGGCCTGCGTCATCGTCTCCTCGGTGTTGAGGGGACGGATCTCGCTGACGGAGCGGACCATCGTCGTCTTGCCGGCGCCGAAGCCGCCCACGACCACGATCTTCAGGCCGTTGTCGGCCGACGCGCCCAGCGGGGTGCGCGTCTCGGACGCCGTGTGCGTCTCAGAGGTTGCGGAGTCCAACGAGCACCTGCTCCAGGATGTCGGGGTCGGGTACGGCGGCTCTTCGGGGGTGCCGGGCGCTGACCCGGCCCGCCGCCAGGAGGTCGGACAGCAGGATCCGGGTGATGCTCACCGGCAGCTTCAGCTCGGCCGCGATCTCCACGACCGCGGTGGGCCGTCCGGTGAGCCGCAGGATCGCCGCGTGCTCGGACTGCATGCCGGGCACCGGGTCGCACTCGGCGACGACCAGGGTCACCAGGTCGAAGGGGTTGCCGGGCCCGGACCGGCTGCGCCCCCCGGTGAGGGTGTACAGCCGGTCGGGGGCGTCGTCCCTGCCGGGCCGGCTCATGAGCTGCGCGGCAGCGCGGTCAGGTGCTCGCCGAGCTGCTCCACCAGCTCGCTCATGTTGTGGCCGATGAGCCCGGCGTCCGCGTCCTCCGTGGTGACGACGGCCAGGTGCGCCCCCTCGCCCGCCTCCACGATGAACAGCACACCGCCGTAGAACTCGGTCATCGCCGACCGCACTCCGCCGGTGCCGTCGCCGAACTCGACGGAGGCGCCGTGGGACAGCGACTGGATGCCGGCCGCGATGGCGGCGAGCTGGTCGGCCTGGTCGGCGGAGAGCTCGGGCGTGCGGCACAGTTTCAGGCCGTCACGGGACAGCACGAGCGCGTGCCGCGCGCCCGGCGTGCGCTCCAGCAGGCCCTCGATGAGCCAGGTGAGCTTCTCGTCCGCGGTGGTCGTGCCGGTCATGAGGTGGTGTCGCCTTCCGAAGTCACGGGGGTGGGTTGCGATACGGGGGTCGGGTCGGGGGTGGTGGCGTCCGACGCGGTGACGAGGTCACGGGCGGCCGGTGTGCTGCCCGCGTCCGGGTCGGCCGTGTCGTCCGGGGTGGGGGCGCGCACGGCCTGGCGGAAGCTGCTGAAGCGGGCGGTGCGGGCCCGGGTCTCCTCGGCCGTGGGGGCAGGCCGGGGCTCGGCGGCACGGCCGGCGGCGCCACCGCGGCGCTCCGCCTCGGCGAGGGTGCGGCCGCGGCGCCGGCGGGGCAGCACCAGGGGCGGGACGTCGTCGTCGGGGGACGGGGACGTGTGGGTGGGCTCCGGGTCGGTGTCGAGGTCGCCGCCGGAGCGGGCCGCCGCGTAGGAGGGCGCGGGGCGGGTGGGGTCGGGCGTGAGGGCCGTCGTGCGCTCCGTTTCCGTGCGGCCGGCGGGGACGCCGGGCGTGGTGGTGGTGTCGTCGGCGGAGCCGTGATCGGCCTCGGGTTCGGCCGGGGGCGCGGTGTCGGCCTCGGCGTGGGTTCCGGTGGCGGCCTGCGCTCCGGTTCCGGCCTCGGGGGCGGCCTGGCGTCCGGTGCCGGCCCTGGTACCGGTCTGGATTCCGGTGTTGGCCTCGGGCACGGTCCGGGACGCGGGTTCGGCGTCGGGCGCGGCCTGGGTTCCGGTGGTGGTCTCGGTCCCTGTCTGGGTGCCGGTCTCGGTGTCGGACGCGGTCCGGGACGCGGGTTCGGCGTCGGGCGCGGCCTGGGTTCCGGTGGTGGTCCCGGCCCCTGTCTGGGTGCCGGTCTCGGTGTCGGACGCGGTCCGGGACGCGGGTTCGGCGTCGGGCGCGGTCCGGGCCCCGGCGTCGGTCCCGGGTCCGGCCTCGGTCTCGGGTCCGGCCGTGGTCTCGGTGTTGGCGTCGGTCTCGGTGCCGGCGTCGGGCCTGGACCGGGCCGTGGACTCGGCCTGGGTCCCGGCCGCGGTCGCGCGTCCGGTCTCCGGCCGGGCCTGGGTTCCGGTACGGGCCCCGGCTTCGGGCGGGGACGTGGGCTCGCCGCCGGCGTCGGCTCGGCTCACGGTCCCGGCCCGGGACCCGGCTTCGGTCGCGGACCCGGCCTCGCCGGGGCGTCCGCCGCGCCGCTGGGGCAGCTCCGCGGCGTCCGGGGCCGCCGGCCCGGACGCCGTGCGGCCGGGCTCGTCCTTCGTGACCTTCGTGACCTTCGTGCCGTTCACGGTGGCCGTGAGCGGGCGGGCCGCCGGGGCGGAGGCGCCGGACGGTGCCGTGGCCGCTCCCGGCTTCGCGGGCGCCGCGTCCGCCGGTACGAGGAGGTCCTGCGGCAGCAGCACCAGGACACCCGTGCCGCCGCGCGCCGACGGCCGGTACGACACCCGCAGTCCGTACCGCCGGGCCAGCCGGCCGACCACAGCGAGGCCGAGCCGGGTGCCGGTGAGGCCGCCCAGTCCGGTGGAATCGCCGGAGACGGCGCCCTCGGCGCGGCGCAGCTGGGCCTCACCCATCACCAGGCCGCTGTCCTCGACGGACACGATGACGCCGGCCGGGACCTCCTCGACGTAGACATGGACCTCGGCGGTCGGCGGGGAGAAGTTCGCGGCGTTGTCGAGGAGTTCGGCGAGCGCGTGCATGACGCCCTCGGCGGCGTGCCCGGCGACGGAGGTGTCGCTGGCGGAGTGGACGCGGACCCGCTGGTAGCCGGCGATGCGGCCCATGGCGCCGCGCAGGATCGACTCCATCGGGATGGGCCGGGCCCAGCGGCGGCCGGAGCGGGCGCCGGTGAGGACGGCGACGGAGTCGGCGAGGCGGCCCGCCTGGGCGGTGCGGTGGTCGAGGTGGAGCAGGTCGGCGAGGACCTCCTCGTCGTGGTGCTTCTCCTCCATCGCGCGCAGGTCGGCGAGCATGCCGGTGGCCAGCGCCTGCATACGGCCGGCCGCGTTGGCGGTGGCGGACAGCGCGGCCGAGCGGGCGCCCTCGGCCTCCCGCAGCCGGGTGGTCAGCCGCGTGTTCTCCCCGGCGAACCGTTCGCGTTCGCGCGCCAGCAGGTCGCGCTCCTCGCGCAGCAGGTCCCGCTCCCGCGTGTACTCCTCGGTCACCTGGGCCAGCGCGGCTTCGTGTTCGGCGATGACGCGGTCCAGTTCGGCGGTGTGCCGTTCGGCCGACCGCGCCAGCTCCGCCGTGTGCGCGTCGTCGAGCCGGGTCCGCTCCTCGGCCCGCTCGTGGGCCAGCCGGGCCAGTTCCGCCGTGTGCTGTTCGTCGAGGCGCTCCCGCTCGGCGGCCAGGGTCTCGGCGAGGCGGGCCCGTTCCTGGTCCAGCTCGGCGGACAACCGGGCGCGCTCACGGTTGAGTTCGCCGGTCAGCCGCTCGTGCTGGCGGCGGGACTCCTCGGTCAGCCGGGAGCGTTCCTGGAGCAGCCGGCCGACGTCCTGGGTGACGGCCTCGAGCCGGGCCCGGGCGGCACGCGCCGACAGGGTGGCGTACGCGGCGGCCGTGACGGCGGCGCACAGCAGCACGGAGGCGGCCACGCCGGTCACCAGGACGGCGTAGATCGCGGTGTCCGGCACCAGGAAACAGGAGGCCACGACCGCGACCGCGCAGACCGCGGCGGTGAGCACGGGGGCGGGCAGCAGACTGCGGGGGGTGGGGCGGTCGCCGGGGAGCAGGGGGGAGGTCATCAATCAGGGTCCTCGGTCAGGTCCTCGGTCGGGTCCGCGGGCGTGCACCGTCGTGGCTGCGCCGCCCTCGGGCGGGTTCCATGGGACGACGCCGGACCTGATGCAGGGGTCGCTTTGCGAACGAGGTCCGACAACTGCGCGCAACTCGCGGTCACTATATGGGAGTTCGTGATCGGCTTGGGAAGATTCTGCTTCCGTTTTTGGTTAAACCGTCATGGTGGGGCGTCCCGGACATGCTCAGGGGCGGGTGTGCCGACGCCCGCGCCGCGCTCCGGCGGGGGCATCCTGAAGGCATGACGGATCACCGGGAACTGTCGGCGGCGCTGCGGGCGGCGGTGCGCGGAGAGGCCGACTTCGGGGTCACCGCGCGGGCGCTGACCACGATGGACGCCTCCAACTACCGCAGGGTTCCGCTCGGCGTGGTGGCGCCCCGGGACGCCGACGACGTGGCGGCGGTGCTGTCGGTGTGCCGGGAGCACGGCGTGCCCGTGGTGCCGCGCGGGGGCGGGACGTCGATCGCGGGGCAGGCGACCGGCACCGGCATCGTGCTCGACTTCACACGCCACATGAACCGCCTGCTGTCCCTCGACCCGGACGCGGGCACCGCCGTCGTGCAGCCCGGCCTGGTCCTCGACCGGCTCCAGGAGGCCGCCGCCCCGCACGGCCTCCGCTTCGGCCCCGACCCGTCCACCCACGGCCGCTGCACCCTCGGCGGCATGATCGGCAACAACGCCTGCGGCTCCCACTCGGTCGCCTGGGGCACCACGGCCGACAACGTGCGCACCCTGTCCGTGATCACCGCACGCGGTGAGCGGCTGCGCCCCGGACCCGGCTGGGCGGGCGCCCCGGAGGGCCTGCGCGAGCTGGTGGATGGCGAACTCGCCCGGCTGCGCACGGGGTTCCCCGAGCTGCCCCGCCGCATCTCCGGGTACGCGGTGGACGCCCTGCTGCCCGAGAACCGTGCCGACGTCGCCCGCTCCCTCTGCGGCTCCGAGGGCACCCTGGCCGTGCTCACCGAGGCCGAGGTCACCCTCGTACGGGCGCCCCGCGCGCGGGCGCTCGCCGTGCTGGCGTACGCGGACGAGGGCGGGGCCGCGCAGGCGGCGGCCGGGCTGCTGCCGTACCGGCCGCTGACGGTGGAGGGCATGGCGGCCGACCTGGTGCCGGCCGGCGCGGACCTGCCGCGCGGGGCGGCCTGGCTGTTCGTGGAGACCGGCGGGGACACGCAGGCGGAGGCCCGCGCCGCCGCCGAGGCGGTCGTGCGGGCGGCGGAGGTCGTGGACGCGCTGGTCGTCACCGACCCGGCCCGTCAGCGCACCCTGTGGCGCATCCGGGAGGACGCGAGCGGCACCGCGACCCGCATGCCGGACATGAGTGAGGCGTGGCCCGGCTGGGAGGACTGCGCGGTGCCGCCCGCCCGGCTCGGCGCGTACCTGCGGGACTTCCGGGCGCTGCTGGCCGAGCACGGCCTGCGGGGCACCCCCTACGGGCACTTCGGGGACGGCTGCATCCACGTCCGCATCGACTTCGACCTGCTGACCGGGCCGGGCGTCGCCCGCTTCCGGCGCTTCTCGGAGGAGATGGCCGACCTGGTCGTCGCCCACGGCGGCTCGCTCTCCGGGGAGCACGGCGACGGCCAGGCGCGCGCCGAGCTGCTGCCCCGCATGTACGGCGCGGAGACGGTCGCCCTCTTCGAGCGGGTGAAGGCCCTCTGGGACCCGGACGACCTGCTCAACCCCGGCATGCTGGTCCGCCCCGCCCCCCTCGACACGGACCTCCGCTTCTCCGTCCTGCCGCGCGAACCGGTCGACGTCGCCTTCGGCTACCCGGCCGACGCAGGCGACTTCTCGGCCGCCGTACGGCGCTGCGTGGGCGTCGCCAAGTGCCGTACGACGTCGGTGGCCGGGTCCGCGGTGATGTGCCCGTCGTTCCGGGCGACGGGCGAGGAGGAGCACTCCACGCGCGGACGCGCCCGCCTGCTGCACGAGATGCTCGCGGGTGAGGTGGTGACGGACGGCTGGCACTCCACCGAGGTGCGGGACGCCCTCGACCTGTGCCTGTCCTGCAAGGGCTGCCGCTCCGACTGCCCGGTCGGCGTCGACATGGCCACCTACAAGGCGGAGTTCCTGCACCACCACTACGCGGGCCGCCGCCGTCCCGCCGCCCACTACGCGATGGGATGGCTGCCGGTGTGGCTGCGCTGGGCCGCCCGGACCCGGACGGCGGGGGCGGCGAACGCGCTCGCGTCGGTGCGGCCGCTCGCGCGGCTGGTGAAGCGGGTGGGCGGCATCGCGGGGGAGCGGGAGATTCCGCGGCTGGCGACGGAGCCGTTCACCCGCTGGTGGAGGCGGAGGCCTGTTGCGGGTGAAGGCCCGCTGGTGGTGCTGTGGCCGGACACCTTCACCGAGCACCTGTCGCCCTCGGTGGGCCGGGCGGCCGTACGGGTGCTGGAGGCGGCCGGGCTGCGGGTGGCGCTGCCCCCGACGCTGCGGCTGCCGTCGGCCGCCCGGCTGGGCGACGGCAGCTCACGCTCCCCGCTGTCCGTGCTCACGGCACGCAGGGGCCGGGTCTGCTGCGGGCTGACGTACATCTCCACGGGCCAGCTGGACCGCGCCCGTACGGTGCTCCGCCGCACCCTGGACCTGCTGGAGCCGGTCCTCGCGACGGACGCGCCCCTGGTGGTCCTGGAACCGAGCTGCGCGGCGGCGCTGCGTACGGACGCCCCGGAGCTGCTGCACGACGACCCCCGAGCGGCTCAACTGGCCTCGCGTGTCCTGACGTTCGCGGAGGTGCTGGAGCGGCACGCCCCCGACTGGCGTCCGCCTGCCCTGAACCGTCCGGTCACCGGCCAGACCCACTGCCACCAGCACGCGGTCCTGGGCGACGGCCCCGACCGCAGACTCCGGGAGGCGGCCGGTCTCACGGGCGAACTGGCGGGCGGGTGCTGCGGCCTGGCGGGCAACTTCGGCTTCGAGAAAGGCCATGACGACGTCTCCCGCGCCTGCGCCGAGGAACAGCTGCTGCCGTCGGTGCGGGAGGCACCGGACGGCGCGGTGGTCCTGGCGGACGGCTTCTCCTGCCGGACGCAGCTGGAGCAGCTGGCGGACGTCCGAGGACATCACCTGGCGGAGATTCTGGCGGCGGCCCTGGACGAGGCCGGGTGAGGCCGGTCCTCAGTCGAGGCAGAACTCGTTTCCCTCGATGTCCTGCATGACGATGCACGAGTCGGTGCCGTCGTAGAGCAGCCGCTGCCGGGTGGCGCCGAGGGGGATCAGCCGGGCGCACTCGGCCTCCAGCGCGGCCAGCCGCTCCTCACCCGACAGCCCGGTGCCGACCCGTACGTCGAGATGCACCCGGTTCTTGACCGTCTTCCCCTCGGGCACCCGCTGGAAGAACAGCCGCGGCCCGGCGCCGGACGGATCGCTGCACGCGCACCACGCCCCGTCCCCCTCGGGGAACTGGACCCGGTTGAAGTCGTCCCACGACGCGAACCCCTCGGGCGCCGTGACGACATACCCCAGCACCTCGCACCAGAACCGCGCCAGCCGCTCCGGCTCCGCACAGTCGAAGGTGATCTGAACCTGCCTGATCGTTGCCATCGCGGCACCCTAACAAGGGGGCGGCCCTCCGGCCGTGGCTATTCGAGGTGGGCGGAACCCCAGGCGGCCTGGCCCGAGTAGGCGCCGCTCTTCGACCCGCTGACGTACTTGGCGACGAGGCGGAGCTGGATGCCGCCCGTGACGTTCTCCTCGATGCGGGCGGACTCCGTGACGGTGGTCCGGTGGGTGTCCCCGAGCTTCCTGTCGTCGAGGTACACCTCGAAGTCGACCACGACGTCGGAGCGCGAGTCGCTGTCGGGGCCGACCTCCGCGGTGAAGGTCGTCCAGTCCGCGTTGAGCGCGTACACGACGTAGACGCTGTTGAGGCTGCTGCTCGGTCCGATGTCCTTCCAGATGGAGGAGGTGTACGTGGTCCCCGCGATCTCGGTGGTGCCCTCGCCGACGTTCTTCTCGATGGGGCGCGCGTCGCTCAGGAACAGGGTCCGCGGCCCCTGCTGAGGCGTCTCGCCGTCCTTCGACGGGGACTTCTCGGCGCCCCCGGGGCCGTCGCCGGCGGACTCCTCGTCGGGGAACGGCTCGGCGGTCTGCTCCTGGTCCGTCGAGGTCGGGTCCGGGGCCTCGGCGAAGTCGGCCGGGTCGGCGGAGTCGGCCGAGGGATCCTCGCCGGGGCCGTCGACGCTTCCGGCGGCCTCGTCCGACAACCCGTTGCTGTCGTTGTCCTCGCCGCAGACGGACCGCTCCCTGCAGTTGTTGGTCTCCTTGCTGCATCCGGAGGCGCCGGACGCCACCAGCACGAGGGCCGCGAACACGGCGGCCGCCGTTCCCCTCCTCACTGCTTCGCGGCGGGCTCGCCGCCGACGTGGTTGTCGTCGTTGTCCTGACCGCAGACCGCCTGCCCGTGGCAGGCGTTGGTGGGCGGGGGATCGGCCCGGTGCAGGGCCGTCCAGGCGCCGATGGCCGCCAGGGCGACCACGGCGACGACGCCCAGTGCCTTGAGCCATACAGCCGTTCGCTGCGGACCGTTCATCGGTTGCGCCATCTGTTGCTCCGTAGCCGTGGTGTAGCGGGCCATCATGGTGGCGGGAGGGACGGGCGGGCGGGGTGGCCGATCACGTCAACCCGGGGCGGGCGGGTTTGTAGGTTCGGGGTGACCACCCAGCTGACCCGGGCAATCGGATGGCGCAGTTCCAGCCACGCCTAGTCCCATCGTCGTGGCCCGTCTACGCCGATGCCGGTCGGCCGGGAGGGGCGTCTCGACGAGCGCCACCGGCGTTCGCGCCGGGCGCGCGTCAGGGGGGCGCTCCTCGATCTCGCGCACCCCACGCCGCGTGGCGACGTCGGAGCGGTCCGCGCGCACGGTCGCGCGGACGCCGCCGGCCTGTGTCAAGTGACTGTGCGGGGCGGCGGACGCTGGCTAGAGTCGTCCCGTCGTACCTGGTTGTGGGGACAACCGGAACGCCTTGGGGGAGGGCCCGCAGCACATGAGTCGTCGTTCCACCGGCTTCGTCGGCGTCTGGGCCGAGATGCAACGGCAGCAGCAGCGTCAGCAGGAGGCGGACGCCAGGCGGCGCCGGCAGGAGGAGCAGCGGGCGCGGGCCCATCAGCGGCGCGTGGAGCGCGACCACCGCGAGTACCGGAAGGCGGAGGCCCTCCGGCGCACGGAGGAACTGGTGCAGGACTTCGGGATCGAGGTGCGGTAGCCCTGCGGGGCGGGGCCGCGGCGCACGCACGTGCAGGTCACGGCAGTGATCGTCGGCGTTGACCCGCGGTGCGGGGGTGGGCGGAATCGGCGGCTCGACGCCCTCGGCGTCCCCCGCTGAGCCACGCCACGTCTCAGGGTGTCGTCTCGCCCCGGACCAGGGGGTGGCACACCGGCTGGACGCCCTCGGGCAGGGCGTCCGGCTCGCACCAGCGGGCCTCCAGGATCTCGAAGGGGTCCAGGCGCATCTCGCCGCCCAGCAGGCGGGCCTCGAAGGCCACCTCCATGCGGGTGCGCAGGCCGCTGTTCAGCATGACCAGGCGGCCGACCTCCACGTCGAGGCCGGTCTCCTCCTTGACCTCGCGCACCACGGTCGCCCGGAAGTCCTCGCCCTTGCGCGCGAAGCCGCTCGGCAGGCCCCACTGGCGGCCGGGCGGCCACATCCGGTGACGGAGCAGCAGCACCCGCCCCTCGTCGTCGCGCACCACTCCCGTCACACCGACCACGAACTTGGCGTGCAGCAGCCACATGATGCGGCTCTGCAGCGGGCGGAGGAGTCGCCAGACACGGACCAGGAGTCGTCGCACGGGGCCTCGGCAGTCGGGGGAACGGACACGGGCGTCACCAGGGGGAACGCTACCGGGTAGGACGTCCGGCCCGTGGACGGAGTTGACCCGGACGGGATGCGGGCCGCATCGTCAGGTATGTAAACGCCGCACGGTCCTGACGTAGTCCAATACGCTGGACTGGCAAGTCCATCTGGGTGCACACTCGGTGCAGTCGTGCATCCGCCTCCGTCCCGTACGGCTCCTCCGTGCCGTACGGCTCCCACGTCCCTGGAAGGCACCGTGACCACCCCCAGCGCCGCCACCTCGTCCACCGCTTCCGGGCAGGCCCACGGCCCCGCCTCCGCGCAGGCCGGCGCCCCGGGAGACCGACGCGGCTCCCTGGGGCCGGTCGGGCTGGTGCTGGCCGGCGGGATCTCGGTGCAGTTCGGCGGGGCACTCGCGGTGACGCTGATGCCGCGCGCCGGGGCGCTCGGGGTGGTGACCCTGCGGCTGCTGGTCGCCGCGGTGGTGCTGATGGTGGTGTGCCGGCCGCGGCTGCGCGGGCACTCGCGCACCGACTGGGGCACGGTGGTCGTCTTCGGCATCGCCATGGCGGCGATGAACGGCCTCTTCTACCAGTCCGTCGCCCGCATCCCCCTCGGCCCGGCGGTCACCCTGGAGGTCCTCGGCCCGCTCACCCTCTCCGTGCTGGCCTCCCGGCGCGCGGTCAATCTCGTGTGGGCCGCGCTCGCCCTCGCCGGTGTGTTCCTCCTCGGCGGCGGAGGCTTCAGCGGCCTCGACCCGCTGGGCGTCGCGTTCGCCCTGGCCGCGGGCGTCATGTGGGCGGCGTACATCGTCTTCAGCGCGCGCACCGGCCGCCGTTTCCCGCAGGCCGACGGGCTGGCCCTCGCCATGGCGGTGGCGGCGGTGCTGTTCCTGCCGCTGGGCGTGCTGGAGTCCGGTACGAAGCTGCTCGACCCGACGACGTTCGCGCTGGGCGCGGCGGTCGCGGTGCTGTCGTCCGTCCTGCCGTACACCCTCGAACTGCTGGCGCTGCGGCGGCTGCCCGCGTCGACCTTCGCGATCCTGATGAGCCTGGAACCGGCCCTCGCGGCCACCGCCGGCTTCCTCATCCTCGACCAGACCCTCGCCGCCACGGAGGCCGCGGCCATCGCCCTGGTCATCGCGGCGAGCATGGGGGCGGTGCGGACGCAGGTGGGGCGGGGGAGGGGGAAGAAGGCCGGTCGGTGAACGGCGTTCCCTAGAGGCGCACCGAGAGGTTGCCGACCGTGGCCGTTATCGTCAGCTCGCCGCCGATGGCGTGCAGGTACGCCGCCATCGTCGAGGTGTCGAGGCGAGCCGCGCCCCGCTCGATCTGGCTGACCCGGCCCTGGGTGACCCCCATCGCCTTGGCCACCTGGGCCTGGGTGAAGCCCTGCGCCTTCCGGAGCGACGACAGTTCGTGCCCTCGCTCCGCGTCGATCATCTCCGCCTTGATGGCGTCGATCCGCTCACGCTTCTCCGGGGTGATGTCGGCCGTCAGATCGTCCATGGAGCCAAGGTTCATGTGCCCTGCCCTTTCTTCTTCTCCTGCTCCAGCGCCTCAAGGTAGGCGGTGTACTTGTCGTCCGCCTCCTTGACCGCTCGGGGGTACCAGTCCGCCCACTGCCGCCGGGCGGCCTTGTTGCCGGCCACCAGGAAGATCGCCCGCCGCTCGGGGTCGAAGACGAACAGCATCCTGATGCTCACCGTTGCGCCGCCGCGCGGGCGTAACTCTCGCATGTTGCGGTAGCGGCTCCTCTCGATCGCACCGACCGTCGGACGTCTCAGCGCCGGAGCCATCAGGTATCAGGGCAACCCAATAATCGGCGCTTCATTGTTGCGGCGAAAATCCATGCAAGCACGCTTGCTTGTTTCTCAGCCCCCTGCCATGCTCCCCCCAACCGCGCCGCACACCGCCGTGTCCGTGCCCCGAGGGGAGCGACCTCGTGTCCGATCCGACGCCTGTGATCGACGATCTGCGTGAGGAGAGTGAGGAGCTCGACCGGCTGGTGGCCGGGCTGGAGCCGGAGCGGTGGAGGGCGCTCACGCCCGCCGCCGGATGGACCGTCGCCCACCAGATCGGGCACCTCGCCTGGACCGACCACTGCGCCCGCACCGCCGTCACCGACCCCGACGGCTTCCGCGCGTTCGTCGAACAGGCCCTCGCCGCCCCGCACACGTACGTCGACGACGGCGCCGAGGAGTACGCCCGCGCCGAGCCCGCCGCGCTGCTCGCCCGCTGGCGGGAGGGGCGCGCGGCGCTGGAGAAGGCGCTGCGGGAGGCGCCGGCGGGGGCGCGGTTCCCCTGGTTCGGGCCGCCCATGTCCGCCGCCTCCGTCGCCACCGCCCGCCTGATGGAGACCTGGGCGCACGCCCAGGACGTCGCCGACACGCTCGGCGTGACCCGCCCGCCCACCGACCGTCTCCGGCACATCGCCTGGCTCGGCGTACGCACCCGGGACTTCGCGTACGGCGTGCACGGACTCACTCCGCCCGCCGACCCCTTCCGCGTCGAGCTGACCGCGCCGGACGGCGGTGACGTCTGGGCGTACGGCCCCGAGGACGCCCCGCAACGCGTCACCGGCCCCGCGCTCGACTTCTGTCTGCTGGTCACCCAGCGCGCCCATCGCGCCGACCTCGCCCTCACCGCCGACGGCCCCGACGCCGACCGCTGGCTGGACATCGCGCAGGCCTTCGCCGGACCGCCCGGCGGCGGACGGGAGCCGAAGGGGGAGGACGCGCGGTGACGGCGGCGCCCTTGCGCATCGGGAACTTCTCCGGTTTCTACGGCGACCGCTCCGACGCGCTGCGCGAGATGCTGACCGGCGGCGACCTCGACGTCCTCACCGGCGACTACCTCGCCGAGCTGACCATGCTCATCCTGGCCCGGGACCGGCTGAAGGACCCGTCCGCCGGATACGCCCGCACCTTCCTGCGCCAGCTGGAGGACACTCTCGGCCTCGCGCACGACAAGGGCGTCCGGATCGTCACCAACGCGGGCGGGCTCAACCCGGCCGGACTCGCGGACGCGGTCAGGGAGTTGGCGGGCCGCCTGGACATCCCCGTGCGGGTCGCGCACGTCGAGGGCGACGACCTCACCGCCCGCCACCCCGGCAGCCTCGCCGCCCACGCCTACCTCGGCGGTTTCGGCATCGCCGAATGCCTGCGGGCCGGCGCCGACGTGGTCGTCACCGGGCGGGTCACCGACGCCGCCCTGGTCACCGGGCCCGCCGCCGCGCACTTCGGCTGGAAGCCCGACGACCATGACCGGCTGGCCGGCGCCGTCGTCGCCGGGCACGTCCTGGAGTGCGGGGCGCAGGCGACCGGCGGCAACTACGCCTTCTTCGGCGAGCACGACCCCCGCGAGCTGCGCCGCCCCGCTTTCCCTCTCGCCGAGATCCACGCCGACGGCTCCAGCGTGGTCACCAAGCACCCCGGCACCGGCGGGTTCGTCGACGTCGGCACGGTCACCGCGCAGCTGCTGTACGAGACGGGCGGCGCCCGGTACGCCGGGCCGGACGTCACCGCGCGCCTGGACACCGTCACGCTCACCCAGGACGGCCCCGACCGGGTGCGGATCGAGGGGGTGCGGGGGGAGGCCCCGCCGCCCACGCTCAAGGTCGGCCGCAACCGGCTCGGCGGCTTCCGCAACGAGGTCGTCTTCGTGCTCACCGGGCTCGACATCGAGGCCAAGGCCGCGCTGGTCCGCGAGCAGATGAGCGACGCCCTCGCCGCGTCCCCGCCCGCGGACGTGCGCTGGGACCTCGCCCGCACCGACAAGCCCGACGCCGACACCGAGGAGACCGCCGGCGCGCTGCTGCGTCTCGTCGTACGCGACGCCGACCAGCAGAAGGTCGGGCGGGTGCTCAGCGGAGCCGCGATCGAGCTGGCGCTGGCCAGCTACCCCGGGTTCCATGTGGTGGCGCCACCGGGGAAGGGCTCCCCCTACGGGGTGTTCGAGGATGTGTACGTGCCCCATGGGGACGTCGACCATGTGGCCGTCCTCCATGACGGGCGCCGGATCACCGTGGACCCGCCCCAGGACACCGCCGCCCTCGACGCCGTACCGCCACCCGCCCTTCCCGACCCGCTGCCGCCGGGGCCGACCACGTGCGCGCCCCTCGGCCGGGTCGCCGGGGCCCGCAGCGGCGACAAGGGCGGGAACGCCAACGTCGGTGTGTGGGCGCGGACGGACGACGCCTGGCGGTGGCTCGCGCACGAGCTGACCGTCGAGCGGTTCCGGGAGCTGATCCCCGAGGCCCGCGAGCTGCCCGTCACCCGGCACGCGCTGCCGAACCTGCGCGCCCTGAACTTCGTCGTCGAGGGGATCCTCGGCGAGGGCGTCGCCGCGCAGGCCCGTTTCGATCCGCAGGCCAAGGCGCTGGGCGAGTGGCTGCGCTCCCGCCACGCCGACATCCCGGAGGTGCTCCTGTGACGGTCCTCGCGTCCGCCCTGAACCCGTCCGACCCGGACCACCGCGAGCACCGGGACGCCATGCTCGCCAAGCTGGCGGAACTCGACACCGAGCACGCCAAGGCCCTCGCGGGCGGCGGCGAGAAGTACGTCGAGCGGCACCGGGGGCGCGGCAAACTGCTGGCCCGGGAGCGGATCGAGCTGCTGCTCGACCCGGACACCCCGTTCCTGGAGCTGTCCCCGCTGGCCGGCTGGGGCAGCGACTGGACGGTCGGCGCGTCCATGGTCACCGGCATCGGGGTCGTCGAGGGCGTGGAGTGCGTGATCACCGCCAACGACCCGACCGTGCGCGGCGGTGCCAGCAACCCCTGGTCGCTGAAGAAGGCCCTGCGTGCCAACGACATCGCGCTCGCCAACCGGCTGCCGCTGATCAGCCTGGTCGAGTCCGGCGGCGCCGACCTGCCGTCGCAGAAGGAGATCTTCATCCCGGGCGGCGCGATCTTCCGCGACCTCACCCGGCTGTCGGCGGCCGGCATCCCCACGATCGCCGTCGTCTTCGGCAACTCCACGGCGGGCGGCGCGTACATCCCCGGCATGTCCGACCACGCGATCATGGTCAAGGAACGCGCCAAGGTGTTCCTCGGCGGCCCGCCGCTGGTGAAGATGGCGACCGGCGAGGAGAGCGACGACGAGTCCCTGGGCGGCGCGGAGATGCACGCCCGCGTCTCCGGCCTCGCCGACCACTTCGCCGTGGACGAGCCGGACGCGCTGCGCCAGGCCCGCAGGGTCGTCGCCCGCCTCAACCACCGCAAGGCACACCCCGATCCGGACCCGGCCGAGCCGCCCAAGTACGACCCGGAGGAACTGCTGGGCATCGTCCCCGGCGACCTGAAGATCCCCTTCGACCCGCGCGAGGTGATCGCGAGGATCGTCGACGCCTCCGACTTCGACGAGTTCAAGCCGCTGTACGGCACCAGCCTCGTCACCGGCTGGGCGTCCCTGCACGGCTACCCGGTCGGCATCCTCGCCAACGCGCAGGGCGTCCTGTTCAGCGAGGAGTCGCAGAAGGCCGCGCAGTTCATCCAGCTGGCCAACCAGCGCGACATCCCGCTGCTGTTCCTGCACAACACCACCGGCTACATGGTCGGCAAGGAGTACGAGCAGGGCGGCATCATCAAGCACGGCGCGATGATGATCAACGCGGTCGCCAACTCCCGCGTCCCGCACCTGTCCGTGCTCATGGGTGCCTCCTACGGCGCCGGCCACTACGGCATGTGCGGACGGGCCTACGACCCGCGCTTCCTGTTCGCCTGGCCCAGCGCCAAGTCCGCCGTCATGGGCCCGCAGCAGCTCGCCGGCGTGCTGTCCATCGTCGCCCGCCAGTCCGCCGCCGCGAAGGGCCGGCCGTACGACGACGAGGCGGACGCGGCGCTGCGCGCCATGGTGGAGCAGCAGATCGAGTCCGAGTCCCTGCCGATGTTCCTGTCCGGGCGGCTGTACGACGACGGCGTCATCGACCCGCGCGACACCCGCACCGTCCTCGGCCTGTGCCTGTCCGCCGTCCACACCGCGCCGTACGAGGGCGCGCGTGGCGGCTTCGGCGTCTTCCGGATGTGAGGCAACCCGTGATTACTTCCGTCCTTGTCGCGAACCGCGGTGAGATCGCCTGCCGCATCGCCCGCACCTGCCGCGACCTCGGCATCGCCACCGTCGCCGTGCACTCCGACGCCGACGCGGACGCCCTCCACACGCGCGTCGCCGACACGGCCGTACGGCTCCCCGGCTCGGCGCCCGCCGACACCTATCTGCGCGGTGACCTGATCGTGAAGGCCGCCCTCGCGGCCGGCGCGGACGCCGTGCACCCCGGCTACGGCTTCCTCTCCGAGAACGCCGGCTTCGCGCGCGCCGTCCAGGACGCGGGACTGGTGTGGATCGGGCCGCCGCCGAAGGCCATCGAGGCGATGGCGTCCAAGACGCGCGCCAAGCAGCTCATGGGCGTCGCACCGCTCACCGACGTCACCGAGGCCGACCTGCCGGTGCTGGTGAAGGCCGCGGCGGGCGGCGGCGGACGCGGCATGCGTGTCGTCCGCGACCTCGCCGACCTGGACGCCGAACTCGCCGCCGCCCGCGCGGAGGCGGCGAGCGCCTTCGGTGACGGGGAGGTGTTCGTCGAGCCGTACCTGGAGAACGGCCGGCACGTCGAGGTGCAGGTCCTCGCCGACACCCACGGCACGGTGTGGGCGCTCGGCACCCGCGACTGCTCCCTCCAGCGCAGGCACCAGAAGGTGATCGAGGAGGCGCCGGCGCCCGGCCTCACCGGCGCGCTCACCGAGGAACTCCACACGCTCGCCGTACGCGCCGCCCGCGCGGTCGGCTACGTCGGCGCCGGCACCGTGGAGTTCCTGGTCGCGGGCGAGCGGGCGCACTTCCTGGAGATGAACACCCGGCTCCAGGTCGAACACCCCGTCACCGAGGAGGTGTTCGGCGTCGACCTCGTCGCCCAGCAGATCCGGGTCGCCGAGGGCCACGCCCTGGATCCCGAGCCGCCGGCCCCGCGCGGCCACGCCGTCGAAGCCCGCCTCTACGCCGAGGACCCCGCCCACGACTGGGCCCCGCAGACCGGCCGCCTGCACCGCCTCGCCGTCCCCGGCGCCGTCCGCCTCGACACCGGCTACACCGACGGTGACGACATCGGCGTCCACTACGACCCGATGCTCGCCAAGGTCGTCACCCACGCCCCCACCCGCGCGGAGGCGGTCCGCAAGCTGGCCGCCGCTCTGGAACGCGCGGTGATCCACGGCCCCGTCACCAACCGCGACCTCCTCGTCCGCTCCCTGCGCCACGAGGAGTTCACCCAGGGCCGCATGGACACCGGCTTCTACGACCGCCACCTGCCCGCCCTCACCGCGCCCGCCGCAGACCCGTACGCCCCGCTCGCCGCCGCCCTCGCCGACGCGGACGGCCGCTCCCGCTTCGGCGGCTGGCGCAACGTGCCCTCGCAGCCGCAGGTCAAGCGATACGCGATGAACGAGGAGGAGCACGAGGTCCGCTACCGCCACACCCGCACCGGCCTCGCGGCCGACGGCGTGACGGTCGTCCACGCGGACGCGGCCCTGGTGATCCTCGAAGTCGACGGCGTACGACGCCGCTACGAGGTGAGCCGCTACGGGGACCGCGTGTACGTCGGCGCCACCGCGCTCACCGTCCTGCCCCGCTTCCCCGACCCGCAGGCCGACCATGCCCCCGGCTCCCTCCTCGCTCCGATGCCGGGCACGGTCGTCCGCATCGCCGAGGGCGTCACCGAGGGCGCGGCGGTGGAAGCGGGCCGGCCCCTGCTCTGGCTGGAGGCGATGAAGATGCAGCACAAAATCACGGCCCCCACCACAGGAACCCTCACCGCCCTACACGCAACCGAGGGCCAACAAGTGGAGCTCGGAACCTTGTTGGCGGTGGTGCAGGAAACCCCCTGAAGGGCCGCGGGCCCTTCAGGGGCGCGGGGAACTGCGCGACAAGCCACGACGAACCCGCAGGGACCGCACGACCGGAACCACCCAAGGGGGCGCGGGGAACTGCGCGACCAGCCACGACGAACCCGCACCCACCCGACGACTCAAGCCCCCTCCTCCCAAGGAGCCCACATGCCGGTGATCGAGTCAGAAGAACACAAGGCCCTCCGCGCAGCGGTGTCCGCCCTGGGCCACAAGTACGGCCGCGCCTACTTCACCCGCACCGTCGAGGAAGGCAGGCCCGCCACCGAACTCTGGGCGGAGGCCGCCAAACTCGGTTACCTCGGCGTCAACCTCCCGGAGGACCACGGCGGCGGAGGCGGCGGCATCTCCGAACTCTCCATCGTCCTGGAGGAACTCGGCGCCGCCGGCTGCCCCCTCCTCCTCATGGTGGTCTCCCCGGCCATCTGCGGCACGGTGATCGCCCGCTTCGGCACCGAGGAGCAGAAGCGGGACTGGCTGCCCACCCTCGCCGACGGCACCCGCACCATGGCCTTCGGCATCACCGAGCCCGACGCGGGCTCCAACTCCCACCGCATCACCACGACCGCCCGCCGCGACCCCGCCAGCGGCGACTGGCTCCTCACCGGCCGCAAGGTGTTCGTCTCCGGCGTGGACATCGCCGACGCCACCCTGATCGTCGGCCGCACCGAGGACGCCCGCACCGGGAGTCTGAAGCCCTGCCTGTTCATCGTCCCGCGCGACACCCCGGGCTTCCGGCACCAGAAGATCGACATGGAACTCAACGCGTCGGAGAAGCAGTTCGAGCTGGTCCTCGACGACGTGCGGCTGCCCGCCGACGCACTCGTCGGTGGGGGTCCCTCCCACGCTTTCGGCAGTGGGGGAGAGGACGCCGGTCTGCTCCAGCTGTTCGCCGGGCTGAACCCCGAGCGCATCATGACGGCCGCGTTCGCGATCGGCATGGGCCGCTTCGCGCTGTCCCGCGCCGTCGAGTACGCCCGCGACCGCACCGTCTGGAAGGCGCCCATCGGCTCCCACCAGGCGATCGCACACCCCCTCGCGCAGGCACACATCGACCTCGAACTGGCCCGCCTGATGATGCAGAAGGCCGCCCACCTCTACGACGCCGGCGACGACATCGGCGCCGGGGAGGCCGCCAACATGGCGAAGTACGCGGCGGCGGAGGCGTGTGTGAAGGCCGTCGACCAGGCCGTGCACACCCTCGGCGGCAACGGCCTCACCCGCGAGTTCGGGCTCGCCTCGCTGATAACGGCCGCGCGCGTGTCTCGTATTGCTCCGGTGAGCCGGGAGATGATTCTCAACTACGTCTCCCACCAGACCCTGGGCCTGCCCAAGTCGTACTAGGCGACAGGCAGGCTCTCCGGCCGTCTTGGAGGAACCATGTTCCGCAGCGAGTACGCAGACGTCACGCCGGTCGACCTCCCCATCCACGAGGCGGTGCTCGGGCGCGCCGCCGAGTTCGGGAGCGTTCCGGCGCTGATCGACGGCACCGACGGCACCACCCTCACCTACGAACAGCTGGACCGCTTCCACCGGAGGGTCTCCGCCGGGCTCGCCGAGGCGGGCGTGCGCAAGGGGGACGTGCTCGCCCTGCACAGCCCCAACACGATCGCCTTCCCCACCGCCTTCTACGCGGCGACCCGAGCGGGCGCCTCCGTCACCACCGTGCATCCCCTCGCCACACCCGAGGAGTTCGCCAAGCAGCTGAAGGACAGCGCGGCCCGCTGGATCGTCACCGTCTCGCCGCTGCTGGACTCCGCGCGCCGGGCCGCCGAACTCGCGGGCGGGGTCGAGGAGATCTTCGTCTGTGACAGCGCGCCCGGACACCGCTCGCTGATCGACATGCTGGCCTCCACGGGTCCGGAGCCGGTCGTCGACATCGACCCGGCCGAGGACGTCGCCGCGCTGCCGTACTCCTCCGGGACGACCGGCATCCCCAAGGGTGTGATGCTCACCCACCGGCAGATCGCCACCAACCTCGCCCAGCTCCAGCCGGCGATCACGGCGGGCCCCGGCGACCGCATCCTCGCCGTGCTGCCGTTCTTCCACATCTACGGCCTGACCGCCCTGATGAACGCCCCGTTGCGGCACGGCGCGACCGTCGTCGTGCTGCCGCGCTTCGATCTGGAGCAGTTCCTCGCGGCTGTCCAGAACCACCGCATCACCGCCCTCTACGTCGCCCCGCCGATCGTGCTGGCCCTCGCCAAGCACCCCCTCGTCGCCGAGTACGACCTGTCCTCCCTGAAGCACGTCATCAGCGCCGCCGCGCCCCTGGACGCGAAGCTCGCCGCGGCCTGCGCGCAGCGGCTCGGCCTGCCTCCGGTCGGCCAGGCGTACGGCATGACGGAGCTGTCGCCCGGCACCCACGTCGTCCCGCTGGACCTCATGGACGAGGCCCCGCCCGGCACCGTCGGCAAGCTCGTCGCCGGCACCGAGATGCGGATCGTGTCCCTCGACGACCCCGGCAAGGACCTCGGGCCGGGCGAGTCCGGGGAGATCCTCATCCGCGGCCCGCAGGTGATGAAGGGCTACCTCGGACGCCCCGACGCCACCGCCGCGATGATCGACGAGGACGGGTGGCTGCACACCGGGGACGTGGGCCACGCCGACGACGACGGGTGGCTGTTCGTCGTCGACCGGGTGAAGGAGCTGATCAAGTACAAGGGCTTCCAGGTCGCGCCCGCCGAGCTGGAGGCGCTGCTGCTCACCCACCCCGGTGTCGCCGACGCGGCCGTCATCGGCGTCTACGACGACGACGGCAACGAGGTCCCGCACGCCTTCGTCGTCCGTAGCCCCTCCGCCCCGGAACTCACCGAGGGCGAGGTCATGATGTACGTCGCCGAACGCGTCGCCCCGTACAAGCGGGTCCGGCACGTCACCTTCATCGACGGCGTGCCCCGCGCCGCCTCCGGAAAGATCCTGCGCCGCGAACTCCGGGCGGCGCACAAGGAGCCCTCGTGACCCTGATCGGCCGCAGTCGCACCCGGGGCGTCGAGACGCTGTCCCTCGACGCCTCGGAGCGCCGCAACGCCCTGTCCGCCGCCCTCGTAGGTGACCTCGGCGCCGCGCTCACCGACGCCGGGAAGGATCCCGGCGTCCGCGCGGTGGTCCTCACCCACACCGGCAACACCTTCAGCGCCGGCGCCGACCTCAAGGACCCGCCCGCCCCTTCCGCGCTGGTCGGCCTGCTCCGGCAGATCGTCGAGCTGCCCAAACCGGTCGTCGCCCGGGTCACCGGGCACGTCCGGGCGGGCGGGCTGGGGCTGCTCGCCGCCTGCGACGTCGCCGTCGCCTCCCGCGCGGCGACGTTCGCCTTCACCGAGGTGCGGATCGGGGTCGCCCCCGCGGTCATCTCCCTGCCGCTGCTGCCCCGCACCGACCCCCGCGCCCTGGCCCGCTACTACCTCACCGGGGAACGCTTCGACGCCGACGAGGCCGCCCGCATCGGCCTGCTCACGGCGGCCGGTGACGACGCCGACGACACCCTCGCCCCCGTCCTCGACGGGTTGCGCCGGTCCGCCCCCGAGGCCCTCGCCGAGACGAAACGGCTGCTCACGGCTAGGGTGCTGGAGACCTTCGACCGGGACGCGGACGCCCTGACCGCGCTCTCGGCCCGCCTCTTCGCCTCCGCGCCGGCGCGCGAGGGCATGACGGCGTTCCTCGAACGACGGGATCCGGAATGGGTGGTGTGAGCGCGGCATGGGTGAGGTGAGCACGGCCGACCGTGCGGCACGCGTCCCCAAGCAGGACCGCAGCCGGGCCACCCGTCAGCGGCTGCTGGAGGCCGCCGTGGCCTGCCTCGCCGAACACGGCTGGGCGGGCTCCACGGTCTCCGTCGTCGCCGAACGCGCCGGCGTCTCCCGGGGAGCCGCCCAGCACCACTTCCCGACCCGGGAGGACCTGTTCACGGCGGCCGTGGAGTACGTCGCCGAGGAACGCTCCACGGCCCTGCGCGCGCTCTTCCCGGAGGGGGCCGCCGCCTCCGACCGCCGCGCGGTGGTCGCCGCCCTCGTGGGCCTCTACACCGGCCCGCTGTTCCGCGCCGCCCTGCACCTGTGGGTGGCCGCCTCCAACGAGGAGCAGCTGCGCCCCCGCGTGACCGAGCTGGAGCTGCGCGTCGGGCGCGAGTCGCACCGCATCGCGGTGGAGCTCCTCGGCGCGGACGAGTCCCGCCCCGGCGCCCGGGAGACCGTCCAGGGCCTCCTGGACATGGCCCGCGGCCTGGGCCTCGCCAATCTCCTCACCGACGACACCGCCCGCCGCGAACGGGTCGTCGCCCAATGGGCGGACCTCCTGGACGACGCCCTGCGCTGAGGGTGCCGCCGACGGCACCGCCTACGGCGTGCGCGCGTCGCCTGGCAGTTCGGCGGGCGCCGCACGGTGTAGCCCGGGGACGCCCTGACGAGCACCGCAGGGAACTCACGGAGCGAGCCGCTCCACGCTCCACCCCCCGCCGGGCACGGCCACGTACCGCAGGCGGTCGTGGAGGCGGTTCTCGCGGCCCTGCCAGAACTCCACCGTCTCCGGCACCACCCGGAAACCGCCCCAGTGCGGGGGCACCGGCACCCGCTCGGGCTCCGGGTAGCGCGCCGCCAGCTCGTCGTAGGCCGTGTCGAGCACCTCGCGGGACGCGATCACCGTCGACTGCCCGCTGGCCCACGCGCCCAGCTGTGAGCCGTGCGGCCGGGTGCGGAAGTACGCGGCCGTCTCGTCGCGGCCGGTGCGCCGCGCCGTGCCGGTGACGATGACCTGCCGGGCCACCGGGTGCCACGGGAACAGCAGCGAGACGTGCGGGTTCTCGGCCAGGTCACGGCCCTTGCGGGAGTCGTAGTTCGTGTAGAAGACGAACCCCGCCTCGTCGAACTGCTTCAGCAGCACCGTGCGCGAGCTGGGCCGGCCCGCCGCGTCCGCGGTCGACACGACCATGGCGTTCGGCTCGAACAGCCCGCCCTCCCGCGCGGCCTGCGCGAACCAGCGCGCGAACTGCTCGACGGGGGTGGCGGCGAGGTCGGTCTCGGAGAGCCCCTCGCTCCGGTACTGCTTGCGCATCGAGGCGAGATCGAGGGGAACGGCGTCTCGGTCGGTCACGCGGTCATCCTGCCGTATCCGCGTCACCCCCGAGGGCCCACGGTGGCCTGGGTCACGGACACGCGGTGCCCAACCTCACGGGTGGCACTCAGTGCCGCGAACCCTCCCCAAAACTGGCACTCAGGGATATCGTGCTCGCACTGATCCGGTTGGGTGACCGCCAGCCGGGCATCACAGGGGTGACGTCCACGACCGCGAGTCCTCCCGAGCCGACCGCGGATCCCACGGACCACGCCGACCGCGCCACGACACATGGTCGTCCCACCCCACAACACCATCTGTCACCCACCTCAGAAGGAGCCGCCTGATGTCCGACTTCGTACCCGGGCTCGAAGGAGTCGTCGCGTTCGAGACGGAGATCGCCGAACCGGACAAGGAGGGCGGCGCCCTGCGCTACCGGGGCGTCGACATCGAGGATCTGGTCGGTCACGTCTCCTTCGGCAACGTCTGGGGACTGCTCGTCGACGGGGCGTTCGCCCCCGGGCTGCCGCCGGCCGAGCCGTTCCCCATCCCCGTGCACTCCGGTGACATCCGCGTCGACGTGCAGTCGGCGCTCGCCATGCTGGCCCCCGTCTGGGGCCTGAAACCGCTCCTCGACATCGATGCCGCGCAGGCCCGCGACGACCTCGCCCGCGCCGCCGTGATGGCCCTGTCGTACGTCGCCCAGTCGGCGCGCGGCCAGGGGCTGCCGATGGTGCCGCAGAGCGAGATCGACAAGGCCGAGTCGGTCGTCGAGCGCTTCATGATCCGCTGGCGCGGCGAGCCCGACCCCAAGCACGTCGCCGCCGTCGACGCGTACTGGACGTCGGCCGCCGAGCACGGGATGAACGCCTCCACGTTCACCGCCCGCGTCATAGCCTCCACCGGCGCGGACGTCGCGGCCGCCCTCTCCGGGGCCGTCGGCGCCATGTCAGGACCGCTGCACGGCGGCGCGCCCTCGCGCGTGCTGGGCATGATCGAGGAGATCGAGCGCACCGGGGACGCCGAGGCGTACGTCAAGCAGGCCCTCGACAAGGGCGAGCGCCTGATGGGATTCGGCCACCGCGTCTACCGCGCGGAGGACCCGCGCGCCCGCGTCCTGCGCCGCACCGCCCGCGAGCTGGGGGCGCCGCGCTTCGAGGTCGCCGAGGCGCTGGAGAAGGCCGCGCTGGCCGAGCTGCACGCCCGCCGCCCGGACCGGGTGCTGGCGACGAACGTGGAGTTCTGGGCCGCGATCGTGCTGGACTTCGCCGAGGTGCCCGCGCACATGTTCACATCGATGTTCACCTGCGCCCGGACCGCCGGCTGGTCGGCGCACATCCTGGAGCAGAAGCGCACGGGCCGTCTGGTCCGCCCGTCGGCCCGCTACGTGGGTCCGCCTTCGCGCGACCCGCGGGAGATCGAGGGCTACGGGTCCATCGCGCGCTGACCGCGCGCCGGGAATTCTCCGGGAGTCCTCCGGAGGATTCCCCGGAGAACGCAGGCGACCCGCGAGTCCGGTTCCCCCTCGGGGGAGCCGGCCGGACGATACCGGCGACTCGCGGGTCGGGTGACTGCGTTGGATTGGGCCGGTTGCGTGCATCACTCGCACGCCGGTCCGGCGCCGAACCGAGTACGGCGGCGGGCCACTAGCCCGCAGCCACCTCTTCCGTCCGGTTGTCATACATCTGCCGAACCACCTCCTTTCCGAAGTACCGCCACCATAAGAACCGCTCGCCGCAGGATCAACCACTTTTTTCCGGACCGTCCGCGAAGCCGTGTCCCGGGCGCCCCGCGCGACACCTACACCCCGGTGCGCGCGGCCCGGATTTCCGTTGACCTCCGGGGCGGGGCACGGTTGGCTTCGCGGATGAGTGATCTCCGTATCCGGGCCGTGGACGGCGCGACCATGCTGGAGCAGTGGCGGCACGTCCACAACGTGATCGTCCCGCCGGCCGCCATGTCGCCCGGGGAGGCCCGTGAGCGCCTCGCCCGCGGGTACCGGCTGGAGAACGCCTACGACGGCGACGCGCTGGTCGGCTGCTCGACGGTGCGGCCCCCCACCGGCGCCGAGGCCGTCGCCACCGTCATCGCCCGGGTGCTGCCCGGCCACCGGCGCAAGGGCTTCGGGTCCGCGCTCTACGAGGCCGGGCTGGAGCACGCGCGGGCGGCGGGCGCCGGAGCCGTCGAGACGGTGGTGCTCGCCGCGAACGAGGACGGCGTCCGGTTCGCCCGCGCGCGGGGATTCGACGAGACCGAGCGGTACGTCCTGCCAGGGGAGACCGATGTCTGGCTGACGTTGCGGCTGAGGACTTTTCCCTCGTGAAAGCGTGGGTACGAGGTCGGCGGGCAACAATTCCCACAATCTTGTCGAGAACTCGATGTGCGCTGAGTCACGTTCAAGTTGAATGATTGCAAGTGAGCGAACCGTCGTGCCGTACGGGCGGACACAGCCTGCAGGGGGTCCAGGTGAGTGCATCCCGGCGTAGTGGGGCCACCGACGAGCTCGGGCCGGAAGGGCCCGAGCCCGAGCGGGAGGGGCCGTCCGGCTCCGATCTGCTCGCGGCGCTGCTCGACGGCATGGACGCGGCCCTGTGCGCCTTCGACGCGGACGGTGTGGTGACGCACTGGAACCGCGAGGCCGAGCGCGTCCTCGGCTGGACCGCCGCCGAGGCCGTGGGCCGGGCAGGATTCGCCGGGTGGGCCGTGCGCAGCGCGGACGCCGAGGAGGTCGAGGCGCGGCTGATGTCGGCCATGGACGCGCCGGGCCGCCAGGTGAACGAGTTCGCGCTGCTGACCAAGGACGGCGGCCGGGTGCTGGTGCGCACCCAGTCCGCGGCCGTACGCGGTCCGGACGGCAAGCCCGCCGGGGTGTACTGCGCGTTCAGCGAGGTGCACGCGCAGATCGACCTGGAGCGCTCGATCGCGCTGAGCGAGGCGCTGCTGGAGGACGCGAGCTGGGGTGTCGTCCTGGTCGACGCCGACCTGCGGCCCGCCGTGGTGAACGCGCACGCCGCACGGGCGCTGGGCGCCGGGCGTACGTCCGTGCTGGGGCGCCCGCTGGGCGAGCTGCTGACGCAGGGCGTGGAGGAGCTGGAGAGCGCCCTGACGCATGTGCTGGCCGAGGGCGCGCCGCCCGCGCCGGCCGAGCTGTGGGTGAGCGTGCGCACACCGGAGGGGGAGCGCCGGCGGTGCTGGCGCAGCGGGTTCGTGCGGCTGGCGTCGCCGCTCGCCGAGGAGCCGGTGCCGCTGGGGGTCGGCTGGCTGTTCCAGGACGTGACCGACTCGCGGCAGGGCGAGCAGGAGGCGTCGCTGCTGCGGTTCCGCGCGCAGCAGCTGCACCGCGCGGCGCGTGCGGCGGCCGAGTGCGAGGACCCGGCGGAGGCGGCGACGGTCCACCTGGACTTCGCGCTCGCCGGATTCGCCGACCACGCCCTCATCGACCGCGTGGCGGGCGGCGGCGAGGACACCGACCGGGTGCGTCTGGTGCGCATCGCGGCCACGCCCTCCGGGGTGCCGGGGCCCAGCAGGCTGGACGGCCGGGCGGGGCTGCCGACGCGCTACGCCGAGGGGCATCCGGCGCTGCAGTGCGTGGAGCGGGCCGGGTCGGTGCGGGCCGGCGCGGGCTCGCTGCCGGCGGAGGCGGCCCGCGAGTGGGCGCTGGCGCGGCAGTGGCCCGAGGACGCGGTGCACGCGCTGTGCACGGTGCTGCGCAGCAGGGGACGCACGCTCGGTGCCGTGACGTTTCTGCGGACCGCGAACCGCACGACGTTCGAACGCTCCGACGCCATGTACGCGGAGGACGTCGCCGCCCACATCGCCACGGCCCTGGACCTGGCGGCCCTGCTGCCCGAGGACCACTGACCGGCACGTACGAGCGCCCAGGGAGTACGCACGCCCTGGGCGTACGAGCGCCCAGGGCGTACGGGCGTCAGTGGTGGTAGAAGATGCGGTCGCCGTACTCGGACATGACGCGGGCGTTCCAGTCGTGGCCGCCGTCCACGTTCCCCGAGCGCAGCAGCGGCGGCTCGGTCCCGCGGTCGGCGAGGGTGGCCGCGGCGGTGGCCATGACCGCCTGGAGCAGGGCCGAGGTGACGACCGTGGACGCGGGCGCGAACGGCGCGGGCACGCCGTCCCAGGTGAGCTCCGCGTCGCCGACCGCGATGCCCGAGTCGAGCACCAGATCGCAGTGGTCCTTGAGGAACGTGCCCGAGGAGTGCCGCGAGGAGGTCTCGGACGCGTAGGCCACCGACGTCACGCCGATCACCCGAACGCCCATCGTGCGGGCCTTCATCGCCATCTCCACCGGCAGCGCGTTGCGCCCGGACAGGGAGATGATCACCAGGACGTCGCCCTCCCGCAGCGGCGAGGACTCCAGCACCACGCTCGCCAGCCCGTCCACCCGCTCCAGCGCGGAGCCCAGGGTCGCCGGCATCACGTCGACGCCCACCATGCCCGGGACGGTGAGCAGGTTCATCAGGGCGAGGCCGCCCGCCCGGTAGACGAGGTCCTGCGCGGCGAGCGAGGAGTGGCCCGCGCCGAAGGCGAAGAGCCGTCCGCCGTCGGCGACCGCGTCGGCGAGCAGGGTGCCCGCGGCCGCGATCGGCTCGGCCTCCTCGTCGCGCAGCCGCCGCAGCAGCCCGATCGCGGCGTCGAGGAACTGACCGGCGGGCGTGCGGTCGCTCATGCGGCTTCCCTTCGGGGCGGACACGTCGCCGATCACCGTGCGGTCTGGACCAGTGCCGTGTCAATACGGTGGTGGCGCGGGCCGGTTTCCGTCGGCCGGGCCCGCTCGTTTCCTGGGCGCGGCCCGGTTGTCGGCCGTATGCGTAAGAATTGAGGCTCGGGCCAGCGCACACGCCGGTGAGCAGTCCAGCCTCCGGCAGAGCCAATCCGCAGATCTCATCGAGGGGCACGTATGTCCGGACTGATCGACACCACGGAGATGTATCTCCGCACCATCCTCGAGCTGGAGGAGGAAGGTGTGGTCCCCATGCGCGCCCGGATCGCCGAGCGGCTCGACCAGAGCGGGCCGACGGTCAGCCAGACGGTGGCCCGGATGGAGCGCGACGGTCTGGTGTCCGTCGCCCCGGACCGTCATCTGGAGCTCACGGAGGAGGGCCGTCGGCTGGCCACCCGTGTGATGCGCAAGCACCGCCTCGCCGAGTGTCTGCTGGTCGACGTGATCGGCCTGGAGTGGGAGCAGGTGCACGCCGAGGCGTGCCGCTGGGAGCACGTGATGAGCGAGGCCGTCGAGCGCCGCGTCCTGGAGCTGCTGCGGCACCCCACCGAGTCGCCGTACGGCAACCCGATCCCGGGCCTGGAGGAGCTGGGCGAGACGGACGGCGCCGACCCCTTCCTCGACGAGGGCATGGTGTCGCTGGCCGACCTGGACCCGGGCGCCGAGGGCAAGACGGTCGTCGTGCGCCGGATCGGCGAGCCGATCCAGACGGACGCGCAGCTGATGTACTCGCTGCGCCGGGCGGGTGTGCAGCCCGGCTCGGTGGTGAGCGTGACGGAGTCGGCGGGCGGGGTGCTGGTGGGCAGCAGCGGCGAGGCGGCCGAGCTGGAGTCGGAGGTCGCCTCGCACGTCTTCGTCGCCAAGCCCTGACCCGCGGCCCCGCGGGGGCGAAGGCTTCACGCCCGCCGGTACGAACGCGCCGGTCCGGGATCCGTTGCGCCGAATCGCAGCGCCTCCCCGCCCGGCGTGCGAGGCTGTCGGACGAGGCATATGACCTGAGGGGTTCTTGGCCGGACGACGTGGACGCCCGGCCGGGGAGGGGCGGGACGATGTGCCGTGACCACGTGAGGAGCCCCGGCGCCCTGCGGCGCCGGGGCCTGTCCTCCCCTGTGCTGACCCGGAGCCCCGAGCTCCCAGGGTCATTCCCCTCGGACCGTTTTCCCCGAGCGGTCCGCCTCCCGCTGAAGATCTCCCCCGGGCCACGGCGGTCAATCCCCGAACGGGGTCACTCGAACGAGGGGTGTTGCCGGGCAGACGGGCATTTTCGAATGCTCATTCGATAACGTGCGGCTGTGGTGACAGGCAGGAGCCGGCGGACCGACGGGTCCGGTGGACCGGCGGCAGGCAGTGGGCAGGCAGCGAGCTTGGGGGGTGCCAGACCATGGCGCGACGCATCGACGTGACAGGGGCGGACGGCGTACGTCTGGCCGCCTGGGAGTTCGGCGACCCGGCCAAGAACGGGCCCGGCCCGGTGGCGGACGCCGCCGCGGACGCCCCCGGCGTGCTGTTACTGCACGGCCTGATGGGCCGCGCCTCGCACTGGGCGTCCACCGCCCGCCGGCTCTCCGCGCGCCACCGTGCGATCGCCCTCGACCAGCGCGGCCACGGCCGCAGCGAGAAGCCCTCGGACGCCTCCTTCACCCGCGGCGCCTACGTCGACGACGCGGAGGCCGCCCTCGAACAGCTCGGCCTCGGCCCCGCCGTCCTCATCGGCCACGCGATGGGCGCCCTGACCGCCTGGCAGCTGGCCGCCAGGCGCCCCGACCTGGTCCGCGGCCTGATCATCTGCGACATGCGGGCCTCCGCCCTCGGGGGCGCCTCGCAGCGCGAGTGGGCGGAGTGGTTCGCCTCCTGGCCCGTGCCGTTCGCGGCCCTCGCCGACGTGCGCAAGTGGTTCGGCGAGGACGACCCCTGGGTGGAGCGGCCCAACCCGGCCCGCGGCGAGTTCTACGCCGAGGTGATGGCCGAGTCCCCCGACGGCTGGCGCCCCGTCTTCGACCCGGACCAGATGCTCCGCTCCCGCGAGACCTGGGTGTACGACGCGCACTGGGAGGAACTGGCCCAGGTCCGCTGCCCCGCCCTGGTGGTGCGCGGCCTGGACGGCGAACTGGGCCGCGCGGAGGCCCAGGAGATGGTCCGGGTCCTGCCCCGCGGCCGGTACGCCGAGGTCGCCGACGCCGGCCACCTGGTCCACTACGACCAGCCCGACGCCTGGTTCTCCGCCATCGAACCGTTCCTGGAGACCCTCGACGAGACGTGAGGGCTCCGGGGAGCCCGAGCCGTGTCCCGCGCGGCCCGAGCCCCCGGGAGGCCGGCGTCAGGCGCCTTTCAGATGCCGGGCGAAGAACCGCGCCGCGGCGTCCCCCGCGTGCTCCGGGACGCCGGTGTGGCCGCCCAGATGGGCGTGCAGCGACTTCTCCCCGGAACCGAAGGCGTCGAACAGGTCCAGGGCCGCCTGCCGCTCGTTCCCCTCGTCGTCCCACTGGAGCAGGACGTGCAGCGGAACGGTCACCCGCCGGGCCTCCTCGAACATGACCCGGGGCACCAGGCTCCCCGCGAACAGGACGGCGGCCTCGACGCGCGGGTCGGCCACCGCCAGGCCGATGCCGACGGAGATCAGCCCGCCCGAGTAGCCGACCGGACCGCCGATCCCGGGCAGCCCCAGCAGGGCGTCAAGGGCGGCGCGCCATTCGGGGACCGCCCGCTCGACCAGCGGGAGGACGAGCGCGTCGACGATCTCGTCGCCGACCGGACCGCCCGCCCGCATCGCCTGCCGGAGATCGGCGCGGGCCTGGTCCAGGGCCGGCCACGCGGGCCGGTCGCCGCTGCCGGGGAGCTCGACGGTGGCGGTGGCGAAACCGTCCGCCGCGGCCCGGCGGGCCCGGGCCACCAGCCGGGGATACATCGCGCGCAGGCCCAGCGGGGGATGGCCGAGCAGGATCAGCGGCGCCGGCGCGGCAGCGGACGCCGCCGGCGGCGTCCACAGCAGGCCGGGAATCTCGCCGAGGGTGAACTCGCGTTCCAGGAGACCGTCGTCGAGGTGGTTCTCGGAGATGACACGCATGGTGGTGCCTTTCGGGAGTGCGCGGAAACGGCGCTCCCGGACGACCTGCCTATCGCCCGACCGTGACCCCGGAGGGGAGCACCCATGTCAGTACGGCGTTCACGGGTACCACCTCCTCGCTCTCTCGCACGGCCTCCCGGACCGTAGCAGCGGCCACCCCGGCCGCCAACCGGTTTTCCCACGCGGCGGCGGAAGGGCGCTCAGCCCTTGCTGACCGCGGCGATGATCTCCGGGAGCCGGCCGGCCGTCCGGGGCGCGGCGAGACGCAGACCGCCCAGGGCCAGCAGCGCCCCGTAGACCGTGCCCACGGGGAGCAAGAGCCACCGGAGGTCCTGGCCGCTCTCGTCGAGGTTCAGCCAGATGGTGGCGGCGATCACCGGGAGGCACAGCAGGGCCGCCGCGATCATGCCGCCGAAGATCGAGATCCAGGCGAGCCCGACCTGGCCGGGGGCGACGTTCTTGTAGCCCTCCTGCGGAACGGAGTACGGGAAGCGGGCCGAGGTCCACGCGCCGGTCGCGAGCATCGCGCCGAGCAGCGCGAAGGACAGGCCCAGCGCCTCCGGCAGTCGCGTCCAGTCGTCCAGCATCGCCGTCGTCAGCACGGTGACGAGCGTGGCGTACGGCAGGGTGATCAGCAGCAGCGCCAGGGCGCGGGCGCGCAGTTCGACGTAGGCGTCACGGGTGGAGGAGATGGTCGTCGCGACCATCCAGAACGCCGAGGTGTCCTGCCCGAACTGGTTGTACATCTGGATGCCGAGCATCCCGGCGGCGAAACAGGCGAAGTACACCGAGCCGGTGCCCTGCCAGGCGTTGAACACCGGCACGATCAGGCCGATCGCCAGCGATGTCACCCACGCCGCCTTCGTCTTCGGGTCGCGCCAGATGTAGCGCAGGCTGCGCTCCATCACCGTGCCGGTCCTGCCCTGCGGCAGCAGGCGCCCGAGTCCGGCCGACGGGCGGTCGCGCACCGCGGAGTCGCCCGCCTGCAGCGTGGAGCCGTCCGGCGAGGTCATCAGCCGGGTCAAGGAACGCGACCACAGCACCAGCAGCGCCGCCAGTGCCGCCGCGCTCACCGCCAGCTGCGCCGCCGCGACGCCGTACGACCCCTCGCCGGCCGTGTGCACGGCGCCGACCGCCGACGCGGCCGGGAGCCAGCGCAGCACGTCCGCCACCGGGTCCAGCTGCTCCAGACCGGACGAACCGAGCCGCTGCACACCGAAGTTGACCACCTGCGCGCCGATCGCGATGACCAGACCGCTGAGCACCGCGAGGTCGCGGCCCTTGCGGCTGGTGAGCAGCCGTACGTTCGCCGCGGCCACGGCCCGCGCCAGGGCCACGCACACCAGCAGCGCCAGCGGGACGGCGAGGACGCCCACCGCGAAGGCCGCCGCGCCGTGCGCGACGGCGATCACCGAACCGGTCAGCAGGCACAGCGAGAACAGCGGCCCGATGCCCACCAGGGAGGCCGCCAGCAGAGCCCGCACCAGGGGCCGCGGGCGCAGCGGCAGCATCACCAGGCGGGTCGGGTCGAGGGTCTCGTCGCCGCCGGGGAAGAACAGCGGCATCACCGCCCAGCCCACGGCCAGCACCGCCACCAGCAGCACGACCAGCGACTCGACGTGGCCGAAGCCGCGCAGCGCGACGAGTCCGAGCACCTGGAGCGCGGCGAACAGCAGAGCGAAGACGGCGGAGGCGATGTACGCGGCGCGGCGGCCGCCGGACTGGCGCAGGCCGTTGCGCAGCAGCGACAGCTTCAGCCGTACGACGACGGGGGTGATCGCGGGCGCGCTCACCGGGCCCCGCCGCCCAGCCAGTCGAGGTCGGAAGCGGTGTCGCGGCTGTCGGCGCCGACCAGTTCGAGGAACGCCCGCTGGAGGGTGGGGGCGTCGCCGCGCACCTCGGCGAGCGGGCCGTGGGCACGGATGCGGCCCGCGGCCATCACCGCCACCCAGTCGCACAGCGACTCCACGAGCTCCATCACGTGCGAGGAGAACACCACCGTGGCGCCGGACGCCGTGTAGCGCTCCAGGACGCCCCGGATGGTCTGCGCGGACACCGGGTCCACGCCCTCGAACGGCTCGTCCAGGAACAGGACTTCCGGATTGTGCAGCAGGGCGGCGGCCAGGCCGATCTTCTTGCGCATGCCGGTGGAGTAGTCGACGACGAGCTTGTGCTGGGCGCCTGCCAGGTCGAGCACGTCGAGCAGCTGCGTGGCGCGCCTGTCGACCTCCTCGCCGGGCAGCCCGCGCAACCGGCCGCTGTAGGCGAGCAGTTCGCGCCCGGAGAGCCGCTCGAAGAGGCGAAGTCCCTCCGGCAGGACGCCGATCCGGGCCTTGACCTCGACCGGGTCCCGCCACACGTCGTGCCCGACGACCTCGACGGTGCCCTGGTCCGGGCGCAACAGCCCGGTCACCATGGACAGCGTGGTGGTCTTCCCGGCGCCGTTCGGCCCGACCAGCCCGATGAACCGCCCCGCGGGCAGCTCGAGGTCGATCCCGCCGACGGCGACCTGCTCCCCGAACCGCTTCCACAGACCCCGCACGCGTACGGCAACAGTCCCCACCACGTCTCCCTCCGTCGGCCCCCGAGCCTAAGGGGAACGGACCGCGGGATCACGGTGCGGGGGCGGGCGGTGCTCCGGTCACCGGTCCCGGCCGCAGGCGTAGGCCAGCGCGGACGCCAGCTCCTCCGCGTCCGGCAGCCAGCGGTTCTCCCGGGTCGGCCGGCGGACCCACTGCACGGCCCCGCGGCATCCGACCCGGGTCGGCGGCGCGGCCACGTACGACCCCTCGCCCAGGACGGCCAGGTCGAGCGACGGCAGCGCCCACCCCAGGTCGCGCACCAGCTCCGGGAGTTTCGCCGCCGCCCCCGGGAGCACGAAGAACTCCGTGCGCCGGTGCGGTGTCCGGGTCACCGGGCCCGGCGTGAGCCCCATCCGCTCCATCCGCGCCAGCGCCAGGAGTCCGGCCGTCTCCGGCACGGAGATCGCGTCGAAGGTGCGCCCGGTGGGCAGCAGGATCGAGGCGTCGGGCCACTGCTGCCACATCCGGCGCGCGACGGTGGCGCTGCCGGTGGACTGCGCCGCCCAGTCGGGGCGGCCCGGGTGCGCGCCCGGCGCGGAGCACGCGAGGTCACCGCACGAGCAGACGTGCACCCCGTCGACGACCTCGGTCCAGGTGCCCGGCACCACGTCCCAGTGCCGCTCCTCGGCATAGCGCACGGCGGTGTCCAGCAGCGATTCCCCGCGCTGCGTCGGGATCTGTACGGCGTCGGCGCCCGCGATCGTCTCTTCCACGATGAACACAACTACAGCCGTCACCAGGGGTTACGCCCGCCCCCGTGCGCGGGGGAGGGGCACCGGGTCCGTGTCCGGGGCGCATGGGTGCATCCGTGGGGGCGCGCGGGGGGATCCGCCACCGCGACGGGGTAACCAGGAGGGGGGCCGGCAACCGCCGTTACCCCGGCAATTCTCACATGTCCCGCATTGTCGGTATGTCGACGGGGCATTGATCCTCCCGGCCGGACGTCTCGCCGGGACGACGTGAGACGTACGGCCGCGGACAACACGTCAACCCGGTGCGTGGGCAGGCACCGCAGCCTCAGGGGGTACGCCATGGCCGCAAGGCCGCTCGTCGCCCGGCAGCCGAACGAACGGCTGCAGGCACTCATCCAGGAAGCCGGATGCTCCAACGCCGGACTGGCCCGCAGGGTCAACATGTGCGGCGCGGAGCACGGCCTCGACCTGCGCTACGACAAGACGTCGGTGGCGCGCTGGCTGCGGGGCCAGCAGCCGCGGGGCCGGGCGCCGGCGATCATCGCGGAGGCGCTGGGCCGCAAGCTGGGCCGTACGGTCACGATCGACGAGATCGGCATGGCCAACGGCAAGAACCTCGCGTCGGGGGTCGGCCTCCAGTTCTCGCCGACGGTGCTGGGAGCCATCGAGCAGGTCTGCGAGCTGTGGCGCAGCGACGTGGGGCGGCGGGACTTCCTGTCCGGGTCCTCGGTCGCCGCCTCGGCGCTGGTGGAGCCCAGCCGGGACTGGCTGATCTCCGCGCCCGACGGGCAGGTCGCGCGCTCCACCGGCCCGCGCGTGGGCCAGTCCGACGTGGCGGCGGTGCGGTCCATGACGGAGGCGCTGGTCGCCCTGGACCACCAGTACGGCAGCGGGCACGTCCGCCCGGTCGTGGTGCACTACCTCAACAGCGTCGTCTCGGGGATGCTGGCCGGGTCGTACCGCGAGGCGGTGGGGCGCGACCTGTTCGCCGCGGTCGCCCGACTCACGGAACTGGCCGGGTACATGGCCGTCGACACCGGCCAACCGGGCCTGGCGCAGCGCTACTACATCCAGGCGCTGCGGCTGGCGCAGGCGGCCGGGGACCGCGGCTACGGCGGATACGTGCTCGCCGCGTCCATGAGCCACCTCGCCGCGCAGCTCGGGAACCCGCGCGAGATCGCCCAGTTGGCGCGGGCGGCGCAGGAGGGCGCGCGGGGGCGCGTGACACCCCGTGCGGAGGCGATGTTCCTCGCGGCGGAGGCCCGGGGGCACGCGCTGATGGGCGACGCCCAGGCCGCGGAGGCCGCCGCGGGCCGCGCGGTGAGCGCCCTGGAGGCCGCCGCGCCGGACTCCGGGGACGACCCGCCGTGGATCGCGCACTTCGACGCGGCGTATCTGGCCGACGAGTTGGCGCACTGCCACCGTGACCTCGGCCGGCCGGAGGCCGCCGCGCGGTACGCCCAGGAGTCGCTGGACGGCCACCCGCCCTCGCGGGCGCGGCGCCGGGCGATCGGCTATGTGCTGCTGGCCACGGCCCAGGTGCAGCAGCGGGAGATCGAACAGGCCTGCAGCACCGGCCTGAAGGCGGCGGACCTGCTGGGCGGGCTGCGCTCCAACCGGGGCGCCGAGTACCTGGAGGACCTCCAGCAGCGCCTGGAGCCGTACCGCGAGGAGCCGGTGGTACGGGAGTTCGGGGCGCGCATGGAGCTCCAGGCGGCGGCGTGACGTACGTGACACCCCGTGCGACGCGGGAGGCGGACGGGAGGGAGGGGACGTAAGCAGCGTGCGGTGACCTGGTTTTGTTACCGCGCTCACAGGGCAAGAGGTCAGGTTCTGTGCTGCGTGGCACCGGGCTCCGGGGACCCGGTAGCGTGAGCCGACGATTCACAAGGTCCCCCATTGGTAGGAGTCCCGGTGACGCAGAGTGGACAGGGCGAGGAGCCCTCGGCGCGCCCCGCGCGCGAAGGCATCGTGCTGCCCTCCGACGGTGGTGAACCCCTGCTGCCGGGCATGACGTCCGGTCCCGTGGCGCCCGGCGGCACGGACGGCCGGCCGCCCGCCGGCGGGTTCCCCGCCTCCGCGCCGCCCGGCGGCCAGACCTGGGGGACCCCCTGGGGCCCCGAGCAGCAGGCACCCGCCCCGGCGGCGGGGCAGGAGTGGCCCGCCGCGGGCGACGGCTCCTGGCAGCAGCAGCAGCCGCAGCAGCAGCCCTCCTGGGACGCCGGCGGCCAGGCCCCGGCCGGACAGGGACCCGGCCCGCTGCCCCCCGAGGGAACCCAGCCCCAGGGCGGCTACCCGGCCGCCAACGGCACCCCGGACGCCTACGGCCACGGCGCGCAGGCCGGGCAGCAGGGCGCCGGCTACGGACACACCGGCACGGACGGCTACGGCACCGGCGGCGCGGCGGCGTACGGCGGGCACGGCGCGGGTTACGGCACGCCGGACGGCGCAGGCTACGGCTACCCGGCCGCCCAGGGCGCCCCCCTGCCGCCCGCCCCGGACGGGGCCGAGGGCGCCACGCAGTTCCTCCCGCCGGTCGCCGCGGGCGGTTTCGACGAGGGCGCCACCCAGTACATACCCCCGGTCGCCCCGGGCGCGCTGCCGCCCGAGATGCCCGCCGCGCACGACGCGGAGGCCACCCGCAACCTCGGCATGCCCCCGCAGCCCGCGCCCGGCCCCGGCCCGCTGCCGCAGCACGGCAACCCGGACGCCGAGCCCACCCAGTTCATCGCCCCGATCACCGACCAGGGACCGACGCAGCCCTACGGCGCCGCGCCCGACGACGGCAGCCGGCAGCCGCCGGCCGAGTTCGACAACCTCTTCCGCAACGACGACGGCGGCGCCGCGGGGTCCACCCAGCAGCTTCCGCGCATGGAGTACGGACGTCCCGCCCGGGCCGACCGCACCCCGCCCGGACCTCCCGCGCCGCCCCCGCCGGGCCGTGGCGGACGCGGCGGCGGTGGTGGCAGTGGCGGTGGCGGCGGCCCGCGGTGGCCGCTGATCGCCGCGGTCGGGGTCGGCATCGCCGTCGTCGGTGTCGGCGCCGGCGCCCTGCTCGGCAGCGGCGGCGGGGACGACGACTCCGGGAAGAACCAGCCGGTGTCCGCCACCGCGCCCGCGAGCGAGGAGGCCTCGGCCTCACCGTCCGCCGACCCGGGCCGGGAGCAGGCCGTCGAGCTGGACAAGCTGCTGGCGCACAGCGGCGACAGCCGCAGCACCGTGATCAGCGCGGTGGAGGACGTGAAGTCGTGCCGCGACCTCGGCAAGGCGGCGTCCGACCTGCGGGAGGCCGCGAAGCAGCGGAACCAGCTGGTGACCGACCTGTCCCAGCTGTCCGTGGACAAGCTGCCCGAGCACCAGACGCTGACGGAGGCCCTGCGGAAGGCGTGGAAGGCGTCGGCCTCGGCCGACGACCACTACGCGCGCTGGGCGGAACAGACGGCGGGCAAGAAGGGGTGCAAGAAGGGGCAGGCGCGGTCGACCCGTGAGACGGAGGAGGGGAACCGGGCGAGCGGGACGGCCACGGAGCAGAAGAAGAAGGCTTCCCAGTTGTGGAACGAGATCGCTCGTCAGTACGGGCTGACCGAGCGGGCGCCGACCCAGCTGTAGGGCTGGGGCGGCGGGGCGCGCCTATGGGGTGCGGGGCTCCGGTCGGGGGCGGGTGCCGGTGTGTCGGGGCTGATCGCGCGCTTCCCCGCGTCCCGTGAGGGCGTTGCGGTGCTTCACAGGGGGGCGTTGCGGAGGGTGGCGGTGACGTCGGTGAAGCCCTTCGCGGCGGAGACCAGGCGGCCCTGGTCGACCATCTGGAGGGTCACGTTCGCGTTGACCAGGCGGGGGAGGCCGACCGCGGCCAGCTTGTCCTGGAACCGCCAGCGCAGCGTCGGCGTGAGGTCGCCGGTGGAGACCTTCAGACCGCCGTCCAGCGCCCCGCTCACCGTGTCCGCGCTGACCTCGCCGTCCCCGAGCGACTCCACGGCCTGCCGGAGGACGGTGTAGGCGATCCACGTGGTCTGCACCCCGGCGTCCGCCGGGTCGATGCTGTTGTCGCCGAACGCCTCCGCCCGGATCACCTCCTTCATCGGGTTCCAGCGGGCGTCGCCCGCCTCCGGGTACCAGCCGGTGACGTACGCCCCCTCGTACGGTCCCGACGCCCCGCCGGATGCGTCCAGCACCGTCTGGTCGACGCTGCCCAGCACGGTCGCGGTGCGCACGTCGGGGTGCCCGGCGCGGGCGCGCCGGAAGGAGTCCATGAAGGTGCCGGTGCGGTCCCCGAGCGCCGGCACCACGCAGCCCCTCTCCCCGGAACCGGCGGCGGCGTGCTCCAGCGCCTGCTCGGCGGTGTCGCCGTAGGAGGTCGCGGCCTCGGCGGCGCGCAGGTCACCGGCCGGGGCGTGCCCGCCCGCCGTCAGGCCCGAGTCCAGCAGCGGGGGCAGCTGGTCGCCCGCGATGGTGTCGGGCCGGACCAGGGCGACCGGCCCGCACACGTCGGCGAGGGTGCGGCCGAGACCGGCCAGCAGGGCGGGCTGACCGCCGTTGACGGGATAGGACAGCGGGCTGGTGAACTCGTCGTGGGTGATGCCGTAGCCGCCGATGTACGGGATGCCGGCGGTCTCCAGCGTGGGCAGGAAGGCGTCGCCGTGCCGGCTGTAGGAGCCGACCACAGCGACGGCGTTCTCCGCGACCGCGCGCCGGGCGCAGCGCGCGGCGGCCAGCGGGTCGTCACCCTCGTCGCAGGTCAGCACCTCCAGCCGGCGGCCGTTGATGCCGCCCCGGGCGTTGACCCAGCGGCCGTAGGCCTCGGCGAACGCGGGCATGCCGGCCTTGTCGGTGGCCCCGAGTCCGCCGGTGTCCTCGGGCGCCCACGTCATCACGGTGATCGTGTCGTCCCCGGAGCCCCCCGTGACCCCGGGGACGATCCCGCACCCCGCGACCAGCGCGGCGCACGCCGCCAGGGCCCCCGCGGCGAGGGCGCCGGCACGGGCGGTCCGGGCGAGGGGGAGGGGGAGGACGGTGCTGCGGGTGCGTCGCCTGCCGGTCATGCCCCCGCACGATTCCCTCACACGGCGAACCCGGGAGTGACCCTCGGTCGACGGACGGTGACGCGGAGGTGAATTGCGGGGTCCCGTCCGACCGGTGCGGGAGGGAAACGTACGATCGACGACCGTGCAAGGTTCGGAGAACTCTTCCCGTCGCGGCCGTCGCTCCTCCACCATGGGCGGCATGCCACTCAACGACATGCCGTGGTGGCGCTGGCGCAGCAATGTGCGCTCCGCGCTGCACATGCTCTCCGACCCCGGCTTCCAGCGGGACGTCTGGCTGGCCGGCGTGCCCGGCTACGGCGACGTCACCGACGCCGTGTACCGGCTGGTCGAGGACACCTGGCTGGACAACTGGTCCGCGGAGAAGTACGTCGGCACGATCTTCCGCGACTCGCAGGAGGCCGCGCTCGTCGACACCGCGGTGCTGCGCGTGCTGCGGATCATGCACCAGGTCGGCCCGGACGCCCAGGTGACCGCGTACCTGGAGCACGAGGGCTGGCCGGAGGCGGTCCGCGCGGCGCGCGACGCGCACGTACGGATGGCAGCGAGCGACGGCGACGACCCGGACGCGCCGCCCAGCACGCTCGAGGTGCTGCGCATCCTGACCCGGTCCGCGTAGCGGAACGGCAGGCCGGGCGCGGGCCCGGGTGTGCGACCCTTTCCCCCATGAGCGAGCAGTCCACCCGAGCCGCGGCCCCGGCCGACCAGTACGTCCTCACGCTGTTCTGTCCCGACAAGCAGGGCATCGTGCACGCCGTGTCCAGCTACCTGTTCATGACCGGCTGCAACATCGAGGACAGCCAGCAGTTCGGCGACCACGACACGGGTCTGTTCTTCATGCGCGTCCACTTCTCCGCCGAGGCGCCGGTCACCGTGGAGAAGCTGCGGGCGAGCTTCGCGGCCATCGGTGACTCCTTCCAGATGGACTGGCGGATCAACCGGGCCGACGAGAAGATGCGCATCCTGCTCATGGTCAGCAGGTTCGGGCACTGCCTGAACGACCTGCTGTTCCGCGCGCGGACCGGCGCTCTGCCGGTGGAGATCGCCGGTGTGGTGTCCAATCACACCGACTTCGCCGAGCTGGTGGCCTCCTACAACATCCCCTTCCACCACATCCCGGTGACGAGGGACACCAAGCAGGAGGCGGAGGCACGGCTGCTGGAGATCGTGCGCGAGGACGAGGTCGAACTCGTCGTCCTCGCCCGCTACATGCAGGTGCTCTCCGACGACCTGTGCAAGCAGTTGTCGGGGCGGATCATCAACATCCACCACTCCTTCCTGCCGAGCTTCAAGGGTGCGAAGCCGTATCACCAGGCGCACGCGCGGGGTGTGAAGCTGATCGGGGCGACCGCTCATTACGTCACCGCGGATCTGGACGAGGGGCCGATCATCGAGCAGGAGGTCGAGCGGGTGTCGCACGACGTCACGCCCGATCAGCTGGTCGCCGTCGGGCGGGACGTGGAGTGCCAGGCGCTGGCGCGGGCGGTGAAGTGGCACGCCGAGCGGAGGATCCTGCTGAACGGCCGCCGGACCGTGGTGTTCGCCTAGGAGGCGGCCCCTTCTCGCCGTCGGCGGCCGCTGGTGCGGCGTGGTGGCTCGCGCAGTTCCCCGCGCCTCTTCGGGGCACGGTCACTCTTGCCGTCGGCGGCTGCGGGCGCGAACGGCCCACGACGGCCCGCAGCCGCCGACGAAGCACAAGGCGTCCTTACATACGGCTCAGGCTCGCCGCGGCGAACAGGACATCCCTGATCGCCTCGCGGTCCCCCTCCTGCCCGGCGGCAGCCTCAGGCGGAGGCACATGCCCCGCCGCCAGCCGGCAGAACTCCGCCCCGTCCAGCGCGACATGCGCAACCTCGTGCTCCGCCGACCCCTTCGCCGCCGGCGAGTCCAGCGGGATCAGCCACTCCCCGCCGCCGGAACCCTCGATCTCCAGGCGCAGGCTGCGTCCCGGCTCCCCGGCCGACACGAGCCGGCGTTCCACAGGAGCGGCCAGCCCGTGGTGGCGGCGGTTCTCCAGGACCACCGGCAGCAGCCGGGCCGCGAGGTCCACCATGGTGTGCAGGTGCCGTCCGGAGGGCGGGTCGTAGGGGTAGTCCACCGCCTCGGCGATGTCCTCCGCGTGCACCCAGCACTCGAAGGCCCGGTCCAGCATGGCGTCGTGCAGCGGCAGCGCGAAGTCGCCGTAGGGGACCGTCATGCGGCCGGTGTCGCTGCCGGTGAAGGAGACCGTGCGGATCAGCCGGTGGCTCTGCTCCCGCCAGGGGCCGCGGACGGCCCGGGTGGGCGGGAAGCGTGCGGCGTGCCAGTAGGCCTCGGTGCGGTCCGACGGCGTGGGGCGGGCGGGCCGGACGTCGCCGAGCGGGTCCTCCAGGCCCAGGGCGACCGCGACCAGCCCGTCGACGGTCAGCAGATGGGCGATGACCCCGGCGACCGTGGTGCGGCGGGTGCTCGCCTCGTCGCCCTCGTACCAGCGCAGCCGGACCGGCGCGTGCCACTCGGAGTCCCCGAAGTCCTGGAGCAGCGCGTCGAGCCGGGCCGTCTCGGCGTCGTAGGCGGTGGCCCACTCGGGGACCGGGATGCGCGGCGGGCGCCGCTCCAGGCAGGTCTCCAGGACGCGGGCGCGCAGCGCCGGGTCCAGGTCGAGGCTTTCGGGCCGGTGGAGCAGGCCGACCGCCTCGCGCAGCCGCAGCGCCTCGTCCGCGCAGGGCCCGCAGTCGCCGAGGTGCTCCTCGACGGCCTCCGCCTCGGCCGGTGCGCAGGCGGCCAGCGCCCAGGCGCCCAGCAGCGACTTCAGCACATGGTGCTCCGGCCCCGGGGGCGGACCGCCCGTCCCGGAGGCGAGGGGCCCGCGGTCGTCGTACGGCTCGGGGCGGCGCCCGCTCACGCGGCACCTCCGATACCGGGCGGGGCGCCCGGCGCCTCGGTGTCGTGGGCGGTGGCCAGCAACTGCAGGCCCAGGCGCAGCCGGCGGCGCGCCTCCTCGTCGGTGACGCCCAGGTCGGCGGCGGTCTGCCGGTAGTCGCGGCGCTGGAAGTACGCCAGTTCCAGCGCGGCCCGCAGCGGTGCGGGCATGGACTGGACGATGTAGTCGGCGCGGGCGGCCACCGTGGCGTGCCGCACCTTGCGCTCCAGGTCCTCGGTGGTGCCGGGGCCGCCCCGGGCGAGCGCGGCGGTCCCGGCGGTGCGCAGCCGCTGCACGGCCAGCCGGTTGGTCAGGGCGGCGAGCCAGCTGCGCAGGGGGCCTTGCCGGGGATCGTAGGAGTCGGGGTGCTGCCAGACGTGCGCGAAGACGTCGCGGGTGACGCCGTCGGCGGCGTGTTCGTCACCGAGGACGCGGTGGGCGAGACCGTGCACCAGGGAGGCGAAGCGGTCGTAGAGCTCGCCGAGGGCGGCCGCCTCCCCACGGGCGAGCCGCTGCTGCATCTTGCGGTCCCAGCGGGGCGGTGCGTCCCTTTTCGGCATGCGGCCCCTCACCCCCTGTTCGTCCCCCGGGCCCCCGGGGTGGTCGGTGCCCGGGTCCGGTGTGTGACCGGCGACGCCACGAATGTAGTCGCCACGGACGCGCGTGCACGCCCCTTTGTGGCAATGTGCGCCCCTCGCGAAGCCCTCCGTGGTAAGAGGCCGCCGGTGCAGGTCGGTTGCCGTACGGATCACACCTTCCCTCCCGTGAGTCGATCGGAACCGACCGAATCAGATCGAAGGCGACCAAAACAAGCCCTTTCTGTTCGGTAACCGTTTCTGGGGCCGTGTTTCAGGGAACGGCCGGTGGGCAGCCGCGCTGCAAGGAAGCGTAGGTATTGCTTCCGTTTCGGCGAGCGAGGGGCGTGGTGGTGACCTTCAAAGTGACCGACCAGGAGAACGGCTCATGGGCCGTCCTCCGGGTCTCCGGCGAGCTCGACCTGGTGACCTCCCCGGTGCTGCGGCAGCGGGTGCACGACGTGGTGGCCGAGGGGCGGCACGCGCTCGTCCTCGACCTCTCCGAGGTGTGGTTCTGCGATTCCAGCGGGGTGGGCGTGCTCATAGCCTCCCGCCGGCTGCTGCGCTCCTGCCAGGGCCGGCTGCGGCTGATCCTCCCGGCGCGGGGCGCCGCCGACGGCAGCCACGTCAACAAGGTGCTCGGCGCGCTGGGTGTGCGCCGCCTGTTCGAGATCCACCCGGACGTCTCCTCCGCCGTCGACGAGGACGCCCGCCCGCTCTCGGCCTGAGCCGCCCGCCGTTCACCCCGCCCGCGCGTGGTCCCCCTCACATGTGTCACACGCGTGTCCCGTTGTTCCCCCGGTCTTGGTCCAAGCACCGCTTTCCGGCTCCCCCCTGCCCCCTCACCACGTACGCTCCCAGCGAGACGACCCTCCGACCTAAGGCGGCCTGAAGAAGACATGGTCACCAGCGAGTACGAGCGCAGGATCGCGGCCCGCTTCGCCGGCTTCGACCAGGACGGCAACGGCTACATCGACCGCGAGGACTTCAGCTCCGCGGCCAAGGCGCTGCTCGCCGAGTTCGACACCGCGGCCCGTTCCGACCGGGGCCAGGCCCTGTACGTCGGGGCCGAGGCGTTCTGGCAGGGCATGGCCGGCATCGCCGACCGGGACGGCGACCAGCGCATCACCCGCGAGGAGTTCGTGAACGGCGCGGTCAAACGGCTGCGCGACAACCCCGAGCGCTTCGCCGAGATCGCCCGCCCCTTCCTGCACGCGGCGCTCGCCGTCGCCGACAGCGCCGGGGACGGCACGGTCGGCGTGGACAACACCGCGCGCGTGCTCACGGTGCTGGGGGTCGCCGGGAACCTCGCCGGGCAGGTCGCCGGCGCGCTGGACAGGGACGGGGACGGCCGGATCGGCGAGGAGGAGATCGTCTCCGCGTTCGCCCGCTACTTCACCGTGCCCGAGTGACGCACCGGACATCCGTGTCACGGATCGTGGCATTCTCCTGATCACGGAGCGTCGGGAGCGGAGTCCGTCCGACGGGTTCCCCGTCACCGCCCGGAGTCGGAGGCCGGCTCCGGTAGCTTGTGTGGGATGCGAGTCGTTGTGAGCGCGCATCGCGGCCGGGCCGCCCCGTGGGCGGCGGCCCTCCGGCCGGTTCTCGCGGGTGCCCGCCGGGTGACCGGGCCGTCCGTGGCCGTCCGTTCGACTCCCCGTGGCGAGCGTCGCACAGTATGCCGCACGGGTACTCCTTCGCGCTGGAATATGCCCGAAGCGCTTGTTGAGGTGACTCAACGTCAACCATGCTGTGCCGTAGGGGAGTCACCCACTGTGATCCCTTTCCTGGCCGTTGTTCTGGGCATGCAGAAAATGGCTAGGATCGTGGCCCTCGTGAGGCGCGAGTCCAAGTGTCCGCCGGTTCGGATGGTGTGAGCGGTGCAGGTGCTTCAAGTGCAGCTGGAGATCCGGCCCGACCCCGCTGAGGTGGGGCGGGCCCGGCGCTGGGCCCGTTCACGGCTGGCCGGGTCCGGCATAGGGGTGGACGAGCCGCTGGCCGAGACGCTGATCCTGCTCGTCTCCGAGCTGGTCACCAACGCCGTGGTGCACACCGGCTGTCCGGCCGTCCTGAGGCTGTCCCTGCCCGGGCAGGACGCGGCCGAGGAGGTCACCGTCCGGCTGGAGGTCGCCGACCGCAGCGGCCGGGCGCCGGTGCCGCGCTGCGTGGACGGCGACGCGACCGGCGGGCGTGGACTGGCCCTCGTCGACGGCCTCGCCGACCGCTGGGGCTGGAGCACCGAGGGCACCGGCAAGCGCATCTGGTGCGAACTGGACCGCTGCGGCACGGCGTCCGGGCCCGGCACGCCCTGCGGGGGCAGCGCGGCGACGTACGGCGGGCTGGCGTACGAGGCGGTCTGAGAGCGCCCCCGGCCCGGGGTTGCCGCGCCGCCGGGAGAGCACGGGGGCACAGGGCGACTGCCGCGCGGTGCCGTGTGTGATCCGGTGCGCCGGGTGTGCTCCCGTGCGCCGAGCCGACGAACAGGGCAATTACGGCGAGTCGAGCATGGCTACCCGAAACGGTGTTGACGTGTCGTGACGAGGTGATCACGCTGGGCGTCAGCGATGCGCAGCGAGGGGACGGCGAGGGCCCTGACGGGAGTCCTCGACGAGTGCGGGTCGTGATCCGGCGTCTGCTCCCGGGGCCGGGGGATCCGCGGGAGCGCCGGAACCGAAGAGCGGTGCGGCGCTGCCGTGCTCGGGGCGCACAGCGCCGCACCGCCACCGCCGTCGTCCGCCCGCTTGTCCACAGCCTGTGGACAAGCGGGCGGGTCCGCGTGGCTCAGGCTCCGACGCGGACCGCCGACGCTTCCTCCTGGTGTTCCGCGGCCGCGTGGAAGGTGCGGCGGTAGGCCGTGGGCGTCACGCCGAGCGCCGCCTGGAGATGGGCCCGCATCGACTGCGCCGTGCCGAAGCCCGACTCGCGGGCCACCTGGTCCACCGTCAGGTCGGTGGTTTCCAACAAGTGGCGTGCCCGTTCCACCCGTTGACGGGTCAGCCACTGCCCCGGACTGACCCCGGTCTCCTCGCGGAAGCGGCGGGTGAAGGTGCGCACCGACATCGACTCCCGCTCGGCCATGTCGCGCAGCTGGATCGGCTCGTGCAGCCGGCCCAGCGCCCAGGCGCGGGCGCCGCTGGTGGACGCCTGCTGCGGATCGGGGACCGGCCGCTGGATGTACTGCGCCTGCCCGCCGTCGCGGTGCGGCGGCACCACCGTGCGCCGGGCCACGTCGTTGGCGACGGCGGCGCCGTGGTCGCACCGCACCATGTGCAGACACAGGTCGATCCCGGCCGCGACGCCCGCCGAGGTCAGGATGTCGCCGTCGTCGACGAACAGCACGTCCGGGTCGACGTCGATGCGCGGGAACAGCCGCTGCAGGCGCTCCGCGTCGGCCCAGTGGGTGGTGGCGCGGCGCCCGTCCAGACGGCCGGCGGCGGCGAGGACGTACACCCCGGTGCAGATGGAGGCGATGCGGGCGGACGGCGGGATGCGGCCGAGCGCGGCGGCCAGTTCGTCCGTCAGCTCGCCCCGCTCGAAGACCGGACCCCGCTCGTAGCAGGCGGGGATGATCACCGTGTCGGCGGTGGCCAGGACCTCGGGGCCGTGCGGCACGTGAAACGTGAAGTCGGCGTCCGTCTCGACCGGGCCGGGCGGCCGGACCGAGCAGGTGACCACCTCGTACAGGGGGCGCCCCCGCTCGTCCCGGGGGCGGCCGAAGACGCGGTGCGGGATGCCCAGTTCGAACGGCAGCAGGCCGTCGAGGGCGAGGACGACCACGCGGTGCGGCCCGCGTCCGGCGGGGTGGGGCGGCGGCTCGACGGGTTCCGTGCGCATGGCCCGATCCTAGCGAATGCTGTCTTCCGGGCCACTCGTTGAAGGGGACATGCTTCCCCGAAGCTGTACCGCGTGACCTCGACCAGCAAGACCGCCGCCGTCGGGCCGCCCGCGAGCGGCCGCAAGCCGACCCGCCTCCGGGTGCACCGCGCCTGGTTCGTCGCCGCCGTCACCTTCGTGACGATCATCGGTGCCGCCGCCTTCCGCGCCGTACCGGGCCTGTTCATCGACCCGCTGAACGAGGAGTTCGGCTGGTCGCGCGGCACCATCGGCGCCGCGGTCTCCGTCAACCTGGCGCTGTACGGGCTCACCGCCCCGTTCGCGGCGGCGCTGATGGACCGCTACGGCATCCGCCGGGTCGTCGCGGTCGCCCTGACGGTGATCGCGGTGGGCTCCGGCACCACCGTGTGGATGAGCGCCGCCTGGCAGCTGATGCTCTGCTGGGGCCTGCTGGTGGGCCTCGGCTCCGGCTCCATGGCGCTCGCCTTCGCCGCCACCGTCACCAACCGCTGGTTCACCGAGCGGCGCGGTCTGGTCAGCGGCATCCTCACCGCCGCGTCCGCCTCCGGACAGCTGATCTTCCTGCCCCTGCTGTCCTGGATCGTCGACCGGTACTCCTGGCGGCCGGCGGCCGTGACGGTGGCGCTCGCCGCGCTCGCGGTGGTGCCGTTCGTCTGGCTGCTGCTGCACGACCACCCGGCCGACGTGGGCCAGAAGCCGTACGGCGCCAAGGAGTTCGTGCCCAAGCCGGCGCCGGTGCCCGGTGCCGCCCGGCGCACGCTGACCGTGCTGGCCACCGCCGCCCGCACCGGCCCCTTCTGGCTGCTCGCCGGCACGTTCGCGATCTGCGGCGCCTCCACCAACGGGCTGATCCAGACCCACTTCGTGCCCGCCTCGCACGACCACGGCATGCCGATCACCACCGCCGCGTCCCTGCTCGCCGTCATCGGCGTCTTCGACGTGGTCGGCACGGTGGCCTCCGGCTGGTTCACCGACCGCTTCGACGCGCGGCGCCTGCTGGCCGTCTACTACGCGCTGCGCGGCATCTCCCTGCTCTTCCTGCCGCTGCTGCTCGCGCCGTCCGTGCACCCGCCGATGCTGCTGTTCATCGTCTTCTACGGCCTCGACTGGGTCGCCACCGTGCCGCCCACCCTCGCGCTGTGCCGCGAGCACTACGGCGACGACAGCCCCATCGTGTTCGGCTGGGTGCTGGCGTCCCACCAGGTGGGGGCCGCCGTCGTGGCCTTCGTCGGCGGCCTCGCCCGGGACGCGTTCGGCTCGTACGACGTGATGTGGCTGGGCTCGGGCGCCCTGTGCGCGGCGGCGGCCCTGATGGCCCTGGTCATCCGCAAGCGGCCGGCCGCGTGACGGAGGCGCCTGCGGTACGCCGGTACTGACGGGTGGCACCCGCACGGGCCCGCGTGGGCAGCCGCGCCGTGCGGGCAGCACGGGGGCGGGGGGCCGTGCCGGCCAGGTGGGCTCGTACCAGCGCGGCGGGTTCGCGGCGGCCCGCTGAGGGGGGTCCGTCCGCCGTGGTCACGCCCCCGGCAGCCGGGACGCCCGTCCGGTGCGGGCTATCGCGCGGGCGATGCGGTGGGCGTCGAGGGACAGTTCTCTGAGGTTGCCGCTGATCGGGTTGGTGAAGCCGGTGAAGTAGAGGCCCGGGGCGCCGTCCGGGGTGCGGGCGCCGTGGACCACGGGTCTGCCCCGGTCGTCGAGCACGCCGAGGCCGCCCACCAGGCCCTCCAGGCCGCGTTCGTAACCGGTGGCCGCGACGACCGCGTCCGGTGTGATCCGCTCGCCGTCGGCGAGCAGCACCCGGTCCTCCTCGAAGCCCTCGACGGCGGCCACCACCTCCACCGTCCCCTCGCGCACGGCGTCGATCAGGCCGACGTCCTGCACCGGGATGGCACCCTCCCGCACCCGCGTGTAGAGGCCGGCCTCCGGGCGGGGCAGGCCCCGGTCGGACAGGTCCGGCAGTGCGATCCGTGCCTGGACCCGGCTGATCCGGTCCACCAGGCCCACCGGCAGCCGGCGCACCAGCACCCCGGAGTACTGCGCGGGCCAGCCCGCGGTCGAACGGCGCACGATGTGCGGCGGGGTGCGCACCGCGAGCCGCACCCGGGAGGCGCCCCCCTCCACCAGGTCCACGGCGATCTCGGCGCCCGTGTTGCCGACGCCCACCACCAGCACGTCCCGCCCGGCGAAGGGCTTCGCGTTGCGATAGGCCGACGCGTGCAGGAACTCGCCGGTGTACGTGCCCCGGCCGGGCCAGTCGGGGACGCGCGGGGTGTGGTTGAAGCCCGTGGCGACGACGACCGCCGCGCCGGTCAGCTCCCGCCCGCCCGTGGCGTGCAGCAGCCAGCCACCGCCGTCGGGGGTGCGCTCGACCCGGGACACCTCGACGCCGGTGACGATCTCCAGACCGTGGTGCTCGGCGTACTTCTCCAGGTAGCGGACCACGTCGTCGCGGGACGGCCAGCGCCCGAAACGGCGGGGCATCGCCAGGCCGGGCAGGGCCGACAGCCGCCGGGTGGTGTGCAGGTGCAGCCGGTCGTAGTGGCGGCGCCAGGAGTCGCCGACGCGTCCGGACCGCTCCAGCACGACGGCCCGTACCCCGCGCTCGCGCAGGGCGTACGCGACGGACAGTCCGCCCGGGCCGCCGCCGACGACGTAGACGGGGCGGTCAGTCCGGTGGGGCGCGGTGGGCTGCGCGGACGTGGTGGAGTCGGCCATGACCGCGAGCGTAATCCGGCACATGCTTGATGGGTCTCGGTCAAGACCGGAATTGGTTGCGGAATGATCACATGGTTTCACCGCGATCGCGGGCTTGAATGTCCTCATGGCTTCTCGACAGCGCACCCGACCCCGCCTGCCGACCGAACTCCGCGGCCACGGCCTGCTCCTGCGCCCCTGGGACCCGGCGTCCGACGACGACGCCGGGACGTGGCTGCGCGGCACCACCGACCCGGAGTTCCGGCGCTGGAACACCCCACTGCGTCCGGTTGCCGACCTGACCGGCGCCCGGGAGTCGCTGCGCACCCGGGCCGCCCTGGCCGCGGAGGGCGGCACCGTCTCCTTCCGCGTCGCGGACGAGGCCGGCAACACACCGCTGGGGCACATCGGCATCGAGGACATACGCCCGGTCATGGGCGTCGGCCGGGTCGGCTACTGGGTGCTGCCCGAGGCCCGCGGCCGGGGCGTGGCCACCCGCGCGCTGCTGCTCACCGCGCACTGGGCGCTGACCGGACTCGGCCTGCACCGGCTGGAGCTGGGCCACGCCGTGGGGCACGAGGCGTCCTGCCGGATCGCGGAGCGGTGCGGTTTCCGGCACGAGGGGACGTTGCGCGGGGCGATGTTCGCCGCCGACCGCCACGACGCCTTCCGCGACGTCCACCTGCACGCCCGCCTCGCCACCGACCCGCCCCCCGAGGGGCCGACGGGACCTACGGGACCCACGGGGCCGGGAACCGCGGAGGGCTCCTGACCGGCGCCGCGCACGCCCGGAGCGGTTCCCCGATCCGGCCGTGCGCGCCCGCTCACGGCCAGAGCAGCTCCCTGGTCCAGCCGTCGGCGGTGCGGCGGTAGCGCAGGCGGGTGTGGCGGCGCCGCGGGTCACCCTGGAAGAACTCGGCCTCCTCCGGGCGCAGCCGGTACAGCGTCCAGGACGGCGCCGGCGTCCCCGGCTCCCGCCGCGCCCGCTCCCAGGCGTCCTCCGAGGCCCCGGTCAGCTCCTCGACCGAGCCGAGGACCTCGCTCTGCCTGCCGGTCAGGGCGGAGGCCAGCGCCCCGGTGGAGCGGGCGTGCAGGTCCGCCTGCGCCTCCTCGGCCGGCGCCGTCCCGACGGACCCGCGCACCCGCACCTGACGGCCCAGCACCGGCCAGTAGAAGGCGAGGGCGGCCTGCGGGCGGGCGGCGAGCTGCCCGCCCTTGCGGCTGTGCGCGTGCGTCGCGAACGACCAGCCCCGCTCGTCCGCGCCGTGCAGCATCACGATCCGTACGTCCGGCAGGCCGTCCGCGTCCGCCGTCGCCAGCGACATGGTGTGCGGCTCCGGCTGCCCGGCCGCCGCGGCCTCCGCCAGCCACCGCGCGAACAGCGGCAGCGGCTCGGCGGGGGCGCCCTCCGGGTCGAAGGGGCGCAGGTCGGTGACCGCCGGGTCCCACACCCGCAGGGACCGCAGCAGCTCGTGGAGATCAGGTTCCATGCGGCGATTGTCGGCCCCCGGCGCCCGGGCCGACGCGAGGGCCACACCCCGGACGTGCCTAGATCGAGCCGAGGTCCGACGACACCCACCGCTCGGGACGCATCCGTACGACGACCTGCTCGCCGTGGTCCTTCCACGCGAACTCGACGTAGCCGTCGACCTTCTCGGCCGGCAGGTAGCGGGCGGAGATCTCCCGCAGCAGCTCGACCGTGGCGGGGGAGGTGTCGACGACCGGGCCCTCGACGGACACGTAGCGGATCGTCGGCTCGACCCGCTCCACCAGCAGGGAGAACCGTCCCGCGGCCTGCAGCAGCCGGTTCTTGCGCGAGTGCCGGCCGGTGAGGATCCACACGTCCCCGCCGGGCGCGTACTGGTACCAGAGGGGCACGGTGAGCGGGGCGCGCCCGTGGCCCGCGTCGACCGCGAAGGCGGCCACGCGCGGCTCGGACAGGAACTGCTCACGCTCTTCGGGGGTCAGGACCATGGCGGGTTCCTCCTGCGGCGTCGGGACGTGCGCTGTCACCTGGGTCTGCGGCCGGCCGGTACAACACCGGCCGCGCGGAGTCGTGTTCCGCGCGCCGCACCCCCACCATCGGAACCGGACAGGCCCGGGACACGCGACAGGCGGCGGTCCACCGGAGTGAACCACCGCCCGGATGACAGGACGTGCGAGGTCGCGTGGAGGGCCGGGCCGTGGGGCGGCTACTTGGTCGGCTTGCGGCCGGTGACCCCCAGGTGCACCAGCAGCGCCAGGTTCGGCTTGATGTCGGCCTGCTTGACGCCCCGCGAGGAGAAACCTTTCTGGTGCGAGGCGACGGCCGCCAGCATGGCGACCAGGGACCCGGCGACCGCGCCGGGGTTGACGTCCTTGTCGATCCGTCCCTTGGCCTGGAGCTCGGTGACGGACTCCGCGAGCGAGGACTCCACCGCGCTGAGGACCTTCACGCGAATCTTGGAGAAACGTTTGTCCCCTTCGGCGGCGCCGAGATCCACCACACGCAGGATCGCGTCGTTGTGCCGCCAGAAGTCCAGGAATCCGGCGACCAGTTCCTGCGCCGTCTGCCAGCCGGCCCGCCCGCTCCAGGAGCGCCCCTCGACCAGTTCGGTCAGGGAGCCGCTCTCGGCGGCCATGGTCTCGGCCAGCTCCAGGACGGCGCCCTCGACGTCCGGGAAGTACTGGTAGAAGGTGGCCGGCGAGGTCCCCGCGCGGCGGGCGACGTCGATGACCTTGACATCCCGGTACGGGGACGAGCTGAGCATCTCGCTGAGGCAGTCGAGCAGCTTCTGCCGGGTCTCCTGCCCACGCCGGCCGGCCACGCGGCCGTCGACGGTACGCACTTGTCCTGTCATGCCGTCAGCTTACCGACGGGTGATCGGAGCGCGATTCGGCCGACTGCAAATGGGGTGCGCGCCCTCCGGAGCCCTGGTGTGCCTGGTCGGCGGCGTGCGGGCGGCCCGGATACGTTGTGAGCATGGCCGAAAATGGGGCATCGGAATACACGGAGGGCACCCCTTGCTGGGTGGACGCGCAGCTGCCCGACCTGGAGGCGGGCAAGCGGTTCTACGGTGAGCTGTTCGGCTGGACCTTCGAGGACCAGCCCACCGGGACGGTCCGGGCGCTCAAGGACGGCGAGCCGGTCGCCTCCCTCGCGCACAAGACGGACGGAAGACTGCCCACGGTGTGGACGGTGTCCTTCGCCACCGCGGACGCCGAGGCGCTGTGCCGGCGTATCCGGGCGGCCGGCGGGCAGGTGGTCGCCTCCCCGGCGCCCTTCGGCGACCTCGGCCGCACCGCCCTGGTCACCGACCCCGAGGGCGCGGTGTTCTCGCTGTGGCAGCCCGGCACGGCGGCCGGCTTCGGACGCCGGCACGAGCCGGGCACCTTCGCCTGGGTCCAGCTGTACGCACGGGACACGGAGACCGCCAACACCTTCTACGGCGACCTCTTCCACGAGGCGCTGTTCGGCGCGGGCGCCGACCCGGACTTCGGCCGCGCGCCGGTCACCGAGGTGTTCGCCCCGCAGATGCCGCCCCACCTCCTGGTGCACTTCGCCGTGCGGGACCTGGCGGCCGCGCTGGGCGAGGTGACCCGGCTCGGCGGGCGGACGCAGGTCCCGCCTTTCGGGACGTCGTACGGGACGGCGGCCGTGGTCACCGACAATCAGGGGGCGTCCTTCGCGCTGCTGCACCGCTGAGCCGTACCCTCGGTGCGCCGTCGCGGTCCGCGGCGCCGGTCCGTTCCCCGTACACCGTCCGCGGATCCTCCGTGTCATATGTAAACCTGGACACCCGATTTGTCGGCCGGTTCGCAACCGGGGGCCCGGACAGGAAGAATCGGGGTGCGTGCCGCCACGGCGGTGCCGTGGTGAGACGCTGCACTACGGTCGCGCACAGGTGGTGGCGCGACGCGTACGGGGAGGTGGCAGGCAAGTGGTGGATCAGCTGACGCAGCACGATCCGCGGCGTATCGGGCCGTTCGAGGTGCTGGGACGGCTGGGAGCCGGCGGCATGGGGCTGGTCTATCTCGCGCGCTCGGCGTCCGGCCGGCGGGTGGCGATCAAGACGGTCCGGACCGAGCTGGCCGAGGACCAGCTGTTCCGGGTCCGCTTCACGCGCGAGGTCGAGGCGGCCCGCGCGGTCTCCGGTTTCTACACGGCGGCCGTCGTGGACGCCGACCCGCGCGCCGCCGTGCCGTGGCTGGCCACCGCGTACGTCCCCGCCCCCTCCCTCGAGGAGATAGTGAACGAGTGCGGGCCGCTGCCCGCGCAGGCGGTGCGCTGGCTCGCCGCGGGCGTCGCGGAGGCGCTGCAGTCGATCCACGGCGCGGGTCTGGTCCACCGCGACCTCAAGCCCTCCAACGTGCTGGTCGTGGAGGACGGCCCCCGGGTGATCGACTTCGGCATCGCCTCCGGGGTGTCCAACACCCGCCTGACGATGACCAACGTCGCGGTCGGCACCCCCGCCTACATGTCCCCGGAGCAGGCCAAGGACTCCCGCAGCGTCACCGGCGCGAGCGACGTCTTCTCCCTCGGCTCCATGCTGGTCTTCGCCGCCACCGGACACCCCCCGTTCCATGGCGCCAACCCCGTCGAGACCGTCTTCATGCTGCTGCGCGAGGGCCCGGACCTCGAGGGCCTGCCCGACGAGCTGCGCCCGCTCATCGAGGCGTGCATGCAGATGGACCCCACGGCCCGGCCCAACCCCGCGGACCTGCAGGCCCAGCTCGCCCCGCACCTGTTCGGCTCCGGCTCCGACGACAGCGGCACGGCGTCGGCGTGGCTGCCCGAGCGGGCGGTGGGCCTGATCGAGACGCGCCGCGGCGGACGCCCGGCCAAGCCGCCGCAGCCGGCCGGCCGCAGCGCGGGCGGCGCCCGCCCCCACGTACCGCCTCCGCCGCCGCACGACCCGGTCGTGCCGCAGCCCCCGCCGGTCCCGGTGGGCCCGCCCGGCACCGGCCCGGTCCGGCTGGCGGGCGCCGGCGTGCCCATCGGCCCCGGCCCGCGCGTCGCCGACACGCGCGCGGCCGCCGTGCAGGCGCCACCGGCCGCCTCCGCCCCGGCGTGAACGGCGCCGAGCCCGCCGCGCCCGCGACGACGGCGCCCGCCGCGCCGCCGGAGCAGCCCGGCGGCTGGCGCCCGTGGCGGTTCCGCATGTCCAACGACGTGTGGGGCACGCCCGCCGTCGCCGGCGACCTGGTGTACGTCACCTCCTTCGAGGTGCACGCCCTGGACGTGGCCACCGGCCGGCGCCGCTTCAAGACCCGGGACGTCGCCTGGTCGATGGCGGTCGCCGACGGCCGTATCCACGCCTCCGACGGACCCACCCTCTACGCGCTCGACGCCCGCGAGGGCGGCGACCTGTGGCGGCTGAACACGGACGCCTGGGTGTACTCCCTCAAGGCCGAGCGCGGCACCGTCGTCACCGGCACCCGCGGCGGAGGCGTCCAGGGCCGGGAGGCGTCCACCGGGCAGCAGCTGTGGGAAGTCACCGGCTGCCAGAGCGACTTCGAGTCCCCGGAGGCCGGACCCGCCCTGCACGACGGCACCGCCTACGTCTGGCAGGACGCCCGGCTGCGCGCCCTGGACGCCCGCACCGGCGAGGAGCGCTGGTCCTACCCGATCGGCGACGCGGCCTCCTGCGGCGGCGTCCCGGTCCGCCTCACCGCCGCCCCCGACGGCTACGTCTACGTCTGCGCCGGCACCCGGGTGCTCGCCCTGGAGGCGGCCTCCGGGCACGTCCGCTGGCACTTCGAGGCCCCGGCGGTCTTCCTGTGTGCGCCGGCCTTCGTGCCGGGCCCGGCGGTGACCGGCGGCGGGGTCTACCTCGCCGACTACCTCGGCACGGTCTACGCCCTGGACGCCACCGACGGCCGGGACCGCTGGCGCATCGCCACGGAGTCCCGCTCCTCCGTCGAACCGGTGCTGGTCGCCGCCGGACACGTGCACGTGGGCAGCGGCAAAGGCCTGTACACGCTGGACGCGGTCACCGGCACGCCCAAGTGGCGCTTCCAGTCGGGCGGCGAGATCGTCGGCGCGCCCGCGGTCGCCGAGGGGCGTATCCACTTCGGCTCCAGCGACCACCTGCTGTACACGCTGAAGGCCGACGACGGACGGCTGCGCTGGAAGCTCGCCACCGGTGGCGAGATCACCGGCTCCCCGGTGGTGCGGGACGGCGTGGTGTACGCGTGCAGCAAGGACCGGTGCGTGTACGCGCTGGACGCGGAGAAGGGCACGGGCACGGCGCGGACGGCCTGACGCCGTTCCGGCGCCCCACGCGTCCCCGGGGGACGGCCGTCGTGCCGGCGCGCACGGAAGAGGTCCGGACGGCGGCCGCCGCGGCGGACGGCGGCGCGGTCCGCCGCCCACGGGCCCGACGCTACGCCGGGTACGCGACGGTCGCCAGGCAGTGACATGGCCGTGACAGAAAGATCGCTAGGCTGACGGCCATGACTTCTCGGGGGAAGACACTCAGGCTCACCGCCGTCTCGGCGCTCGTCGTCCTCGCCCTCACCGGTTTCTCGACCGGCCGCGGGCACGGACACGGCGGCGGAGGCGACGGCGGGGGCGGCTGCAGCAGCTCCAGCCAGAACCACGACTCGTCGAGCTCCGGCGGCGGTTCGCACCGCGATCACTACGACGACGATGACGACGACTACGGCGACAGCGGCGGTTCCGGCGGCGTGGACACCACGGCCTCCCCGGACGCCGCCATGGTGACCCTGGTGGACTGCGCGTCCCCGGAAACCCCCTACGCCACCGTCGAGGTCGCCAACTCCGCAGCGGTGGAGGGCACCTTCACCGTCACGGTGGACTTCGTGGACGCCGGCGGCGACACGCTCGTCTCCCGCTCCCAGGAGGTCACCGTCCCGGCGGGCGGGACCACCCCGGCGCGGATCGCCGTGGACGACGCGGAGAGCGTCCCGCTGATCGACGAGTGCGACATGGACGACTTCGCCCCGGCCGTCTGACCGGGGAGCGCGCACATGCCGGGGGCCCGGGGTCGCAGGACCCCGTGGCCCCCGGCACGTCTCACACGAACGCGTCCGGTACCGGTGTCCGTCTCGGACACCGGTACCGGACGCGTTCACGCCTCGGCCGCGGTGGCTCCCCCTCCGCGCCGCCGCGGCCGGTCCCCGTGCGGGAAAAGGTCTACTTGCCGTCCCGGTCCAGGGCGGGCGGCGCCGGCGCGTGCTGGTCCAGCGTGGTGACCTCGCCGATGCTCGGCGGGGCGGGCGCGTGCTGGTCGAGCGTGGTGACCTCGGGGTCGTCCTTGCTCGGCGGCGTCGGCGCGTGCTGGTCCTGAGTGGTGAACTCCGGCTCGTTCGTGGCTTCGCTCATGACGTGTGCTACCCCCAACAGGTGGACTGGGCCGTGCGGTTGAACGGCCCGTTCGGCGACTCCCCCGAAGGCCGCCGAACGGGCGTTCTGGCGGGTCTCAGAGTAGAGATGAGCCCCTCGGATCCGCCTGCCCCCCGACGCGACGCATCCGTTCCATGAGAGTGACAGCCCGTCATAAACGTTCGATGAACGCCGCCTGCGGGGGGCCGGTCAGGCCGCGGACAGCGGGGCGAGCAGGCGCCGCACCTGGGCGGCCTCGGCGGAGCCCGCCTCGTCGTAGAGGGCCAGTGCCTCGCGCCAGCAGGCACGTGCCCGGTCCGCGTGGTCCAGCGTGTCCAGCGCCCGCCCGAGCACGGTCAGGGCGTTGGCCCGCATCCAGTCACCGCCGATGCAGCCGATCGCCAGGGCCTGTTCGGCGTGGCGGGCGGCGCGGGCCGGGCGCCGGGCCCGCAGGTGCACCTCGGCGATGCGGTAGTGCGTGGTGCCCTCCCACAGGGACTGGCGGTTCTCCGCGAAGATGCACAGCGCCTCGTCGAGCTGGCCGAGCGCCTCGGCCGGCCGCCCCGCCTGGCTGAGCACGATGCCGGAGGCGTAGCGCGCGTTCGCCAGCCGCACCGACATCCCCAGCTCGCCGTAGATCTCCACGCCCCGCTGGGCCAGTTGGACGGCCTCGGTGGTGCGGCCCATGGAGGCGAGGGTGCGGGAGAGGTTGCAGACCGCGCTGGCCTCGCCCGGGCGGTTGCCGTCGGCGCGGAAGGCGTCGATCGCCCGCTGGAAGTACCCCTCGGCGTCGGCGTACCGGGCCGTGCACAGCGCGATGATGCCCAGCTGGTTGGGTGCGGTGCCGTTCGCCCACGGGTCGTCCGCGCCGCGCAGCAGGGTGTCGGCGCGCCGGGACTCCTCCTCGGCCGTCTCGAACCGGCCCGCCTGGCTCAGTACCTGGGCGAGGGTGACGCGGGCGCGTACCTCGGCCCGGGCGTCCTCCAGGGCGGCCGCCGCCTCGCACGCGGCGACCGCGGTCTTGCGGTACTGGCGCGAGTCCACCCCGGACTCCGCCAGGTCGATGGTGGCCACCAGCAGGTCGACGGCACGGCGCACCATGGCCGCGTCGAGGGACTGCTGCACGCATGCCAGCAGCGGCCCGGCCTCGGTGTGCAGCCAGTCCAGCGCCTTCGCCGCGGTGCCGAACTCCCGGGCCGCGTACCGGCCCTTCTCCAGATGGGCGACGGTCCGGTCGCCCGGCCGCTCGATGGCGTACACCCCCACCGCCGTCGCCAGGTAGTGGTCCAGCAGCCGGGACCGGGCCGCGTCCCGTTCGGCGGGCGGCTGCTCGTCGCGCTCGGCGCACGCACGCGCGTAGAGCCGTACGAGATCGTGGAAGCGGTAGCGGCCGGGGGCCGCCGACTCCAGGAGGGAGGTGTCGACGAGGGACTCCAGCAGGTCCTCCGTCTCCTCCACCGGCAGGGCCAGCAGGGCCGCCGCGGCGGCCACGGAGATGTCCGGGCCGTCGGCCAGGCCCAGCAGCCGGAACGCGCGCGCCTGCGTGGCCTCCAGGGCGCCGTAGCCCAGCTCGAAGGTGGCCGCGACCGCCAGGTCGCCGGCCTGGAGCTCGTCCAGCCGGCGGCGTTCGTCGGCGAGCTTCTCCGCGAGGAAGGAGACCGTCCAGGTGCGCCGGGAGGCCAGCCGGGAGGCGGCGATGCGGATGGCCAGCGGCAGGAAGCCGCAGGCGGCCACCACGTCCAGGGCCGCCTCGCGCTCCGAGCGGACCCGTTCCGCACCGACGATCTTCGTGAAGAGTGCCAGCGCCTCCTCCGGCGACATCACGTCCAGGTCGACCAGGTGCGCCCCGGCCAGGTCCACCATCCGCACCCGGGACGTCACCAGGGCCGCGCAGCCCGCCGTGCCCGGCAGCAGCGGCCGGACCTGCGCCGCGTCGCGCGCGTTGTCCAGCAGCACCAGCACCCGGCGGCCGTCCAGCAGCGAGCGGTAGAGCGCGGCCCGCTCCTCCAGGGAGTCCGGGATGGCCGAGTCGGCCGTGCCGAGGGCGCGCAGGAAGGCGCCGAGGACCGTCTCGGGCTCCGCGGACCGGACCCCGGCGCCCTGCAGGTCGACGTAGAGCTGGCCGTCGGGGAAGGCGGACCGGGCGGCGTGCGCCACGTGCACCGCGAGGGTGGTCTTGCCGACGCCGCCGATCCCGGCCAGCGCGGACACCGCCATCACCTGCCCCTCGCCACCGGACGCGCCCGACAGGATCTCGCCCAGCTCCCGTACGAAGGCCGCGCGGCCGGTGAAGTCCGGCACGGACGCGGGAAGTTGCGCCGGGCGTACCGGGGCGGGCGCCTGCCGGGGCAGCGGGGCGGACGGCTGGGCGAGGGCCGGGTCGGCCTCCAGGATGCGCTGCTGCAGCTCCCGCAGGTCCGGGCGCGGGTCCACGCCCAGCTCGTCGGCGAGCAGCCGGCGGGTGTCGGCGTAGACGGCGAGCGCCTCGGCCTGCCGGCCGCTGCGGTACAGGGCCAGCATCAGCAGTTCGCGCAGGCGTTCGCGCAGCGGGTGGGCGGCGGTGAGCGCGGTCAGTTCGGAGACGGCCTCCGCGTGGCAGCCCTGCTCCAGGTCCATGTCGAGCCGGGACTCCAGGAGCTGCAGCCGCCATTCCTCCAGGCGCACGCGCTGCGCCTCGGCGTACGGGCCCGGCACACCGGCCAGCGTCTCGCCGTCCCACAGGGCCAGCGCCCGGCTGAGCAGCTCGCGCGCATGGCACAGGTCGCCGCTCGTGCGGGCCTTCTCCGCGTCCGCCGCCAGCTCCTGGGCCGCCGCGAGGTCCAGCGCGTCCTCGCCGAGTCCGCGCACCGCGTAGCCCCCGGACTCGCTGACCAGGACCCCGGGGTCGAGCACCTTCCGCAGCCGGGAGGCGTAGGTGCGCACCGCGGCCAGCGCCTGGGAGGGCGGCTCCTCGCCCCACAGGGCGTCGATCAGCTCGGCGGCCGTGGCCGTGCGGCCCTCGCGCAGCAACAGGGCGGCCAGCAGCGCGCGTTGCTGCGGGCTTCCGGTGGCGACCGGTTCCTCGTCACGCCAGGCGCGGATCGGGCCGAGTACGCCGAACCGCAGCGCCTCACGCTCCGCCGAGGAGCCGGGACGCCGCTGCTCCGGTCCTCGCGGCACACCGTCCATGCAGTCCCCCTACGCATCGCGAGCAACTAGGCCAGTTTGCCTTCTCCTGACGAAGGAGTCAGCCGTGCGAGACACCGATCACACGGCGAGCAGCGGGCCCCCACGGAGTCCCCACATGTGCGACCTCATCCGTCCAGATCCACCCGTACCGTCAGCAGCCCCGCCCCGAGGGCCCTTACGGCGGCGCTGTTGAGGCGGGGCAGCAGCCGCAGCCGGGCGACCGGGTCGTCCTCCGGCATCGGGTGGGCGGTGCCGGTGTGCCAACGGCCCCGGATGCGCACCCGCACCCGGGGGTCGGCCTTGATGTTGCGGACGTACTGCGAGCGTTCGCCGAACTCCGAGACCAGCCAGAAGGTGTCGCCGGCGCGCCGACCGCCCACCGGGGTGGTGCGGGGCAGCCCCGAGACACGGCCCGTGGTCTCCAGCAGCGTCTGGAACGGCATCCGGCGCAGCAGCGGGTTGCCGACGCGCCGCTGGAAGGCGGTGGCGGCCCGGTACTTGCGTTCGGCGCGAGAAGTCATCGTGCGGCCGAGCCTACCGGCGGCCGGAGGAATGGAGGTGGGTGTGGGAGGGGGAGTTGGTGGAAGCGGCCGAAGCCACGGGCGGCGGCCTCGGTCACCGGCTGATCCCGACCGGTCGGTATGGACAGGGGCGGAGTTCGCGGGTATTGATGGGGCGTCGTCCGCGTACGAAAGGCCGCCCATGCGCATCGCCGTCACGATCTTCCTCACCGACGAGACGATCACCCCGGTCCGGCTGGCGAGGGAGCTGGAACAGCGGGGCTTCGCCGGGCTGTACCTGCCCGAGCACACGCACATCCCCGTCGAGCGGACCACCCCCTACCCGGCGGGCGGCGAGCTGCCCCGCGAGTACGGCCGCACCCTGGACCCCTTCGTGGCGCTCGGGCAGGCCGCGGCGGTCACCGACCGGCTCGGGCTCGGCACCGGCATCACCCTCGCCGCGCAGCACGACCCGATCGACCTGGCCAAGCAGATCGCGACCCTGGACCATCTCTCCGGCGGCCGGTTCACGCTCGGGCTCGGCTTCGGCTGGAACGTCGAGGAGGCCGCCGACCACGGGGTGCAGTGGCGCACCCGGCGGGCGCTCGTGCGGGACCGTATGGGCCTGATGCGCGCCCTGTGGGCCGACGAACCCACGGCTTTCGACGGGGAGTTCGGCAGTGTGCGGGCGAGCACCGCGTACCCGAAGCCGGTGCGTAAGCCGCGCGGCCCGGTGACCGGTCCGCGCACGCTGGTCGGCGGGGCGGCCGGGCCGAAGCTGTTCGCGGACATCTGCGCCTACGCCGACGGCTGGCTGCCGATCGGCGGGCGCGGCCTGACCGAGTCCCTGCCGGCGCTGCGGACCGCCTGGGCCGACGCCGGCCGCGACCCGGGCGCCCTCGAGGTCGTGCCGTACGCGGTCCGGCCCAGCGCGGGCAAGCTGGAGCACTTCGCCGAGCTGGGCGTCGAGGAGGTCGTGGCACAGCTGCCCCCGGCGGGGGAGACGGAGACGCTGCGGGCGCTCGACGCGCTCCAGCCGTTCGTGCGGGGGCGGAAGTCCTGATCACCCCGAACGTATGCTCAAAGAATGACGACTTCCGCGACGTCCGGAACCGGCGGCCCGACCGAGAACTCCCTGCGCCGTGCGCTCAGACGCGCCCGGGACGGCGTCTCCCTGGACGTCTCCGAGGCCGCGGTCCTGCTCCAGGCGCGCGGTGACCATCTGACGGACCTCTCCGCGTCCGCCGCCCGGGTCCGCGACGCGGGCCTGGAGGCGGCGGGGCGGCCCGGCGTCATCACGTACTCCAAGAGCGTCTTCATCCCGCTGACGCGGCTGTGCCGGGACAAGTGCCACTACTGCACCTTCGTCACCGTGCCCGGCAAGCTGCGCCGGGCCGGGCACGGGATGTTCATGTCGCCGGACGAGGTCCTCGACATCGCCCGCAAGGGTGCCGCGCTCGGCTGCAAGGAAGCCCTCATCACCCTCGGCGACAAGCCCGAGGACCGCTGGCCCGAGGCCCGCGAGTGGCTCGACGCGCACGGCTACGACGACACCCTCGCCTACGTCCGCGCCATCTCCATCCGCATCCTTGAGGAGACCGGCCTCCTCCCGCACCTCAACCCGGGCGTGATGTCCTGGACGGACTTCCAGCGCCTCAAGCCGGTCGCGCCGTCCATGGGCATGATGCTGGAGACCACCGCGACCCGCCTGTGGTCCGAGCCCGGCGGCCCCCACCACGGCTCCCCGGACAAGGAGCCCGCGGTGCGGCTGCGGGTCCTGGAGGACGCCGGCCGCTCCTCCGTGCCCTTCACCTCCGGCATCCTCATCGGCATCGGCGAGACCTACGAGGAGCGCGCCGAGTCGCTGTTCGCGCTGCGGAAGGTGGCCCGCGCCCACCACGGCGTCCAGGAACTGATCATCCAGAACTTCCGCGCCAAGCCGGACACCGCGATGCGCGGCATGCCGGACGCGGAGCTGGACGAACTCGTCGCCACCGTCGCCGTCGCCCGGCTCGTCCTCGGCCCCACCGCCTGCCTCCAGGCCCCGCCCAACCTGGTCGACTCCGAGTACGGCCGGCTGATCGCGGCCGGCATCGACGACTGGGGCGGGGTCTCCCCGCTCACCATCGACCACGTCAACCCCGAGCGCCCCTGGCCGCAGATCGAGGAACTGGCCGAGCAGTCCCGCGCGGCCGGCTTCGAACTGCGCGAACGCCTCTGCGTCTACCCGGAGTTCGTGCGGCGCGGCGAGCCCTGGCTGGACCCCCGGCTGCGCCCGCACGTCGCCGCGCTCGCCGACCAGGAGACGGGCCTCGCCCGCCCGGACGCGCTGCCCCAGGGGCTGCCGTGGCAGGAGCCGGACGAGGCGTTCACCGGCACCGGCCGCACCGACCTGCACCGCACCATCGACACCGAGGGCCGCACCGGCGACCGCCGCGCCGACTTCGACGAGGTGTACGGCGACTGGGACGCCCTGCGCGAGGCCGCCGCCCCCGGCATGGTCCCGGAGCGGATCGACACCGACGTGCGCGAGGCACTGCGCACCGCCGCCGCCGACCCGACGAAGCTGACCCACGCCGAGGCCCTCGCCCTGCTGCACGCCGACGGCCCCGCGCTCGACGCCCTCTGCCAGGTCGCCGACGACGTGCGCAAGTCGGCCGTCGGTGACGACGTGACGTACATCGTCACCCGCAACATCAACTTCACCAACGTCTGCTACACCGGCTGCCGCTTCTGCGCCTTCGCCCAGCGCCGCACCGACGCCGACGCGTACACCCTCTCGCTGGACCAGGTCGCCGACCGCGCCCAGCAGGCGTGGGACGTCGGCGCGGTGGAGGTGTGCATGCAGGGCGGCATCCACCCCGACCTGCCCGGCACCGCCTACTTCGACATCGCGCGGGCGGTGAAGGAACGCGTGCCCGGCATGCACGTCCACGCCTTCTCCCCGATGGAGGTGGTCAACGGCGCGAGCCGCACCGGCCTGTCCATCCGCGAGTGGCTCACCGCCGCGAAGGAAGCGGGTCTGGACACCATCCCGGGCACGGCGGCGGAGATCCTCGACGACGAGGTCCGCTGGATCCTCACCAAGGGCAAGCTGCCGGCGGCCACCTGGATCGAGGTCGTCGAAACGGCCCACGAGCTGGGCATCCGCTCCTCGTCCACGATGATGTACGGCCACGTCGACCAGCCCCGCCACTGGCTCGGCCATCTGCGCACCCTCGCCTCCATCCAGCGGCGGACCGGTGGCTTCACCGAGTTCGTGACGCTGCCGTTCGTGCACACCAACGCCCCCGTCTACCTGGCCGGCATCGCCCGTCCCGGTCCGACGGTCCGCGACAACCGCGCGGTGACCGCGATGGCCCGCCTGCTGCTCCACCCCTGGATCCCCAACATCCAGACGAGCTGGGTGAAGCTGGGCGCGGACGGCGCGGCGGAGATGCTGCGCTCCGGCGCGAACGACCTGGGCGGCACGCTGATGGAGGAGACCATCTCCCGCATGGCGGGCTCCTCCTACGGCTCCTACAAGTCGGTCAAGGACCTGATCGCGGTCGCCGAGGCGGCCGGCCGTCCCGCCCGCCCCCGCACCACGCTCTACGGCGAGGTCCCCGAGGAGCGCCGCCGTGCCGCCGAGACGTCGGACGGCCATCTGCCGGAGCTGCTGCCTGTCCTCGACTGAGCCGGGCCAGGCCCACGCTGGCAGTAGGATGATCCGACCCGCTTTCGGTAGCTGAGGAGTGCGTACCGGTGTCTGCCCGTTTTCCTTCGTGGGCCTGGGTGACCGGGCTGACCACGGGGGCGATAGCCGTGGTGGCGGTCCTGGGCGTCCAGGCGGACCAGGGCACGAAGCCCGTCGCCGCCACCAGCCCGCCGAGCGCCCCGGCGACGGCCGACCCGAAGCCGTCGGCCTCCGCCCCGCGGAAGGAGAAGCCGGCGGCGGTACCGGCCGACTCGGGCACCGGCCGCCGCATCGTCTACTCCCTCGGCCAGAAGCGGGTCTGGCTCGTCGACGCCAGCGACGCCGCCCGCCGCTCCTTCCCGGTGTGGCCCGGCACGGTCGCCCCCGACCCCGGCACCTACTCGATCGGCACCCGCAACGAGGCCACCACCGGCAGCGACGGCGTCCCGGTGGAGCACATCATGTACTTCGCCCAGAAGTCCGGCGTCTTCGTCGCCTTCTCCAACGCGGTCGACGGCTCCTCGCCCCCGCCCGCCGACCCCGGCGCCAAGACCGGCGGCATCCGCGTCGCCAAGCAGGACGGCAAGGCCCTGTGGACCTTCGGCGCCCCGGGCACCACGGTCCGCGTGGTCGGGTAGTCGCCGGGCCGGAGGCCGCGGGAGTGCGTGCGGCTACTCGGTGTCCTTCGGGTGACGCGGGGACGCGTACACGAAGTGAACCGTGCGCCGGGCCTCGTCGACGAGGTGGCGCACGCGTCCGCCCGCTGTGACTTCGTACTCCCGCTGTGGGTAGTCACGGCCGCCCGGGTTGCCCTTGGCCAGTCTGCCGCGGAGCCGGTGCTGACGGTCCGGGTCGGACCGGGAGGTCGGGTCACGGCGCAGGGCCTCGAACCAGCGGCGGGTGTTGCCCGGCGCTTCCGCACCCAGCTCACCCCACCCCTTCGCCGCCTCGTTCGTCGCGAACCGCAGGCGCCATTCGCCTCCCACCGGTGGCGGAGCGACGTCGTCACCGCGCTTCGGGCTCACGGCGGCGTCACCTCGCCGTGATCCTCGTCGGGCAGTCGCCGCGTGAGCTTCGCCGTCAGTTCCGCATCCGCGAGGATGCGTGCCGTGGCGCGCCATTCGGTGACGAGACGATGCAGGTTCCCGTGGACGTCCAGGTGTGCGGCGTCGTTCGTGGCGTCGATGAGATCCACCACGAACTCCTTCGCCTCGTCCGCGGACAGGTGACCCACCCAGGGGAAGACCGAAGGGAGCGCGTGCAGTATGGCCCGCTCACCGGCGTCGCTGCGGACGAGGGCGCCGAGGAGCCGGGCGGTGATGTCCGCCGTCTCCTGGAACGGTCCGGAGCCACGTGTCCGCGGTCGCGAGGTGCGTCACAATGGGGCGGACGGGACGCGGGGGAGAGGACGTTCGGGTGGCGCGGGCGCGGTTGTCGTTGCAGGAGCTCGTCCGGATCCGTACGCGGGCCGGGCTGGTGGCGCGCAGTGCCGAACGGGAGCTGTTCCGGGCCAACTTCGCCACCGCGCCTGAGGACGGGCGGCACCGCTTCCTGTTCCACGTCCACGGCACCGCCGGCGTCGGCAAGACCAGGCTGGTCAAGGAGTTCGAGCATCTCGCCCGTGAGCAGGGCGCGTTGACCGCGTACGTCGACGAGAGCGCGGGCGGTGTCCCCGAGGTGCTCGAGGCGATGTGCCGTCAGTTCGCCGCGCAGGGACACCGGCTCAAGGACCTGGAGCGGCTGCTGACCAGCCACCGCGAGCGGCGTCACGAGGCGGAGACGGCCGCCCTCACCGCCCTCGAACCCGTGCCGGACGGCGGCCCCTCGGCGGGCGGCATGGCACTCGCCCGCGCCGGACTGGCCGGACTCGGACTCGTCCCGGGCGTCGCCCCGTTCGCCGCCGTCCTCGACCCCGCGCAGCTCGCGCACGGCGCCGACCGGCTCCGCTCGACGCTCTCGGCACGCTTCCGCAGTCACGAGGACGTGACGCTGGTCCTCGACCCGGCGAGCGTCCTCACCCCCGTCCTCACGGACGAGCTGAACGCCGCCGCCTCCGACGTGCCCTGGATCGCCCTGTTCTTCGACACCTACGAGCGCACCGGCCCCTTCCTCGACACCTGGCTGCACGACCTGCTCACCACCGACCGCCACGGCGCCCTGCCCGCCACGGTCGTCGTCGTCACCGCGGGCCAGCGCCCCGCCGACCCGGCCCGCTGGGGCACCTTCGCCGACTTCATGACGTCCCTGCCGCTCCAGCCGTTCACCGAGGCGGAAGCGCGCGGCCTGCTCGCCGAGCGGGGCGTCACCGCCGAATCCGTCGTCGCCGAGGCGCTCCGCCTCACCGGCGGCCTCCCGGTGCTGCTGTCCACCGTCGCCGGCACCCGCCCCGCCGGCCCCGAGGACGTCACCGACCCGAGCGCCACCGCCGTGGAACGCTTCCTGAAATGGGAGCCGGACCCCGCCCGCCGCGCCGCCGCCCTCGCGGGCGCGCTGCCGCGCCTGCTGGACGCGGACGTCTTCGCGGTCGCCGCCGACTGCGACCCGGAGCGGGCCGACGTGCTGTACGGCTGGGTGGCCACCCTGCCGTTCGCCGACCGGCTCGGCGGCCGGATCCGCTACCACGACATCGTGCGCGCCCCCATGCTGCGGCTCCAGCGTGGGCGCTCCCCGCAGGGCTGGTTCGCCGGTCACCGGCGGCTCGCCGACGCCTTCCGGCGGTGGCGCGAGACCGCGGAGGGCGGACGGGACGCGGGCACGCTCCTGCTGGACGACGACTGGTGCGAACTGCGGCTCGCGGAGCTGTACCACCGCCTGTGCGCCTCCGACCACGTGGCGGTCTCCGACGTCCTGCGCGACCTGGTGGAGGCGTGCGACCAGGGCGAGGCGCTCGCCGGACGCTGGATCCGGGTGCTGGAGGACGCGGGGCGGGACGCGGAGACGCCCGGCGTGATCGCGTGGGGCGGGCGGCTGGCGAGAGCCCTCCGCTCCGGCGGCACCCAGGCCGTCCTGGAGGCCCTGCTCGCCGGAACCGGACACGCACCGCTGACCGCCCCGGCCGGCGCGCTGCCCCGGGGCGGCGACCTCGGGCCGGCGGCCACCCCGGGCGGTGCCGTGCACGGCGGTGGCGGGTGGGGAGGCAGTCCCGAACAGGGGGGTGCCGTGCACGGCGGTGGCGGGTGGGGAGGCAGTCCCGACGTCGGCGGGGACCCGGTGACGGCCGACCTCGGCCCCGAGGACGACGGCGCCCTGGACTGGATGATGGAGGAGCAGGCCCGCGAGATCACTCCCTCGGACGTCACGCTCCCCCCGGCCCTCGTCGCCCGCATCCACCGCGACCGCGCCCTCGCCCACGCCGCGCGGGCCGAGCACTTCGCCGCCGTCACCGCGCTGAGCTGGGCCCTCACCCTCACCCCGGACGACGCCGGCACCCTCGCCCTGCGCGGGGAGTACCTCCGCGTCCTCGGGCGGCACCAGGAGGCGGCCGCCGACCTGGAGCGGGCCACCGCGCTCGACCCCGCCGACGCCTACGCCCACGCCTCCCTCGGCGCCACCCGCCTCGCCCTCGGACGTCCGCAGGAGGCCGGCACCGCCCTGGACCGGGCCCTCGCGCTGCGCCCCGACTACTCCTGGGCGCTGGTCCGCCGGGCCCGGGTGGCCCGGGAACTGGGTGACGCGGAGGGCCGTCTCGCCGCCCTCGACCGCGCCGTCGCCGTGGAGCCGGACTCCGCGTGGGCGCACTGCGAGCGCGGGGACGCCCTTCGGGCCGCCAACCGCGACCGGGAGGCCGTGGACGCCTACGACCGGGCGCTCGCCCTCGACCCCGGGTACGCGTCGGCGTACGCGAGCCGGGGCGTGGCGCACCACCGCCTGGGCCACCTCGACCAGGCCCTTGCCGACCTGGACCGCGCCCTGGAGCTGAACCCGTCCTACGCCTGGGCGCGGGAGCGGCGCGACGAGGTCGTACAGGGCCGCGACGGCTGAATTCCGGCCACTTTCGGTCACTTCCGGCCACTTCCGACCGGCTCGGGTCACACTCCGTATACCGATCCGGCTCCTCAGCCGACCGGCCACGTTCGATTACAGTGCTGGGCGTCGTACGTACGGACGGTCCCCGGGAGGTCTAGGTGGCTGGCACTGCCGGGCCCGTGTGGGGGCGCCGTGAGCAGCAGGACTTCCGCAGCCGGGTGCGCGGCACGCTGCTCGGGGTGGCCGTCGGCGACGCGCTGGGCGCGCCCGTGGACGCACTGGACCTCGACGCCGTCCGCCGGACCCACGGCGCGGAGGGCCTGACCGACCTCGCCCCCGCCTACGGCCGGCGTGGCGCCGTCACCCACCACACCCAGCTCACCCTGTTCACCGTGGACGGCCTGATCCGCGCCCAGGTCCGGCGCGACACCGGCGCCTGGCACCCGCCGACCGACCTGCACCGGGCGTACCTGCGCTGGGCCACCACCCAGCGCGACTGGGGCCCGGACGAGCGTCGCAAGGAGGACGGCTGGCTGGCGCGGGAGGAGTGGCTCTACGCCCGCCGCGACCCCGCCCGCACCCTGCTGATCGGGCTCGGCGACGCCACCATGGGCACGCTCGACGCCCCGAAGAACCCCGGCGAGGCCGGTCCGGAGGCCGCCGCCCGGTCCGCGCCGTTCGGGCTGCTGGTCGGCTGGGACCCGCAGCTCGTCGCGCAGCTCGCCGTGGAATGCGCGGCGCAGACCCACGGCCACCCGGTCGCCTTCCTCGCGGCGGGCGCGTACGCGGTGCTGGTGCACGCGCTGGCCCGGGGCGACAACCTGGACGCCGGGGTGCAGCGCACCCTCGCCCTGCTGGCCGCCCGGCCCGGCCACCAGCCGGTGACGGACGCCCTGCAGCGCGCGCTGGGCGCCGTACGGCAGGGGATGCCCGGCCCGGAGCGGGTCACGGAACTGCTCGGCAACGCCACCGCCGAGGGGCTGCTCTCCGCCGCCGTGTACTGCGCGCTGGTGGGGGAGGACGTACGGCACGGGCTGTGCCTGGCCGTCAACCACAGCGGCCCCAGCGCGGCGGCCGGAGCGCTGACCGGCGGCCTGCTGGGCGCCCTGCACGGCGAGACGGCCCTCCCGCCGGCCTGGTTGGCGGAACTGGAGGGCCGCCCCACGGTCCTGGAACTGGCCGACGACTTCGCCATGGAAATGACCCAGGGCCCCGCCCTCCACACCCCCACAACCTCCTCCCCGGCCTGGCTGACCCGCTACCCAAGAGCCACGTCTTAAGGACCCGCCCCTGAGGGGCGCGGGGAACTGCGCAAAGGGGGTCCGGGGGCGAAGCCCCCGAGGACGGGAAGGGAAGGGGCGGCGGGGGCGAGACCCCTCGGGTGCACCCACCCCCGCTCCCCCCGGAGACCCACCTAGTCCTTCACAGACGCCCGAGCCCCGTCCCCCTCCTCCGCATCCACAGCCGCCGGCACGGCAAGCCCCACCCCGTCCCCATCCGTGTTCACCCGCTCGATGACCGCCACCCGCTCCTCCGTGTCCTCCGGCTTCACGAACCCGATCACCACGTACAGCACCAGCGACACGGCCAGCGGAATGGACACCTGGTACTCCAGCGGCACCCCGCCCTCGACCGCCCAGTTGACCGGATAGTTCACCAGCCAGAACGCCACCAGCCCCAGCCCCCAGCTGGTCAGCGCCGCCGTCGGCCCGGACCGCCGGAACGGCCGCAGCAGCCCCAGCATCATCGGAATGGCGATCGGCCCCATCAGCCCGGCCACCCACTTGATGACGACCGTGATGATGTCCTTGAACGTCGGCGAGTCGACCTGCGTGGCCACGGCCATGGACAGCCCCAGGAACACCACCGTCGTGACCCGCGCCGCCACCAGCCCCGACCGCTCTCCCCACGCCCGCGCCCGCGCGGACAGCACCGGCGCCACGTCCCGGGTGAACACCGCCGCGATGGCGTTGGCGTCCGAGGAACACATGGCCATCGTGTGGGAGAAGAACCCGACGATGACGAGCCCCAGCAGCCCGTGCGGCAGCAGCTGCTCGGTCATCAGGGCGTAGGAGTCGGACCCGTCCGCCTTCTGGGACTCCACCAGCAGCGGGGACATCCACATCGGGAAGAACAGGACCAGCGGCCAGACCAGCCACAGCACCGCCGACAGCCGCGCCGAGCGCGCAGCCTCGCGGGCGTCGCGGGTGGCCATGTAGCGCTGGGCCTGGTTGAGCATCCCGCCGTTGTACTCGAACAGCTTGATGAAGAGGAACGCCAGCAGGAACACCGTGCCGTACGGCCCGACCAGCGGCTCCCCGTGCCCCTTGAGCTCCGGCTGGTCCCACGCGCCGAGGAAGCCGCCGTGGTCGCCGAGCTCCAGCACCACCGCGACGAACATGGCGATGCCGGCCAGCAGCTGGATGACGAACTGCCCGAGCTCCGTCAGCGCGTCCGCCCACAGGCCGCCGATGGTGCAGTAGACCGCGGTGACCGCGCCGGTGATGAGGATGCCCTGGTTCAGCGAGACCCCGGTGAACACCGACAGCAGGGTGGCGATGGCCGCCCACTTGGCTCCCACGTCCACGATCTTCAGCAGCATCCCGGACCAGGCCAGCGCCTGCTGGGTGCGCAGGTCGTAACGGTTCTTGAGGTACTCGAGCGGTGAGGCCACATGCAGCCGCGAGCGCAGCCGGTTGATCCGCGGGGCGAACAGCCTGGACCCGATGGCGATGCCGAGGGCGATGGGGAAGGACCAGGTGACGAACGACGTCACGCCGTAGGTGTAGGCGATGCCGGCGTACCCGGTGAACATCACCGCGCTGTAGCCCGACATGTGGTGGGAGATGCCGGAGAGCCACCAGGGCATCTTGCCGCCGGCCGTGAAGAAGTCGCTGACGTTGTCCACCCGCTTGTGCGACCAGACACCGATGCCGACCATCACGGCGAAGTAGCCGATGAGGACCGCCCAGTCGAGACCGTTCATGTCCCCCCTTCCAGGGTCCGTCTTGTGAACTCCGCTCAGCTGGTTGGCACTTCGCCTGGGCGGGGTAGGGACGGGGCAGGGCGCGAAGTGCCCGCTCATCGTGGGCGCTATGGCGGGAGCACGACAAGAAAGCGGAAAGTCAAGACCACGCAAAAACGTTCGTCGCGCTGACCGACGTTCACTCATTTGAACGCATCGCATACAAGAGAATGCCCCGGGGAACCTTCCCCGGGGCCTGACTCAGCGCAGCTCGTCCGGGCAGGGCGTCCCCCGCTCACCCCACTTGTACGGAGCCGCCAGGCGGTAGGTCCCCGCCTCCGGCGCCAGCAGCACCGTCCACTGGTCGCCGTTGGTGTCCTCCTCCGTCTCCATCAGGCACCCGTGGACGTTCTCGAACGTCGCCGGCTCGCCCTCCGGACGGTTCTCGGACTCCTCCGTCTCCCGCGGCGGGTCCAGCGCCTTGCCCTCGGCGTCGACGAGGCCCAGCCACGGTGAGTACGGCACCCGGATCAGGATCCGCCCCGGCTTCTCCACCCGCAGCGTCCACTCGCCCTGCTCGGCGCGCTCCACGACCGTGTTCGGCTCGGCCAGCGGGGTCGGACCCTGCACCTCGAACAGCTGCCAGTTCGCGTCGCCCCAGATCTGCTTCAGGTACGGCAGCCCGCCCTGCACCAGGTCCCGCTCCCGCTGGCCGCCGTCACCGTCCGGTTCGTCCTTCGGCAGCACCACGAAGTGCACGCCCCAGCGCTTCAGCCACTCGTGGTAGTTCGCCGAGTTGAGGGTGTCGTCGTAGAAGAGCGGGTTGCGCTCCATGTCGGCCTGCCGGTTCCAGCCCCGCGCCAGGTTCACGTACGGCGCCAGAGCGGACGCCTCGCGGTGCGAGCGGGCCGGGACGACCTCGACGCGGCCACGCTCGGCGCCCACCTCCTGGAGCTCGTTCACCAGCGGCGCCAGCTCGCGCGCCCAGGACGCGGTGGGCGTGGTGTGCACGACGTCGTCCACCGACTTGAAGCCGACCCAGCAGTTGAAGCCGACCACGGCGACGACCAGCGCGTACCACTTGAGGGTCCGGGGCACGGCGAACGGCAGCGCCGCCACCAGCACCACACCGCCGAACAGCATCGCCAGCCGCGTCATGTTGGAGCCGATCTGCGAGCTGATCAGCCAGACCAGCACCACCCCGAGCCCGTACACCGCGGCCGTGATGCGGACCGTCTTCCAGTCCTCGGGCACCAGCAGGTACACCAGGACCGAGTACACCAGCGGCAGGATCACCGAGCCGAAGCCCATCGGCTGGGTGCCCGAGAACGGGAACAGCCAGGCCGACACCGAGACCACCGCGCTGGGCGCGAGCCCCAGCGCCCACGCGCCCGGCCGGCGCTTCTGCAGGAACAGCGCCACCGCCACCAGCCCCACGAACAGGCCCGCGACCGGCGAGGCCATGGTCGCCAGGGCGGCCAGCGGGGCCGCGCACAGGGCCTTCGCCCACCGCTTGTAGCGCCAGCGGTAGGGCCAGCAGAAGACGACCGCGACGGCACCGAGCGCGAACATCGTGCCCAGCCCGTACGTCACCCGGCCCGAGGCGGCGTTGCACAGCAGCGCGAACACGCCCGCGAGCGCCGCCCACAGGGGATTGCGCACGGACCTGCTGCGCATCAGCACCAGCGTCAGCAGACCGGCCGAGACGGTGCCCGCGATCATCATCGTGGTCCGCACGCCGAGCAGCGACATCAGGTACGGCGACACCACGCTGTACGACACCGGGTGCATCCCGCCGTACCAGGCGAGGTTGTACGCGGAGGCGGGGTGCCGGCCGACGAACTCGGCCCACGCGTCCTGCGCGGCGAGGTCGCCGCCGCTGTTCGCGAAGGTGAAGAACCAGACGACGTGCAGCAGACCGGCGAGCGCGGTGACGGACAGCACCGGGTGGCGCAGCATGCGGGCACGCACGGCGAACACGGCGGCCTTGGCGCGGCCCGAATCTCCCGCTCCGCCGTCACCGGCGCCGGGCGACCGCGGGGCGTGTCCGGCCTCCGGGGCGTCCTCGGTACGTCCGGCGGGCCCGTCAGCGGGTCCCGGGACCACGTCCGCGGTCCCCGAAGAGCGTTCCGCTTCGGGTGCGGGTATTCGCGGGTCTGCCCCCGGACCCGGGTCTGCGTCGTCGGCGCGTGTCGGCTCCGCTGTCGCCACCTGAAGGCACTCCCCGTATCCCGTTCCTGGCCCGTTTCCTGCCCGTTTCGTGACGCTAGCACGCACCCCGCGGACCGTCGCCCGGGTGGGCGGCGGTCCGCGGGGTGCGGCCGTGCCGGTTCGCCGGCGAACCGGCTGCGTCCCGGCTCCGGATCAGGTGAGACGGGTCAGCTTGTCCGTGAAGCCCGGCTCCACGAGGTCCTCCTGCAGGGCGACCGGCACCTTGACGGCGCCGTTCTTGCCGTCACCCACGGTGAGCGTGCCGACCTTGGTCCCGGCCTTCGCCGTCTGCGGCAGTTCGGTCCCGGCGAACGTCAGCTTCACCGAGAGCCCCGCCCAGCCGACGGCCTTGACGTCCTCCGTCACGGCGACCGGCGTCCGCCCGCCGAGACCGTCGTCCGCGTACCCGACGACGTCGCCCTTCCTCAGGATGGTCTCGGCGCGGAGTGCGTCCTGACCGGCCAGGACGAGGTTGCGGCCGGCCTCCAGGGCGCCGGACAGGATGGTGTTGTCCTCGCCGCCCTCGGGCTGGCGCAGCACCGCGCCGACGATCCGCTGCACCTCGCCGTCGATGTCCTTCTTCGCCGCGAAGCTGAGGTTGCCGAGCGCGGAGGTGGTGGTGCCGGTCTTGATGCCGACGACGTCGTCGTGGCCGACGAGCCGGTTCCAGTTGTCGTGCCTGTCGCCCTTGTAGTCGACGTACGACATCATCGCGGCGACCTCCCGGAAGGAGGGGAACTGCATCGCGGCCCGGGCCAGCTTCACCTGGTCCACGGCCGTGCTCACGGTGGTGTTGTTCAGACCCGAGGGGTCGGTGTACGTCGTGTCGGCCATGCCGAGGTCCTCGGCGGCCTTGTTCATCTTCTCGACGAACGCTTCCTCCGACCCCGCGTCCCACCGGGCCAGCAGCCGCGCCACGTTGTTCGCGGACGCGATCAGGATGGCCTCGATCGCCTCCCGCTGGGAGATCTCGTCGCCCTCGGTGACATTGACGGTGGACTCCTGGCCGGCGTCGGACTGCTCCTCGGCGAGCGCGTCGATCGGGATCTTCGGGCCCTCGGCGCCGCTCTTGAGCGGGTGGTCGCGCAGGATCACGTACGCGGTCATGACCTTGGCCACACTGGCGATCGGTACGGGCTTCTGCTCACCGGAGGAGCCGAAGGTGCCGATGCCGTCGACGTCCAGCGCGGCCTGGCCGTTCTCCGGCCACGGGATGTCCGGCTTGCCGCCCTTGAAGGTGTAGCTGTCCTCGGCGGTCAGCACGAGCGTGGGCGTCGGCAGCGGCCGGACGTTCTGCACGACCGCGAAGGCGATCACCAGCAGGATGACCAGCGGCGTCCAGATCTTGACCCGCCGCACTGCCGTCCGCAGCGGGGTCTGCGGGGGCGGCGGGGTGTTGGTCAGCTCGGCCAGCAGGTCCAGCGGCGGCTTGGGCGGCAGCGGTTGCTGGGTCGTCCGCTCCGGGCCGACCTGGGGCAGGAACGTCGTCGACTCGGCCGGGGCGGGACCGCCCTGGCGCGGGGGCTGCCGCACGGCGGGGTCGTCGAGCTGCTTCAGCGCGACGAACTTGCTGGTCCGCTCGGCCTCGGCCTCGGCGCCGCGGGTCTCGGCGGCGGCGCCGGCCTTCTTGCGTGCTGCCGCCGCGTCACCCAGCTTCAGCATGGTGGTGGGCTGGTCGACGGACGGTGCGGAGGGGCGCGGGGCCCGGAAGACGGCGGTGGGCTGGTCGACGGAGTCCTCGGAGGCAGCGGCACCGGTCTTGGCGGAGCCGGGAGTGCCGGGGGTCGGGGCGTCGCCCTTGCCCTGGTCCTCGTCGGCGTCGTCGCCTTCGGCGGAGTCGTCGGTGGCGCCCTCGTTGTCGGCGGACGGGGCGTCGGTGTCGGCTCCGATCTCGGTGTCGGCTTCGGTGTCACGAGGGGCCGCCTCGGCGTCCTCGGGGCCGTCGGCGTCCGCTTGGGGGGCCGAGGGCTTCCTGTCGGCCGTAGCGGCCTCGCTGTCGGCGCCCTTGGGGGCGTCGTCCGCCTCGCCGGCGCCCGTGTCGGCGTCGGACGCGTCGTCCTCGGCGTCCTCGGTGGCCTTCACGGTCGTACCGGCCGCCGGGCCGTCACCCTCCTCGGCGTCGGCCTTCGTGTCGTCGTCCGCCGAAGCGGCCTCGGTGTCCTTGGTGTCGTCGGTGTCCTCGGCGTCGGCCTTCGCGTCGTCCGCCGTAGCGTCGTCCGGCGAGGCATCCTTCGCCTCCGCCGCCGGGGCGTCCTTGCCCGCGCTCTCGGCCGGCTCCGCCGAGCGGACCCAGGCCGCGACCGCCTCCCGCAGGCGTCCGTCGCCGTCCGTCGCCGTGGAGCCGCCTTCGGGGGCCTCGGTGGCCTCGGGCGCCTCGGAGGCCGACGACTCGTCGGCGTCCTCGGGCGCGGCGGTGTCCGTGGCGTCCGAGTCCTCCGCGGACTTCTCCGCGGCCGCGGACTCCTCCCGCACGGACAGCACACGGGTCGCCGTGTCCCCGCTGCCCCGCCCCTCACCGGAGGCCCGCTTCTCACTCGCGGAGGACTCCGGCCCCCGTGCCACCGCCAGGCGGGGGTCCTGCTTCTCGGGAACCGGGCCGGCGCTCCCCGACGTCTGTTCTGCCGACGACTCGCGCTGCTTCGACCTGTCGGGGGACTCGCCCGCCACCGATGCCTCCTCCATGTGCCGCACGCCCCGCGTGCGCCAACCGAACCGTGAACCGCCCGCCCGTGACATCGCCGAGCAGCGCTGTCCGAACCATGTACCAGTGTCCTGTGTGCGGGCTTACCCCACGCGGTAGACGAGAACGACATACCTACTGGTTCCACTACGAACCGGTCACGCGCTCTCGACAGACCAATGTGAGAGGGGTCACCCTGTCATTCATCCACGCGGGGAGGCATGGATGGGCAGGAGCCGCAGAACAATTCCGGAGGAGCTTCTGTTGCTGGCGCTGGACCCGACCACGGGTACCACCGCACAGCCGCAGTCGCTCGACCTCGGTCTGGCCGGAGCGCAGCTAGTGGAGCTGGCGCTGGCCGGACGGATAGCCCCAGACGGGGATCGTATCGCCGTGGTGGTGCCACGGCCGACTGGAGACCCAACACTGGACTGCGCGTTGGAGTTGCTGCGAAGGCGCGGCGCTCCGGTGCGGGCGGTCCACTGGATCGGCGGGCCGCGTCTCGGGCTCCGCCAGACCTACCTCTCGCATCTGGAGCGGTGCGGCATGGTGCACGCCGTGGCCGGCCAGATGTGCGGGGTGCTGCCGACGACTCGCTACCAGGCGACGGACACCGAGATCAGCCGGGAGATCAGGGCCCGGCTGGACTCCGCGATCCGCACCGGCGTCCCGCCGGACCCGCGGACCGCGGCGCTCGCCGCACTGGCGCACGCGGTCGGCCTCGGCAAGCACCTGTACCCGGGGAACGAGGGTCGCTCCTCGCGCTCCCGGTTGCGGGACCTGATCCGGCACGACCCGATGGGCGGACTCGTCGCGCACGCGGTGATGGACGTCCAGAACGGCGCCGCGGCCCAGCCGCGCCGCAACTCCGCACCGGCGGGCCGGCAGGCCCCCGGCGGCAGGGGCGCGCCGGAACCCGCCCGAGGTGTTCCGGCGCAACCACGCCACGGATCCATGGCACGCGCCGTGGCCCACTGAGCCGTACGTCCCCAGGCTCGGCACGGCACCACGGATCCACGGCACCGCAGACCCGGTCACGGGAGCCGCTGTCCGAGCGGGGCGGAGAGAACGCACGGGCTCTCTCCGCCCCGCTCGGCGTGCCCGACGCGGCACCGCTCCCGGCCGCCGGGTCCCGCACAGTTGTGTACCCGTCGTATATCCACCATTTCCCAGCGGCAGTACGTGCCTTGGTGGCAGTCTGCTCATCGAGCAGACACACAAAGTGGCAAGTACGAAGTGGCACGTACGAAGTGCAAGTACGCACTGCAGTTACGCAGTGCAAGACAGTGCAAGTACGAGGCACGCAGCCGGAGGTGCACGTCCCGTGGCGTCCAATGTCAATCCCACCGTCCGGCGGCGCCGGCTCGGCCAGGAGCTGCGCAGGCTCCGTGAGCTGAAGGGCATGACGGCCGAGGAAGTCGCGGAGCGACTGCTGGTGTCGCAGTCGAAGATCAGCCGGCTGGAGAACGGCCGGCGCAGCATCAGCCAGCGTGACGTCCGCGACCTGTGCGGGGTGTACGAGGTCGAGGACCAGCGGATCGTCGACTCGCTGATGCAGATGGCCAAGGACTCCCGCCAGCAGGGCTGGTGGCACGCCTTCGGCGACATCCCGTACAGCGTGTACATCGGCCTGGAGACGGACGCGGAGTCGCTGCGGGTGTACGAGCCGCAGATCATCACCGGGCTGCTGCAGACACGCGCCTACGCCGAGGCGATCGTCCAGGGCGGTTCGCCGGAGTCCAGCGAGCAGGAGAACGACAAGCGGGTGGAGGTGCGGTTGCGCCGGCAGAGCCGGATCACCGCCGAACAGGACCCGCTGCGGCTGTGGGTGGTGCTCGACGAGGCCGCCCTGCACCGGGTGGTCGGCAGCCGCCAGGTGATGCGCGAACAGCTCGAGCACGTCATGGAGCTCAGCCAGCTGCCGCACGTCACCGTGCAGGTGCTGCCGTTCGAGGTGGGCGCGCACGCGGGCATCAACGGCCAGTACTCCATCCTGGAGTTCGCCGACGCGGCCGACTCCAGCGTGGTGTACATCGAGGGCGTCACCAGCGACCTGTACCTGGAGAAGCCGCACGACGTGCAGAAGTACACGGTGATGTACGAGCACCTGCGGGCCCAGTCGCTGAACGTGGAACAGTCCCGGCAGCTCATGGAGCGCCTCGCCAAGGACTACGCACGCTGAACTCCGTTCAGCAAGAGGCCGGATGATACACGGGCGACACGTACGACTGGAAGCTCTACCCGGTACATGCCATCCGGTCGAGTGAACGACCGCTCCGGAAGATGAGGGTGGCGAGTAGCGTCGATCACGCCAACCAGCAGCGGAGGTTGGCGCAATTCCGTTCTGCGGGTCCACGCCGGAACACGCAGGCGGTGACAGCAACTCAGCATCTGGCTACGGAGCGAACATGGCAATTCGTCTGGGCGCCACGGAAACGTGGACGACGTCCTCCTACACCAACAACAACGGCGCGTGCGTGATGGTCAGGTCGACCACCGAGGAAGCGCTGGAGCTCGGGGACACCAAGGTCCCCGAGGGACCGAAGCTGGCGTTCCCGGTGGACGCGTGGAGTGCCTTCGTGGCTTCGGTCAGGTCCTGACACCCGGCACACGGGCGCACGCACCACCGACAGGGCCCTCTCGACGAGTTCGCCGTCCTTGCCGAGGGGGCTCGGCTCGTGCCCGTCGGCCCCGACGGCGGACGCCCGGCCCGCCCGGCCGGGCGGCGCGACACCGCACGACGGCCGACCAACTGCGGTGCAGCCCGCAGAAGCTCTGGGCGCAGCCGCGGAGGCTTCCAGGCGCAGCCGCACAAGACCCGGGCAGAGCCGCAGAGGCCCCCGGGCTCGGCCGCCGGCGGCCCGGGCGTAGCTGCGGACCTGCCCGGCGCAGGGGCGGGAACGCCCGGAATCAGCCGTGGACGCCTCCGGCTCAGCGGCCGGAAGGCCCGTCCGACGGGCCGAGGCCCCAGCCCGATCGCCGGAAGACCCACTCGACTTCCGTGGTCGAGGCCCCCGACCCGGTCGACGGCCACGGCCGAGGCCACCGGCCCCGTCGCCGGGAGGCTCTCTACTCTCGGCCCGCCCGGTCGCCGGGAGCCCCGTTCGTCCCCGGCCCGGCCGTCGCCGGGGTGCCCGCCCGACCGACTGGCCCCCGCCCGGTCGCCGGGAGGGCCCGTTCGACCGCCCGGCCCGCTCAGTCCGCCGGGCCGGCCACCGGGAACGCGACGTCGCACACCGGGTCCTGCGGCCCGGCGGCGTCCCAGTCCGCGAGACGAGCCCGTTCGACCTGGGCGGCCCGGTGGAACCGGTAGCCGGTGTCCACGTCGACCCGGGCCGGCACCAGCAGCCCCAGCCGGTCGTACAACCGCAGAGCCTTGGCCGACAGCCGGGTGCGGGCCGCGAACACCCCGATGGGGAGCAGTTCCTCGTCCACGCCGGCATTCTCCGTCACCGGGCGGTCCGTCCGCCCGGTGACGCAGACCCTGACCCCTGACCCAGGGGCAAGGTCAACGGTCAGCCGAGCGCCTTCTCCACGGCCGCCACGACCTCCGCCGACTCCGGCTCGGTCTGCGGCGAGAAGCGGGCCACGACCGACCCGTCCCGGCCGATCAGGAACTTCTCGAAGTTCCAGCGGACGTCCCCGCTGTGCCCCTCGGCGTCGGCGACGCCGACCAGGCGCTCGTAGAGGGCGTGCCGCCCCTCACCGTTCACCTCGACCTTCTCGGTCATCGGGAAGGTCACCCCGTACGTCGCCGAGCAGAACTCGGCGATCTCCTCCGCGGAGCCCGGCTCCTGCCCGAGGAACTGGTTGCAGGGCACGCCGAGCACGGTGAAGCCCTGCTCCGCGTACCGCTCGTGCAGCCGCTCCAGACCGGCGTACTGCGGGGTCAGCCCGCACTTGGAGGCCACGTTCACGACGAGCACGGCACGGCCCGCGTACTGCGAGAGGTCGGCGGAACCGCCGTTCAGGGCGCCGATCTCGATGTCGAGCGGCGCGGCGCTGTTGTTCTCGGTAGTCGTCATGGGCCGACCCTAGCCGCGGCGCCCGGCGCCACCGGAGGGGGGCGACGGGAAACCGTCGCCCCGAGGCCTCCCGCTACCCCTCCGGGCCGTCGCCCTGTTCTTCCGGGTCCTCGCCCTCCGCCAGCCGCTCCGCGATGTCGTCCGCCCACGCCTGCGCCCAGCGCCGCAGGTCCTCGATCGCCGGGGCGTCGAGGCCGTGCGCGCGGAACTCACGGGCGTCCAGCCACTCCGTGCCGGTCAGCCGGGACTGCAGCTCGGTCAGGTCGAAGGTGTCGGGGGCGTGACGGCGGCCCAGTTCCTCCAGCTCCGGCGGGCTCCACCGGTCCGCGGCCGCGTGCACGTCCACCAGGTCACGGGGCAGCCCCCGGTCCGCCAGCGCCCGCACCCGGGTGCCGACCAGGTCCTCCAGGGACAGCGCCGGACCGGCCGAGGTGACCACCGCCGGCCGCCACAGCACCTCCTTGCGGATGTCGACCCGCCACCGCGCGCCGGACGCGTCGTCCCCGACGAGCAGCCGCGCCGCCAGCGGATCGACGACCGCCACCTCGACCGGCCACCCGCGCTCCTCCAGCCCGGTGCGCACGGCCCCGGCGATCTCGGGCATGCCCGCGGGATGCTCGGTGGCCAGGTCCACGCCCCCGCTGACCCGGGCGTCCACCAGCCGGTGCGCCCGTACGGCCTCCCCGCCGGCCAGCAGCAGGGCGTACGGCGCCCCGGCGGCGAGCAGATCGCCCGCCAGCCGCTCGTGCACGGCGTCCACGCCGAGGGGAGGTGAGGTCATGCCCCGATTATCGCGGCGGTGCCGGTCCACCACGATCGGGTGAATCCATCTGGTACGGGGCAACCCGTCGCATTCCTCGCAGGTCACCTACGCGGACGACCGGAACGACCAAGGGGGAGCCCGCACCGTGACCCAGCCGAACGACCCGAACCAGCCGCAGCAGCCGCAGCAGCCGAACGTGAACCAGCAGCCCGGGTACGGCGTCCCCGGCGCCCAGCCCCCGCCGCCGCCCCGCAAGAAGGGCCGCTTCGTCAGGTTCGCGGGTTTCGGCTGCGCGGGCGTGCTCGGCCTGGTCGTCGTGATCGCCGCGGTGTCGGCGAGCGGCGACTCCGACGGCGGCGGGGACACGGCCGCCGATCCCTCCGTGTCCGTGTCGGCCTCCGCCGGGGCCGACGAGGACGCCTCGAGGAAGGAGCAGGACTCCGCCCGGAGCGGCCCGGTGCGGATCACCGCGGAGCGCACGGAGTTCAGCAAGACGGTCCTCGCCGACGGCAGCGGCTACACGAGTGTGCTGATCACCGTCGTCAACAACGGTGACGACGAGGTGAGCGTGAACCCCCTGTACTTCACGATCACCGACACCCGGGGCACCAAGCACACCGCCGAGCTCGGCGTTGACGAGAAGGAGGTCGACGCGGTGGAGCTCGCCCCCGGCGAGAACATCTCGGGCACGGTCACCGGCAAGGGCGGTTTCACGCCGAAGTACGTCACCTACACGGACGGCCTGCTCGGCGACCCGGTCCGCGTGGACGTGTCCTGACGGCGTTCCGCCACAGGGCGCCGGGCCGCGATCTCCCTCTCACCGCGGCCCGGGCGCCCGGCGACACCACCGGCCGTGCCGAGCGGCGCCGGGGACGGCGACGGGGATCCCTTGTCCGGGACAACCATCGGCCTGTCCGGGTAGGTCAGAGACCCCGCCGTCCCTGTTCCGGACAGGGCCCGGCGCGCCGCGGACCGCCCCCGCATAGAATCCGGTCCCATGGTGAAGCCCGACGAGCTGATCGTAGACATCGCCGCCCGCGTGGAAGCGGGCCAGAGCAGCCAGATGTCTTTGACCGTGGTCACCGGTGGTGCCGTCATCACCGGCCGGCTGGCTCCCGAAGCGGTATGGCGGAAGAGGGTCTCGGAGGTACTGAACGCCTCCGACCGACTCGGTGAGTTCGCCGCCGTCTTCGACGCCCCCGTGAAGAACGACGGCCCTCCCACCCACCTGCACTTCCACGTCGCCCGAATCCTCCAGGGCACGGTCGGAATCCCGGAGACGGGTGGGATGTACCGGGTCGCGATCGAGGACGTCAGCGCCTGGACCGTGGGGGACTTCAGTTACTCCGACCACTGAGCGCACGTCCCGTGGCTCTTGCGCCGCTCACCTCGTGGCCGTAAGTTACTGACGAGTAGGCCACAGGTGAACGGAGCGCCGTCATGCCCTCGCTCGACCGTCAGGAAAACGTGTACGTCCTCGACCTGGGGGACGGCGAGAACCGCTTCCACCCCGACTGGATCGCCGCGGTCGGGGCCGCGCTGGACGAGGTGGAGAAGGCGGAGGGCCCGCGCGCCCTGGTGACGGTGGCCACCGGCAAGTTCTGGTCCAACGGCCTGGACCTGGAGTGGCTGTTCGCCAACGCCGACCACTACCACGACTACGTGGTCTCGGTGCACGAGCTGTTCGCCCGCCTGCTGGCGCTGCCGGTCGTCACCGTGGCAGCGCTGCAGGGTCACACGTTCGCGGCCGGGGCGATGCTCTCCCTGGCCCACGACTTCCGCGTGATGCGCGCCGACCGCGGCTACTGGTGCCTGCCCGAGGCGGACATCGACATCCCGTTCACCCCGGGCATGTCGTCCCTCATCCAGTCCCGGCTGGCCCCGCAGACGGCCCACGAGGCGATGACCACGGCCCGCCGCTACGGCGGCGGCGACGCCGCGGCCGCCGCCATCGTCGACCGCGCGGTCCCGGAGGACGCGGTCCGCTCCACGGCCGTCGAACTGGCCCGGTCCCTGGCGCCGAAGGCCGGCGCCACCCTGGGCACGATCAAGTCCCGCATGTACGCCCCCACCCTGACGACGCTGCGCGACACCACGAACCCCCTGGGCTGACCGGCCGGTTCAGTCGCCGGAGTGGCCCCAGAAGTAGATCTCCTGGGGCTTCCCGTCGTCGTCGTGCAGCACCGCGCAGCGCCCGACCCACCGGGACCGTGGGAAGACGTCGAAGTCCTTGACGTGCGCGCGCGTCAGCACGTCCGTGCCCAGCAGCTCCCGCGCCTCCTCACCCGTCACGGGCTCCACGGTCCGGTAGTCCGGGGTGTCGTCAGGCCCCAGGACGCGGAGAATGTCGAGGATCGAGTGCGTGCCGGCCTCCTGCACCAACTCGTCGTCCCAGAGCTCGTCCAGCGACCGCGGAAGAGGCTCCGTGCTGTCCTTCGCGAGCCACTTGTCGCCGTCGACCCAGTGGTAGTCCCCGGACTCGAACACCTCCCGCCGCAACGTCTGCAGCGCGGCATCCAGATCCTCCTGATACGGCACGTAGTAGTCCCACTCCGAAGCGCCCACGACCCTCGTCCCCCTCCACACCACGTCACGTGGGCTGGAAGCTAGCACCGGGCTGTGACATCGGGCCGCGCCACGTCGTACGCGCGACGTGCCGATGCCCCCGAGCCGTGGACGGCTCGGGGGCATCGTGTCCTACCGGTCGGCGGGGTCGCGCCTCGCCTCAGCCCGACAGCAGTGCCTTCGCGGCCGTGACGACCGGCAGCCCCACCTCACCGACCAGGGCGGCGATGCCGGTGACGCGCTGCACGAACGTGCGCCGGCGCTCCGGAGACGACTCCTCGGCGATCGACTCGGCGGCCGCGTCCATCTCCGCCCGATCGCCCTGGTCCAAGTGCGGGCGCAGCGTGGCGATTTCCTCCAGAAGTGCCTTCACGGCGGGATCCGCCACTGTGGCGCCGACGGTCTTGCCGCCGGCCACGATGTCCCCGGAACCGGTGTGCTCGGCCCGGCCGATGTTTCCCGAGCCGTATTGCTGAACGTGGTCGCCGCTCATGATGCCTGGATGCCCCCGCTGCCGCTGTGCTGAGCCGTGCCGATGTTTCCCGAGCCGTACTGCTGGATCACGTTGTTCTGGACCGCGTGCTCCACGTTGATGATCGTCTGGGCGACGTCGGGATTGCCGATGGCCTTGGTCACCTCGTAGATCAGCTGCTGGATCTCCTCCTGCCGTGTGGACCAGATGGCTTCGCGCTGGGTGCCGGAGGTGTTCAGGACCAGACCGAACACCGGAGGTATCTGGAGGGTGCTGACCAACTTCCAGATGAGATAGGCCTCGACGGCGATGAAGATGATGACGCCCACGGCGTCTGCCACAGCGACGAGAATGCCGCCGAGGGCCAACCAGACGAAGGTCGCCTGGAAGAACTTCTTCCACGCGGCGCCTTTGTCGATGTCCATTCTCCTCTGACCGACGTGAGAGATGTTGCGCAGCGGATAGGCCTCGCCCCCCACCCACAGCACACCCTCATTGATTTGCACTTGGGCCGCCACAGGACCCTCCCGTCAGCTTTTGGACACTGAGGTGTGAAGAGTAGCGAAGGTTATGTGGACATGTGATGTGAATCCCTTTATCTCTTTGCTCTGAGCTGGCGGGTTCCGGGGCGGTTCGCGCTGCGGTGAATTAGTCATACAGTCTTCTTAAATAAGCACCGCACCTCTTCGCGACAAAAACAGAAAACAAATGCTCAGATGTGAAATGGCCAACGCGACCGAGGACGCCTGCCGGATCGGTGGCACGGGAACGCCAACTGACACCAGCGCCCGCCCTGTCCCGGCGGGACAGCCGGGCTATAGGGTCCGCCCCTGAGGGGGCGAACATGGCTGACCAGGGCTGGTACGACGACAGCGAGTACAACGAAGCGGTCCGGCGGGCGGAGCGGGCGACACGGTTCGGGTGGTCGGCGATCGCCTGGACCACAGGAACGCTGGGCTGCGCGCTGGTCACCATCGCCCTGCTCTTCGTGGCAGCGATGGTCGCGGCCGTTTACGTGGTGGTGGCGAGCCACTACTGAACAGCCCCGCGCCACCGTCACGTTCTCGGTGCGAGCATGGCGCCGTGCTCACCATCGATGTCAGCGAGGTGCTGACGAGCGAGCTCCGCACCGACTCCCGATGCGGGAGCCCGGGTTCCCCAGTTCCTACCGCGGAGCCACGACACTCAGGCGGGCGCTGGACGACTGCAGAGCCACGTACCGGACCCATTTCGTCGCCGAGTTGACCGAGCGGTGAACGCGCCGGTCGACAGCCTGCGCCAGGATCGACGGCATGTCGCGTCACGGGCTGGAAGCAGTCGATGCCTGAAATCCGAGCACGCTGGCGAAGACGAGGCAGGCAACGGTGACGCCCGCGACGGTGCACCGCCCCCGAGAGAGCCGGCGCGGCAGACACAGAACCAGGACTGCACTGATCCACGCGGCGGACACCAGTCGGGGTAGCCATGCTTTCGCCCGGTCGTTGACCAGGTAGCAGTGCTCGGCCCGCGGTCCGTCACCCAAGTAGAAGAGGCAGTCGCTCCCGAAGTTGTCGAGCGCGGTAATTCCCCACCAGAGTGTGGTGAGAAGGGCCGCAGCCACCGCGATACCGAAGACCGAGCAGCCACCAGGGCCGCGAGGGGTGGCTGTCTCCATACTCCGCTCCCCCGTGAGAAGTGTCCGGCCGTGAGCGTGCCAGCAAAACCCGGAATCCGCGACACCCGCTGACGAGTGTGAACGAAGACCGCGTGCTCGCTGAACAGGCGGCCATCGCTCCAAGGCAGGCTGGATCGGCGGGCACGAGGCGCCCACCAACCACCACGTGCGTCGCCCCTCGGGGCACGCCGTCCCTGTTCGGTCGGCGCGGAGCGCCGTCGACGTCCAGGCCCGCGTCACACCGGGGTGGGGGCAGCCAGTGCCGGGTCCTGGCCGGAACGGCGTAGCGCCTCGGCCACGAACCCGGACGCCACCAGCTCGGTGACGAGTTCGCTGAGGAACTGAGTGGTCCTCGGACGCCGCTCCTTTGTGGTGCCCATGGCCTGCCGGATCGTCATGAACGCGGGCTCCAGCAGACGCAGTCCGGTTCGCCGGGCAACGTGCGCGGTCACCGGTTGGCGGATGCCGGCCGCCACATCCAGGCTCTCGGCATGGAAGACGTCGACTCCCTCGTCGCCGCGTACCACGGTGGCGTGACGCAGGGTGCGGCTCAGGCAGAGGTCGTACGCGGACCCCTTCTTGACGCCGATACGCACCCCGTCCCGGTCCACGTCGTCGGCGGAGGCGAACTCCGAGTCCACTGGGGCCGCGTACACACCCTCGATGTGCACGTACGGCGTGGTGAAGGCGACTTCCTTCTCGCGGTCCGGATCGACGGCGAGGAAACACAGGTCGGCGCGGCCGTCGGCCATCGCGGCGTACGACTTGCGGGCCGCGTCGAAGCAGATGAACTCCACCGGCAGAGCCAGACGTGCGGCAACCTCACGGGCAAGCTCGACAGTGACCCCGGACGGCTCGTCGGGGGTGCCCTGAGCGAGAACCGGGTTGCCGAGGTTGATGGAGGCACGCAGCACTCCGGTGGGGGCCAGGTCGTGCGCAAGCTCGGCGTCGACAGGCGTCATGGCCCGACCCTAGACGCCACCCGCGGCAGAGGAACCGCCGGCCACGAACTGCGAAGGGCACCGACTTTCGGGCCCACAGCCTCGCTTCCGTGTGAGGCTCCCTCCTCCCGCGGGGTGTCCGGCTGCTAGCGTCCGGCGCCATGTGGGCTCAAGAGATCGTGGCCGACCGACCGGCCTGGCGGCACATCCCCTCCGGCGTGGTCTTCCGGGCCATTCCCGGTGGGACGTTCCAGATGGGCCTGTCCGACGCGGAACTGGACGCGGTCCGAGCCATCGAACAGGCCGACGCCGCCGATGACGACCTCGGGACATTCTTCGTTGGCGCCGCCCGAGCCCGGCCGGTGCGAGAAGTGCGGGTCGCGCCCTTCCTGATGGCCAGGCATCCGCTCACGGTGTCGCAAGCACGGCACTGGCTGCCCGAGTACGAGGACAGCTTCGCCGAGTCGGATTCGAGCACGGCCCGGTTCGGGGAAGACCTGGACGACCTGCTGGGGACACTGCCGTTCCGGTTGCCCAGCGAAGCGGAGTGGGAGTACGCGGCCCGGGCAGGCACGACCACCCTGACCTACCTCGGCAACGACATACCGGACGAGGGCCAGGTACTCGACGACTTCGCCGACGAGCAGCGCATCGCCGCAGCAGAGAACGCCTTTGGGCTGGCTGCAATGGGATCCGCGAACGAGATGTGCGCCGACGTCTGGATCCCGCACTTCACGGACGCGCCCATGGACGCACGCCCCCGCACCGGAGACGGGCTGCGGGTGGTGCGTGGAGGGGGTGGTGACCTCTCGCCGTGGCAAGGGTGCGACGAATGGCTGCTCCTGCTCTCCGCCACACGCTCCGAGTTCGAGATGTTCACTGCGGTACGGCCGGTCGCAGCCATGCCGACGAACCAGAGTCATGCCGGGTATGGACGCACCTCGTAGACAGGACGCGCACCCCGGTGGCTCCGCATCCCCACCTGCCGACCGCGGCGCCTCCCTGCATGTCCGGTTTGGGGAGCAGCGATCCTTCCGGTTCAAGAATCGTCGGGCACCTTCCGGCCGTCATGCGGCCCGGAGTAGCGCTGGGCGCTAACGTCACGTTATGAGCGTTCAGGCCGAGATCACCGTGCGGGATCTACGCAGTCGGTCCCGAGAGATCATGGATGCCGTACAGGGCGGTCAGTCGTTCACCGTCGCCCGTGACGGACATCCGATCTGCCAGCTCGTTCCGCTGCGCCGGCGTCGTCGATTCGTCTCGCGTCAGGAATTCGCCGCCACGTCCAGGACCGCCCCCGGCGTCGACCTTGACAGGTCCCGCGCCGATCAGGACGCCACGGCCGACACCTACGCGGACGATCCGCATGACCGTTGACCGCTCGACGCATCAGCAGGGCCTCCTCGACACCAACCGTTGACCGCTCGACGCATCAGCAGGGCCTCCTCGACACCAACATCATGGTTCTGCACCGCTGGGTGGCACCCGAGGAGCTACCGGACGAAATGGCGATCACCGCCCATCCTGGCTGAATTGTCCGCCGGTCCGTGCGAGGTCCGTCGCAACGACGAACAGGGCAGTTATGACGAGCACGCCGAACGCGCCCGCAGGCTCGGCGTGGCGCAACGCGGCATTGGATGTCACCGGAACAGCTCGGGCACCGGGCAAGACTCCAACGGCTCCTCCGGCCGGTCGGCCCGGCGCCACCAGACGTGCCGACCGATACACCTCCACAGTGTCCGGCAGGTCCGCCGGCCATCGTCCTCCTGCTTGACGAGAACGAAGCCGCCGGACTTCATGTGCTGGCTGCACCCTGGACAGGTCGGGGAGTCGTCGGTCATGCGGCGCACCCTAACGGAACGACCCTTCGTCCCGAAGCCACTTGGGCGGGGGCTCGACCTGCGGCGCGTGCGCTTTTCACCTGCGGCGATGGTTCGCGGGCGTCGGTGCTTGTCCGCTGCTGTCCGCAGGCGTCGTCACGCAGTCAGACACTCGCCGCCCGATCTCGAACCGTTGGCCAGGGACTCCGCGCCGGCCACACCGACCAGCGACGCGGCCACGGCGGGCCGTACCGGTACCAGCGGTGGCTCTCCGCGCTCCATCGTGGCCCGGAAGGCGCGCAGTACTCGTACGGTGCCCTCGGCCCCGCGTGCCACGGGCTCCCCGGCGAGGGTGAAGGGCGGAGGGGTGCGTTCCTCCTCGTGGGCGTGGCCCTCCGGAGTCGCCCAGCCCTCCGTCTCGTCGACAGCTTTGACCTCGCCGACTGGGTACGGGTGTTGGACGTTCTCAGCTCGTCGGGGCCGGATGAGTTGATCCGGCAGGTTCGAGAAGCAGAGGCCGGGGACCCCGACGGCCGGCGCTGGCCGCGCGGCAAGGCGCACGATGACGCGACTGTCCTGTACTGGGTGCTGTCGTAAGCGCGTTTGGCCTCACTGCCTCCTTCTTGCCCGCCCGGCGTTATGACCGATTGCGACGACGCCAAACCGTGAACATCCAGACGCAGAGCAGCACCAACCCCACGACCACCACCCAGAGAGGCAGTACGCCCATCCCTTTGTACGACAGGGTGATGGCGGCGTGTGCTGATTCCTTCACTGCGACTCCTCAGCCAGTCAGCGGTGCACTAGGAAGCGTCTTCTCGTTGCACTGAAGTCAGGTGCCCCCTTCATCACCGGCCATACTTCCTGGCGTACACCGCACGCCTGGTTTCGTATCCGCCCTGGACAGTTGGGGCGGGTTCCTCCCCGTGCTGTCTAGGGGGCATTCAATGGCTCGGTGTCCGTGACGGACGGACGCCCGATCAAGTGATTTTCATAGAATGCGTGTCATCCCCGTGGACACCTCGTCCGCCACTCTGCTGGTCACGAAGCTGCCCCAGGTCAAGGCGAGGGACCGGCAGACCGGTGAGGTGGCCGTGGACTCGGTCACCAACGACCGGCTCATGGTCTTCGAGCTGGTGTTCATTGCCCAGGCCGGCTCGGACATGATCAAGGTCACCGTGCCCGAGAAGGGCATCGGCCAGGGTCTGGTCATGGGTGCGCCGGTCGAGCACGTCGCCGCTCCCGGCCGCGACGGGCACGTCTTCGTCGGCCCCCAGGGCGGGCAGCTGCGGCGCAGCAACTTCCGGGACGACTGGGTAAAGGCCCGCAAGGCTGCGGGTATCACGGCCGGGCTGCACTTCCACGATCTTCGGCACACGGGCAACACGCTGGCCTCCACGGCCGGGGCCAGCACGCGGAAGCTGATGACGCGGATGGGGCACAGCAGCTCGCGGGCCGCGCTGATCTACCAGCACATGATCAGCAACCGGGACAGGGCCATCGCCGACCGGCTCGGGGCCATGATCCGCGACGGCGGGGGAGGAGCCTCCGGCTAGAGGATGTGGACTCCGTGTGGACTCTAGTGGCACGGGTGTGGCACGGCCTCGAACACGACGAAGGGCCAGCCTGGGAGGAGAACCCCTCCTGAGCTGGCCCTTTGCTCTGTGCCCCCGGCAGGATTCGAACCTGCGACACCCGCTTTAGGAGAGCGGTGCTCTATCCCCTGAGCTACGAAGGCGTTGAGCGTCCTGGTCGGCGGCTGCGGGCCGGCTCGCGTGGCCGCAGCACCCGCCGGGGCGCTCGATCCACAGGGTACCGGATCGCAGCTGGGGCGGTCGCTGGACGGGGAGGAGACCAGGGGCAGGAATCCCGGGAGGGGGCGGGCAACCGGGGGAGGGAGAGACTCAGCGGGGCGCCCCCTCAGCTCACCCCCCGCCCCCGCCCCCAGCCTCACCCCTTCCGCCCCACCCCGCCGAACATCGCCACCTCTGCCGGGAGGTCCGCGGCGGGGTCCTCCGGGCGCCAGTGGTTGCAGGAGACCACCCCCGGCTCCAGGAGGTCCAGGCCGTCGAAGAAGCGGGTCACCGCTTCCGGTGTCCGCTGCGTCAGCTTCGGGGTGCCGTTCTCGTTCCAGAAGGCGACCGCCGCGTCCACGTCCGGCATGTCCGGGCGGGTGATCGTGTGGGAGAGGACCAGGTGGCTGCCCGACGGCAGGGCGTCCATCAGGCGGCGCACGGTGCCGTACGCCTCCTCGTCCTTCTCGACGAAGATGACCACGCCGAGCAGGATGAGGGCCACGGGCCGGCTGAAGTCGATGGTCTTCGCGGCCTGTTCGAGGATGGCGCCGATGTTGCGCAGGTCCTCGTCGAGGTACGACGTGCTGCCCTCCGGCGTGCTGGTGAGCAGGGCCTCGGCGTGGGCCAGCACGATGGGGTCGTTGTCGACGTAGACGACGGTGGAGTCCGGGGCGATCCGCTGCGCCACCTCGTGGGTGTTGTCGGCGGTGGGCAGTCCGGTGCCGATGTCGAGGAACTGGCGGATCCCGCACTCGCCGGCGAGGTACCGCACGGCGCGGCCGAGGAACTGCCGGTCGGCGAGGGCGTAGTCGCCGATGCCGGGGTGCAGCTCGCGGATCTGGTCGCCGGTCGCCTGGTCGACCGGGTAGTTGTCCTTGCCACCCAGCCAGTAGTTCCAGATGCGGGCGGTGTGCGGCTGGTCGGTTCTGATGCGCTTGCGTGCCTCGAGCGATGCCGCGGACATCTCCGTCACAAGGTCCTCCAAAGCTCAGCGAGCGGCGGTCAAGGAGCAACCTAACGCGAGGAGTTGAAGGAGGGGGCCACCCCGGACACCCCGGCCGGCCCCCGAGCCACCCCGCACGACCTCACCGCACACCCTCACCGCGCCGACGTACGCGTCACCCGTATCCGGTACTCGTCCTCGCCCCCCGTCAGCACCGCCACCCGTACGCCCTCCTCGCGGTCCACGAAGTTCTGGCCCGGTGTGAAGGTCGCGTCCGAGAGCTCCGCGTGCACGTTGGGTGCCCGGGTGCAGCCGCCGCTGTCCCGGGTGGCGTCGTGGACGGTGACCGGTCCCATGCCGGTGTCCACGTCGGCGTCGACGCGATAGATGAGGATGCCGGGGCGGCACACCGCCTCGTCGTTCCCGGCGCGGGTGCGCAGTTCGACCGCGTAGCCGGAGTGGGCGTCGAGGGGGATGAAGACGAGCTTGGGGCCGCCCGCCCGGGCCAGCGGCGTCAGGACGTACTCCCGTGAGCCGTGCCGTGCCACGCAGCTCACCTGGGTCGTGTCCAGCCAGCCCAGCTTCCACTTGTGCCAGGCGAGGAAGTCGTTGTTGGCGCCCCAGTCCTCGCTCATGATGTCCCAGTGGCCGACCGCGCCGCCGCCCTCGGCGGTGTAGAGGTCGGGCAGGCCGAAGACGTGGCCGTTCTCGTGGGGCAGTACGCGGTAGCCGGTGCGGTCGTAGGAGCCGGAGCCGTCGTCCTGGCGGGAGTAGACGAAGGACGCGTTGGAGACGGGGGTGCCGTCCGCGGTCGGGGCCTCGTCGTTGCCGGCGAAGGTGACGGACAGGACGGTGTCCAGGGCGGCGGGGCCGGCGTTGGGGGTGACCAGCACGTTGACCAGGTCGTACGACTGGAAGTCCACCTCGCCGTCGGCCTCGGACACGATGTCGCGGATCAGTTCCCGGTAGCCGGGGTCGAAGGGGGCGCCGCGCTCTATGCCGTACTGGCGGAAGGACTTGGGCATGCGGAGCCAGTCGGGGACGGGCAGTTCGGGGCGGTAGTCGAGGCGGCCGTAGGAGCTGGTGACGAACCACTCGCGGGTCTGCGGGAAGAACTCCCGGTAGCGGTCCAGGGCGTCGCCCTCGCCGGGTGCGTCGGAGAAGTCGATCATCAGGGTGAGGGCGCGGACCGTGCCGGTGGAGCGGGTGTAGCCGGGAGTGGTGGGCACGCCCTCGGACATCTGGACCTCGCGCTCGCTGCCGATCATGCAGGGGCCGTGCGCGGAGCTGTGGGACAGGGCGCTCGGGCCGGCGCCGGGGGCGGTGGTCGCGGGGGAGAGGTGGCCGTTGCCGGCGGAGCTGCAGACCGCGAGGGTGAGGGCGCCGACGGACGCCAGGGCTGCCAGGCGGCGCGGGGATATCCGGCGTCGGCTCGGCTGCGGCTGCATGGGGGGACCTCCGCTCCGCACGGCAGCCGCCGTCTCCGACTGCACCCTCTCGATCACCCTGGGTCACCGGATGGGGGTGCGCTCGCTGGGAGGTCCGATCGTGGGGCTCACTGACCGCAATTTTGTGATGTGGGTCACATGAGAAAAGTCTCGTGCGGGAAATAACCGGGGATCCCTTCCCCGTTTACGCCTGTGTCCGCACGATCCGGGGACACACTCCCCGGATCCGTCAGGACACAGCGAGACCCAGCAGAACCGCGGACAACAGCAGAACCGCGGACAACAGCAGAAGCGCGGACACCACAGCAACACAGCAGACAGCAGACAGCAGGCCGAGAACAGCCTGCGCACAGAGTCAACCCGAGGAGTGCACCGTGCAGACCGCGACCCCCCTGACGCGCAAGGCGCCCCGGCCGCGCGCCGACGCCCTGCGTAACCGGGAGCGGATCGTCACCGCCGCCCGGGAGATGTTCGTCGAGTTCGGCCCCGAGGTGCCGTTCGACGAGATCGCCCGCCGGGCCGGCGTCGGCAACGCCACGGTGTACCGCAACTTCCCCGACCGCGCCTCGCTCGTGCGCGAGGTCGTCTGCTCCGTCATGGACCGTACGGTCCGGGCGGCCGAGCAGGCGCTCAGCGAGACCGGGGACGCCTTCGAGGCGCTGGAGCGCTTCGCGCACGCGGCCGCCGACGAGCGGATCAGCGCGCTCTGCCCGATGATCTCCAGCACCTTCGACCAGAGCCACCCCGACCTGGAGGATGCGCGCCGGCGCGTCGAGAGCCTCGCCGTTCAGCTGATGGACCGTGCCCGGGCGGCCGGCCGGCTGCGGGACGACGTGGAGTACGGCGATCTGCTGGTGGGCGTCGCGCAGCTGAGCCGGCCCCCGGCCGGTACCGGCTGTGGGAGCGCCGACCGCTTCGTCCACCGCCATCTCCAGCTGTTCCTGGACGGCATGCGGGCGCCCGCCCGGTCCGTCCTGCCGGGTTCGGCCGTGACCGTGGAGGACTTGCGCCGCTGAGCGACCCCTGACACCACCACCGCACACCTTTCAGGCCGCCCGTCCTGATCACGGGCCATGACGCCGACGGCCGTCGACGAGGACGCGCCGGTATCGGAGCGCGGCCGGTTACCTGAGCACGCCCGATTTTTCGTTACACACGATCGAATTCCGTCACAAGTACCGAAGTGGGTACCCCCATGTCTGAAACAGTCTCCTCGGCCGGGAAGGCCCCGAGCCGCCCCGGTGCGGGCGGTCCGGACGCCAACCGCTGGAAAGCGCTCGCCTTCATCGCGATCGCCCAGCTGATGGTCGTTCTGGACGCCACCATCGTGAACATCGCCCTGCCCTCCGCGCAGCAGGACCTGGGCATCTCGGACGGCAACCGCCAGTGGGTCGTCACCGCCTACGCGCTGGCCTTCGGTGGTCTGCTGCTGTTCGGCGGCCGCATCGCCGACCTGTGGGGGCGCAAGCGGGCCTTCGTGGTCGGTCTGGGCGGCTTCGCGCTGGCGTCCGCGCTCGGCGGCGCCGCGACCAACGAGGCCATGATGTTCGGCGCCCGCGCGCTGCAGGGCGCGTTCGGCGCGCTGCTCGCGCCCGCCGCGCTGTCGCTGCTGGCGGTGATGTTCACCGACGGCAAGGAGCGCGCCAAGGCGTTCGGCATCTACGGCGCGATCGCCGGTGGTGGTGGTGCCGTGGGCCTGATCCTCGGCGGCTTCCTCACCGAGTACCTGAACTGGCGCTGGACGTTCTTCGTGAACATCCCCTTCGCCGTGATCGCCGCGGCCGGCGCGTACTTCGTCATCCGCGAGCCCGCGGGCGGCCGCAACCGCTCCTCGCTCGACGTCCCCGGCGTGATTCTGTCCACCCTGGGCCTGGTCGCCCTGGTCTACGGCTTCACCCGCGCCGAGTCGGCGGGCTGGAGCGACACCCTGACGATCGCCATGTTCGTCGCCTCGGCCGTGCTGCTCGTGGCGTTCGTGGCCGTCGAGGCGCGGGTCAAGGCGCCGCTGCTGCCGCTGCGCGTGGTCACCGAGCGCAACCGCGGCGGTGTCTACCTCTCGCTGGGCCTGGCGATCATCGCGATGTTCGGCCTGTTCCTCTTCCTCACCTACTACCTGCAGGTCGTGAAGGGGTACTCGCCGGTCAGGACCGGCTTCGCCTTCCTGCCGATGATCGCGGGCATGATCACGGGGTCCACGCAGATCGGCGCCCGGCTGATGACCCGGGTCGCCCCCCGTCTGCTGATGGGTCCGGGCTTCCTGGTCGCCGCGCTCGGCATGCTGCTGCTGACCCAGCTGGAGATCGGCACCTCGTACGCGGCGGTGCTGCTGCCGGGCATGCTGCTGCTCGGCCTCGGTATGGGTACGGCGTTCATGCCGGCCATGTCGCTGGCCACCATGGGCGTCGAACCGCGTGACTCCGGTGTCGCCTCCGCGATGGTCAACACCTCGCAGCAGGTCGGCGGCGCGATCGGTACGGCCCTGCTGAACACGATCGCCGCCTCGGCCACCACCGCCTACGTCGCCGACCACATCGGCGGTGCCACGAGCCGGTCCCAGCAGCAGCTGGTCCAGCTCCAGGGCCAGGTGCAGGGCTACACCAGCGCCATCTGGTTCGCCGTCGGGATCCTGGTGGCGGCCGCGGCCATCGCCCTGACCCTGATCAACGCGGGCCGTCCGGGCGGCACGGCGGTCGCCGGGTCCTCCGACGCCTCCGTCGAGGACGAGGTGGCCGTGCCGGTCGCCATGCACTGACGGACCGCCTGCCCACCTCCCGGTACCACCCGTACGGGAGAGGAAGGGGACGCCTCCTCCGTACGGGCTCCCCGGACCTGCCCCGGCTCCCGCGGCGTCAGCGGAGCCAGGGCAGGTCCGCACCCGCTTCGCTCGGCTGAAGTCCCTCGGCGACGATCTTCATGATCTCGCCGAGGGACTTCTGCTGTTCCGGGGTGAGCCGGTCGAAGACCGCCTGCCGTACAGCCTCGACGTGGCCGGGCGCGTGTGTGCGCAGCACCTCCATGCCCTCGTCGGTCAGCACGGCGAACTGGCCGCGCTTGTCGGAGGGGCAGTCCTCTCGGCGCACCCAGCCGTTCTTCTCCAGACGGGCCACGGCGTGCGACAGCCGGGAGCGGGTGATCTTGGCGTCCTTCGCCAGCTCCGTCATCCGCAGCCGCCGGCGGGGTGCCTCGGCGAGCTTGACCAGCAGGCCGTAGTAGACGTGCGGCATGCCCGCGTCCCGCTGGAGCTGACGGTCGAGGTGGTCCTCCAGGAGCGTGGTGGCGTCGACGTACGCACGCCAGACGCGCTGTTCCTCGTCGGTGAGCCAGCGGGGCTCCCCGGCGGCTGCCGATGATGCGGGTGCCGTGTTCATGTACTCCACTGTAAGACGCTCTCCTTGAAGATTAAACAAATGAGGCGTACAGTCTTCCGTAGAAGTTGAGACTTCAAGTAGACAGCCGGAAAGGCACACGGACCGGAGGCGGCGCACACCGAACGCGCCGCGCGCACCGAAGGAAGGAGTCGCCGTCATGACCACCGCCACTCAGGAGCGCATGCCGGCGCTCTACCTCAGCCACGGCGCCCCGCCCCTGGCCGACGACCCGGTCTGGCCCGGCGAGCTCGCCGCCTGGTCGGCGGGCCTGCCCCGCCCCAAGGCGATCCTCGTCGTCTCGGCGCACTGGGAGGAAGCCCCCCTCGCCCTCGGCGCCACCGGGACGGTCCCCCTCGTCCACGACTTCTGGGGCTTCCCGGAGCACTACTACCAGGTCACCTACGGAGCCCCCGGCGCCCCGCAGCTCGCCGCATCCGTGCGCAAGCTGCTGCGTGCCCCCGGCATGCCCGTCCAGGACGTCCCCGACCGGGGCCTGGACCACGGGGCCTACGTCCCGCTCGTCGAGATGTACCCCGACGCCGACATCCCCGTGCTCCAGGTGTCCATGCCGACCCTCGACCCCGTGAAGCTGATGGAGATCGGGCGCCGGCTCGCGCCGCTGCGCGACGAGGGCGTGCTGATCGTCGGCTCCGGGTTCTTCACCCACAACCTCGCCGCGCTGCGCCAGGGCGGCATCCCCGCCTGGTCGGCGGAGTTCGACGCGTGGGGCAGGGAGGCCCTCGCGGCCCGGGACGTGGACGCGCTGCTGGACTTCCTCCGCAAGTCCCCGGCGGGCCGGCTCGCCCACCCGCGCACCGAGCACTTCGCCCCGCTCTTCGTCACCCTGGGCGCCGCGGACGCGGCCGGCGAGCTCGGGGAACAGAAGTCCGTGATCGACGGGTTCTGGATGGGGCTGGCCAAACGGTCCGTGCAGTTCGGCTGAGACGCGACCCCGGCACGCACCGTGACCCCGGCGGCCACGGCGTTCGGGATCACAGCTCCTTCTCGTACCAGGCCACGTCCCACCAGCGGCCGAACTTGTGGCCCACCTCCCGGTACGTGCCGACGTGCCGGAAGCCGAAGCGCTCGTGCAGGCGCGTCGACGCGGCGTTCGGCTGGGCGACGCCCGCGTAGGCGCGGTGCAGACCCTCGCCGGCCAGGGCGTCGAAGAGCGCCTGGTAGAGCAGGCTGCCGATGCCGCGCCGGCCGAGGTCCGGGGCGACGTACACCGTCGTCTCCACGGAGGTCACGTAGGCGGGCTTCGGGCGGAAGGGGCTCGACGAGGCGTACCCCAGGACACGGCCGGTGTCCGCCGCCGTGGCAACCATCAGGCGGTGGGGGCCGTCTACAGGGTGGGAGAGCAGCCAGGGGCGTCGCTCCGCCGGAGTGAACGGAGTGATGTCGAACGTGACGGCCGTCTCACGTACGTAGTGGTTGTAGAGCTCGGTGAGGGCCCCGAGGTCCGCCTCGGTCCCCGGCCTGACCTGCACCTCCGCCTGATCGGACGGCATCGCACCTCCCCGCGTGGCCGGACAGGGTACTGCATGATCAGAAAAATCGGGGGGCGGGTTGGGAATTCTGTCCGGATTCCAGTCGTTGTTTCCTACGGATGCGGGCACCCGACCAGAGTCCGGAAGAGACCCTGAAGACCGTGCCGAGTGTCCGCAGGACCACCCGCTGACCTCATCATCGCAAGGGAGCACGCATGGCAACCCGTGCCGTCGCCCGTCGTCAGTCCGCCTCCGGCGAGACGGTCGACTCGGCAAGCAGTGTTCGCGCCCATGGCGGCGAGATCGCCGACCGCGACCTGGTCGGCATGTACCTCGACGAGATCGCGCGCACGCCTCTGCTCGACGCCGCCAAGGAAGTCGAGCTGTCCCAGATCATCGAAGCGGGTGTGTTCGCACGACAGATCCTCGACGGCGCCGAGGAGAACAAGGTCGGGGCCACCCCCGAGGAGCTCCAGGCCCTGGTCGACGACAGCGAGCGGGCGAAGGACATCTTCATCCGCTCCAACCTCCGGCTGGTCGTCGCCGTCGCCCGCCGCTACCCGCGCAGCGGCCTGCCGCTGCTCGACCTGATCCAGGAGGGCAACGCCGGCCTGGTGCGCGCGGTGGAGAAGTTCGACTACCGCAAGGGCTTCAAGTTCTCCACGTACGCCACCTGGTGGATCCGTCAGGCCATCACCCGGTCGATAGCCGACCAGTCGCGCACCATCCGGCTGCCCGTCCACCTGGTGGAGGAGCTGGGCCGCATCCGGCGCGTGCAGCGCGAGTTCAACCGCGAGCACGGCCGTGACGCGGAGCCCGCGGAGATCGCCGCCGAGCTCGGCTCCACCCCGGAGCGCGTCACCGACGTGCTCGACTGGGCCCGCGACCCGGTGTCGCTGAACATGTCGGTGGACGACGAGGGCGAGACCCAGTTCGGCGACCTCCTGGAGGACACCTCCGCGGTGTCGCCGGAGCAGTCCGTGATGACGCTGCTGCGCAGCGAGGAGCTGGACGACCTGATCGGCCGCCTCGACCAGCGCACGGCCTCCATCATCAAGATGCGCTACGGCATCGAGGACGGCCGGGAGCGCACCCTGACGGAGGTCGGCAAGGAACACGGCCTGACGCGCGAGCGCATCCGCCAGATCGAGAAGCACGCGCTGCTGGAGCTGAAGAAGCTGGCCCGCAGCACCGGGTTCGACGCGGCGGCGTGACGTGAGGTCCGCCGTCGCCCGGCGGGGCGGCCGGGTCCCGCGCTCTCGCGTGAGAGCGCAGGGCCGCGTGCGCCGGGTGGCGAAAGACCGCGCAAACATGGCCGTACCCCGCCGCTTCAACCCGCCGGGGCCAGGGAACAAAACTTGCGAACCCAGCAGTTCGGCCCCCGGGGCCTGAAGCCCCGGTCGACCCGTATGCCACGTCCCGACGCACAACCCCCCCGGCGCCGGGACTTCCCAGGCCGGGTCCGGCGCCTGTCCCCCCGGGCGCCGGACCCGGCTTTTTCCTGCCGTCCCCCGGGCGCCGGGCGCGGCCTTTCCCGCCGTGCGCACAGCGGGCCACCCCGAACCTGAACCCCGGGGTGGCCCGCCAGATGGCAGATTGTGCCACATGGGCATAGCCTGCCGAACGTGAGCAGTGCCACCCCGACGCCCCCGTCACCGTTCCCCGAAGACCCCACGGCCGACGGCTCGTTGACCGAGCGGCGCAAGGCGCGGACCCGGACGCACATCGCCCGCACGGCGGCCGCCCTCTTCGTCCGGCAGGGCCTGCGGGCCACCCGCGCCGAGGACATCGCCCAGGCGGCCAGCGTCGCCCCGCGCACCTTCTACCGCTACTTCGCCACCAAGGAAGAGGCCATCGGCCCCCTCTACGCCACCGGCGCCCGGCGCTGGGTGGACGCCGTGCGCGCCGCACCCGCCGGGACACCGCTGCCCCAGGTACTCGAGGAGACCGCCCGGCACACCCTCACACCGGGCCTCGGCGTGGCGGAGGAGTCCTGGAACTGGGTACGCACCCTGATCCGGCTCGCCGCCGACCACCCCGCACTGGGCCGGGTGTGGGCGGAGGCCTGCCGGACCGGCGAACGGGACCTGGCCGAGGCGCTGGCGTGGCGGCTGACCGGCGACGACACCCCGCGACCGGACAACGTTGCCGCCCGCAGCCGGCTGCACTTCGCCGCGGCCGTCGCGAGCGCGGCCGTCCGCACGGCCATGGAGAGCTGGGCGGCCGGCGAGGGCCCGGCCGAAGGCCCCGAGGGCCCGGCGGAACTGGCGGCGGCCAACCTCGCCGCGCTACGGGACTTCCCGTGGGACGAGGCGGCGCCGACCGACGGCTGAGCGTCCGTGGTTCACCCGCGGTCGGCTGTACACCCGTCGTTGGTCGTTCGGCGGCGCCGAGCGGCGGCTGAGCGTCAGCCGTTCACCCGCGGTCGGCTGTACACCCGTCGTTGGTCGTCCACCGCCGTCGGCCGTGTACCCGCCTCGGCCGTTCACTCCCCTCGGCCGTTCGCCCGCCCCTCGGCCGTACCTCCGCCGTCCGCCGTTCACCCGTCGTCGCCCGCCGCCCGCGTCAGCCGGTCGCCCAACACGCGCACCGCCTCCACGAGTTCCGCCGGCTCCCGCACCGTGAAGTCGTACCCCAGCATGGCCAGGCGCACCGCCAACCAGTCCTTGGGATCGCTCACCGTCGCCCGCAGCCGGCAACTCCCCTCGTCCAGCGCCTCGGGCGCGCCCATCCAGTGCGGCAGCCGCGCGGCCACCGTCGCCGCGGGCGCGGCGAAGGTGACGACGACGTCGTACGACTCCTGCGCCCGGTACATGGAGCGGCGCAGGTACTCCGCGGCGTTCCCCGTCGGCAGCTCCCTCGGCGCGAACCGGGCCCCGGTCGCGAAGGGGTCGCTCACCCGGTCGACGCGGAAGGTGCGCCAGTCCTCGCGGTCGAGGTCGTACGCCACCAGGTACCAGCGCCGTCCCGTCGACACCAGTCGGTACGGCTCCGTCAGACGTCGTGATTCGGTGCCGTCGGCCGCCCGGTAGGCGAACCGCAGCCGCTCGTGCCCGGCCACCGTGGACGCCATGACCGTGAGCGTCTCCGGAGCGATGGTCGCCCCGTCACCGCTGGTCAGCGGGGTGGTCGCGGCCTGGAGGGTGCTGACGCGGTGGCGCAGCCTGCCCGGCAGCACCTGCTCCAGCTTCGCCAGCGCCCGCACCGACGCCTCGTCCACGCCCTCCAGCGCGTGCCCGGCGCCGGCCCGCAGCCCGACGGCGATGGCCACCGCCTCCTCGTCGTCCAGCACCAGCGGCGGCATCGCCTTCCCGGCGACGAGACGGTAGCCGCCGTCCGAACCCATCGTCGCCTGCACGGGATAGCCGAGGTCCCGCAGCCGCTCGACGTCCCGCCGGACCGTGCGCCGGGAGACCCGGAGCCGGTCGGCGAGCTCGCCGCCGGGCCATTCGCGGGGCGTCTGGAGGAGGGACAGGAGCTGCAGCAGCCGAGCCGGGGTGTCCGTCGTCATGGGAACGAGGATGCCCCACCACTAGGACGCGATCTGACCTACTCGCCTCATAGGTTTCGGGACATGCACTCCACCGACACCTCACAGGCGCCGGCGCCGCAGGCCGCCGCGGGCGACCGCCGCCGCTGGTTCGCCCTGGCCATCGTGATGACCGCCGCGTTCATGGACCTCGTCGACGTCACCATCGTCAACATCGCCGTCCCCTCGATCCAGCGCGACGAGGGCGCCACCTTCAGCCAGATCCAGTGGATCACCGCCGGTTACGCGCTCGCCTTCGCCGCCGGACTGGTCACCGGCGGGCGGCTCGGCGACATCCACGGCCGCAAGCGGATCTTCCTCCTCGGCATCGGCGGCTTCACCCTCGCCTCGGCCCTGTGCGGCTTCGCCGTGAACCCCGAGATGCTCGTCGCCTCCCGCATCCTGCAGGGAGTCATGGCCGCGCTGATGGTGCCGCAGGTGCTGTCCATCGTCCACGCGACCTTCCCCGCGCACGAACGCGGCAAGGTGTTCGGCCTGTTCGGCGCGATCGTCGGCCTGGGCGCGGTGTCCGGACCGCTGCTCGGCGCGCTGCTGACCGAGTGGAACCTGTTCGGCCTCGAGTGGCGGCCCATCTTCCTGATCAACCTGCCGGTCGGTATCGCCGCCCTGGTCCTCGGCAGCCGCTTCATCACCGAGTCGAAGGCGCCGCGCGCCCTGAAACTCGACCTCGCGGGCGTCGCCCTGGTCACCCTGGCCCTGCTCATGCTGCTCTACCCGCTCACCCGCGGCCGTGAGCTGGGCTGGCCGGTGTGGGGGTACGTGTCGATGGCCGGCGCGGTCGCGGTGTTCGCGGCGCTGGTGGCGTACGAGCGGGCCAAGGGCGCCCGGGACGGCTCCCCGCTGATCGAGCTGTCGCTGTTCCGCGTGAAGAGCTTCGCGGCGGGCATCGCCGTGCAGACGGTGTTCGGCGTCGGCCTCGGCGTGTTCTTCCTGGTCTGGACGCTGTACATGCAGGTCGGCCTGGGCTGGAGCGCACTGCGGGCCGGCCTGACCGGGGTGCCGTTCTCCGTCGCGGTGTCGGCGGCGGCCGGGATGTCGGTGCAACTGCTGGTGCCGCGCTTCGGACGCAAGGTGCTCCAGGCGGGCGCCCTGGTGATGGCGGCCGGCGTGCTGATCTACCTGCTGCAGGCCGAGCGGTACGGCGTCGGCATCACCTCCTGGCAGATGGTGCTCCCGCTGGTCGTCATGGGCGCCGGCATGGGCCTGATCGTGGCGCCGCTGACGGACGCGGTGCTGTCCGAGGTGCCGCGCGAGCACGCCGGGTCGGCGTCCGGACTCATCAACACCGTGCAGCAGATGGGGCACGCGCTGGGCCTCGGCCTGGTGTCGGTGGTGTTCTTCGGCGTGATCGACGACCGGCTCACGGACCGGGCCACGCCGGCCGAGGCGGGCCGGGCCTTCGTCGACGGCTTCACCCACGCGCTGGGCTGGGTGGCCGGAGTGCTGGTCGTCATCTTCCTGCTGATGTACGCGCTGCCCAAGCGTCCGGCGCAGCACGTGGAGGGCGCCGACGCGGAGGGGACGCCGGTGACGGGGGAGGCGCGGGAGAAGAAGGCGGAGCTGGTGCCCTGACGGGACGCACGGGACGTACGGGACGCACGGGAGACCCGGGAGGCCCGGGGAGCCCGGAAGGCCCGGGGAGCCCGGAAGGCCCGGTACTCGGGGAGTGCCGGGCCTTCGGTGTGTCGGGCGGGTGGTGTCAGAACCGTGGGTGGTGCGGGACCCGTGGGTGGTGCGGGACCCGGGGGGTGGTGCGGGGCGCGGAGTGCGGGAGCCGCTGGTGGTGCGGGACTCGTGAGCGGTGTCCGACCGAGACGGGAAACGGACACAAACAGAAGCCCGATCATGCCCGTATGATGACCTCGGGTGTTTACTTTTCGGATATCCCGTCGTAGCCTCCCAGCGAAATCACACGTTCGGACACCGATGGCGTCGGGGCGTCGACGGCGTTCGGAGCCCGACGGCACGGACGGAACCGGGAGGCAGGCGGACATGTACGCACCGGAACGGCAGCAGGAGATCCTGCGCCTCGCCCGCGACAGCGGACGCGTGGACGTGGTCTCGCTGGCCGAGGAGTTCCAGGTGACCGCCGAGACCATCCGCCGGGACCTCAAGACCCTGGACCGGGCCGGCCTGGTCCGCCGCGTCCACGGCGGCGCCATCCCCGCCGGACGGCTCGACTTCGAACCCGACCTCGCCGAACGGGAGACCACCGCCGCCGACGAGAAGGACCGCATCGCCCGGGCCGCCCTCGCGGAGGTCCCCGCCGACGGCACGATGATCGTCGACGCCGGTTCCACCGCCGCACGGCTCACCGGCTCCCTCACCCCGGACCTCTCCCTCACCGTCGTCACCCACAGCCTGCCCATCGCCGCCCGCCTGGCCGACCACCCCGGCATCCAGCTGCACCTCGTCGGCGGGCGGGTACGGCACCGCACGCGCGCCGCCGTCGACGCCTGGGCCCTGCGCGCCTACGCCGAGATCCGCGCGGACGTGCTGTTCCTCGCCGCCAACGGCTTCTCCGCCGCACACGGGCTCACCACCCCCGACCTCGCCGAGGCCGCCGTGAAACGCGCCGCGATGGCAGCCGCCCGACGGGTCGTGCTGCTCGCCGACTCCTCCAAGCACGGCCAGGAACACTTCGCCCGCTTCGGCGGCCTCGACGACGTCGACCTGCTGATCACCGACACCGGACTGAGCCCGCAGGACGCCACCGCCATCGAGAACGCCGGCACGGAAGTGGTGCGCGCATGATCGTCACCATCACCCCCAACCCGTCCCTGGACCGCACCTACGAGGTGCCGTCCCTGGACCGGGGCGAGGTCGTCCGCGCCACCGGCGAACGCGTCGACCCCGGCGGCAAGGGCGTCAACGTCTCCCGCGCCGTGGCCGCCGCCGGCCACCGCACCGTGGCCGTCCTGCCGCTCGGCGGCGCACCCGGCGCCCTGGTCGCCGACCTGCTCGACGCCCAGGGCATCCAGGTCGCCCCGGTCCCCGTCACCGGCGCCACCCGCTCCAACATCGCCCTCGCCGAGGCGGACGGCGTCCTCACGAAGATCAACGCCCCCGGCCCCGAACTCACCCCCGCCGAACAGGAACTCCTCCTCGACACCGTCCGCCGCCACGCCCTGGGCGCCGACTGGATCGTGTGCTGCGGCAGCCTCCCCCGCGGCCTCGCCCCCTCCTGGTACGCCGAACTCGTCGCCCGGGTGCACGCCGCCCGCCTGCGCATCGCCCTCGACACCTCCGGCCCCGCGCTGCTCGCCGCCCTGCGCGAACACCCGGACGTCGTCAAGCCCAACGCCGAGGAACTCGCCGAAGCCGTAGGACGCCCCCTCGCCACCGTCGGCGACGCCCTGAAAGCCGCCGAGGACCTGCGCGAGACCGGCGCCCGCGCCGTCCTCGCCAGCCTCGGCGCCGACGGACAGCTCCTCGTCGACGACCACGGCGCCTGGTACGGCACCGCCCCCGTGGACGCCGTCCGCAGCAACGTCGGCGCCGGCGACTCCTCGCTCGCCGGGTTCCTCGTCGCCGGCGGACGCGGACCGACGGCGCTCGCCTCCGCCGTCGCCCACGGAGCGGCGGCCGTACGCCTGCCGGGCAGCGTCATGCCCTCCCCGGCCGACCTCGACCCGGGCGCCGTGACGGTCACCACCGACGTGCCCGTCGACCGTCCGCTGACCGGAGCGGCGGCCTCATGACCCCCTCGGCCCCCGCCGACGTTCCCGAGCTCCCCCGTCCCCCTCTCGTCCCCACCCCCGCCCACCCCGCAGCACGGGCGATACGCGTGCGAAGGAGCCCGCGATGAGCGACACGATCACCGCGGACCTGGTCGACCTCGACCTGTCCGCCGACACCAAGCAAACGGCGACACGCGCCCTCGCCGGGCGCATGGTGGCCCACGGCCGGGTGACCGACCTGGAGGGCTTCCTGGCCGACGTCGCCGCCCGGGAGGCCCAGATGCCCACCGGCCTCGACGGCGGCATCGGCATCCCGCACTGCCGCAGCGAACACGTCACCGAGCCCACCCTCGCCTTCGGCCGCAGCACCGCCGGGATCGACTTCGGCGCCGCCGACGGGCCCGCCGACCTGATCTTCCTCATCGCCGCCCCGGCCGGCGCGGACGACGCCCACCTCACGATCCTTTCCGCACTCGCCCGCCGCCTCATGAACACCGAGTTCACCGACGCCCTCCGCTCGGCGACCGACGCGGAGACCGCGGCGGCGCTGATCCGGGGGGAGGAGACGAGGGCGAGCGCGGAGCGTGCGGGCGCTGAGCGTACGGAAGGCGCGGAGGGGGCGGGCGCTGAGCGTACGGAAGGCGCGGAGGGGGCGGGCGCTGAGCGTGAGGGCGCGGAGGGTGCGGGCGCCGGCTCCGAGGACTCCGTGACGGGACCGGCGGCGGCCTCCGCCGGTCCCGCCAGGGGAAGCCCTGGAAAGGGCCGTGAAGGTCGCTGCGAAGCTCGCCGATTCGCGAGGGGCCGTGTACGGGGCAGGGACCGAAGGTTATTGGCGATCGCCTGCCGCTGGTCAACGGCGGAGTCTTCGAGCACTTCAGTGCTCGCCCACTGCACCTCACCAGTCTTCTTCGCCCCGAACTTGACCTCACCCCAAACCATCTGACCCTCGGGAGATCTACTCTCCCTCGGCGACGTAATCGGCGCCGGTCGAGGAAACAAGCTGAGGAATCGAGAAGACGGCAGACGTGAAGGGAATAGCACTGCCGGCCCGGAGGCCGCGCAGGAAAGTCGACTGCCCCTTAAGAGCGTCAATATACTTCCCGGATATCTCCGGAGGGACGGTGAATCCGCCATCCTGCGGAACACCTCGGAGACCAGCGCACAATACTCGTTGTAAGACGGCATAAGGGCCCGGAACGATCCCGAGTCGTCCCGCATGGTATTCGAAAAGGATGTGATGAGCGTCGGTGAAGTCCTCCCACAGATAGAGGGAGCCAACCTGAGGGTTGGTCTGCCCTTCGAGAGCGGGAAGCTTCACGGCCTCGGCTTGGGCGATCGTGTTCATGGCTTAGTCCTAACCCGTCAGGGGTGGCGGTTTCAAGGACCGCCGGCCGGGCCCGTTTACACGGTTCCGACCCGCCACGTTTACACGCGTTGGATTCCGCCATGCGTGCCGTGCTAATGGGACGGCTCGACCTTTGGAACCGCCAGGGCGCCGGGGGCAGGCTGACTCCAATAGTCGTGACCTGACGAACGGAGTCCTTCGGCATTGAGTTACCGATTGAATAAGGAAGCGTGAGCCACAATGGGGGCTCCGGCAGAAGTCCACAGTCGCAAGCCTGGATAGACCGCCAGTTGGCTAAGATGCCGGATTTCGGTGATGAATTCCGAGTCGACATGCTGAGACGCTGGGGACTTGTCCCGGAAGACTACGAGAAGAGGCCCCGCACCCAATCAGGGTGTGCGGGGCCTCTTCTCGTGTTTGGGCTTACTTAGACGTCCTGCCAAACGACGTCCACAGAATCAGGGTCGAAATGCCGCCCCCTGGGGGCCTTCTCAACGATGATGGCCTTAACCAACTTAGTCAGCTCCAGCCGCTTACGGTCGGTCGTGAAGCCCTTCCATTCTTTGATGAGGTCCGGCGTCCGGCCTCTGATATCGGCAACCTTCGTTGAAAGGGCCCGCACGTCGTATTGGAGCTTTCCTCGCTCGTCCTCAAGTTCAGAGATCATGTCCATAGCGACGCTGGCGGAGATTCGCTTAGGCGCGTCCGGCTTGCGCCGCTCCATCACCTCCTTAATCTCTTCGCCAATCTCCCTCAGACGGGCCTCAGCGGCCTCTACGGCCCGAGTCTCCTTAAGCCCCTCGGAGCTAGTCCGCCCAGCAATGCGCTTAAGGGCCTCTAGAGCCAGGTCTTCTACATGCTCTTCTAGTACCGCAGAGGAGCGCGTGATCTTCCCGCAGCCATTGTTAGTCGTGGGGCACCGGTAGAACGGAGACTTAAAGCTAGAGCCGTCCTTACGTCTAATGGTGCGGGCCGAAGCCACCATTCGGGTTCCGCACATGCCGCACCGCAGTAGGCCGGAAAGCAAATGCGTCCTGTGTCCCGGTCGGGTGCCGCCAGTGGCACCGCTCGCCTTAGCCTCTTCCCTGATCTTCTCCAGTCGGTGAATGGCCCGCCAGTACACCTCCGGCGTAACGAGGGGTTCCCAATCACCTACAACGGGGCTGCCGTTGTCGTCATACAAGAGAATGTCAGGGCCCCACGGAGTGGCCTTACCTCGCCGTTCATCCGTGGGGGCGTAAGCGCGGAAACCGGCGTTACGGGGATGCGTGAGCCTTAGCATGGCCGTCTTATAAAGTACCGGCTTGCCGGTCGCGCCGGCAATCCCCTTCTCGGTCCAAAACCTTATTACCTCAGTGATGGTGGCGCCGTCCGCCACCATTTCAATTCCCTTAGCCCTCAGATCGGCGAACGGCTGCACCAACTTACCGTCACGGTCCCAGCCCCAGGGGATGCGGCCAACGTGGTCCTTTCCGTCCTGAGCCTTGTGCCGGTTTGCCGTGGTCTTACGGCGGCGCGTAGAAGCGGCTTCCACGCCGCCCATAACGGCCTGCATAACAAACATGGCGCGTCCCTCAGTAGTGCTGAGGTCCGTTCCGCCGCTAGCGGCCCTGCCGACCAACTTGTTGTTGCGCTCGTATATCTGGCAGACGCGGGCAGCGTCGTAAGCCTGACGGGCTACGCGGTCGGCGTGATAGAAAACGAAGCCGTCAATGACGCCCTTTTCAAGGTCTTTGATCAGCTGCTCAAAGTCCTTGCGCTTAACGTGGGGATTAGAGGCGGTGGTGTCGTTGTCGTCGTAAACCTTGACGATGGCCCCGCCCAGGTCGGCCGCCACGGGGCGGCAGTCCCTCAGTTGCCGGGTGACGCCCGCACGCGACAGCTCACCCGTCTCCGGGTCCTTGTCGTCATCGCTGATCCGTAGATAAGCACCTAGCTGGTACACGTACCCCTCCCCATCGGTCGCCCGTCCGGAGGTCATCGTACGTTCATCCGCGCTGCTCAGGGTGCTGTTTCGCGTCACTCTCTCCGCCCTCTTTCGCATGATGTGCTTCGAGAGTACCTAGACGGATCTGTCAACAAGGTCGCCTACGCCTTCGCCACCGCCGGCATCGCCGTCGCGAGCCCCAGCGACTCGGCGATGAAGGTCATGGCCGCCGTCATGGCGGCCGGCATGGTGCCGCCCCTGGCGATGGCCCTGGCCACCACCGTGCGCGGCCGGCTGTTCAACCGCGCCGAACGCGAGAACGGCAAGGCCGCCTGGGTCCTCGGCGCCTCCTTCATCTCCGAGGGAGCCATCCCGTTCGCCGCCGCCGACCTCCTGCGCGTGATCCCCGCCTCGATGGCAGGCGGCGCGCTCACCGGCGCCCTGTCGATGGCGTTCGGCGCCACCTTGCGCGCACCCCACGGCGGCATCTTCGTGGTGCCGCTGATCGGCAACCCGCTCCTCTACCTCGTCGCCATCGCCGCGGGTGTCTGCGTCACGACCGCCCTGGTGATCGTCCTCAAGGGACTCCGCCACACAGCCCCCGTCGGCCCGGCGACGAGCGAGCAGGCCACGACGGCACCGGCGCTCAGCAAGGAAGCGGTCGCCGCGCAGCCGTTGTGACGATGCGTCCGTTTGGGGGTGTGTGGGCAGTTCATGCCTAGTGCGATATAGATCACGATCGTCACGGTCCGGGGTACAGGGCCCCGGACCGTGGTGTGTACTGGGGCGCATGGCTGAGCACGAGACCCTCTCGCGGACGACGGGTGCCACCGTCCTCGCCCTGGTGGCCGTGGCCTGCGCGGCAGGCCTCGCCGACGCCCTGCGGCGGCGCGTACGGATCCGCAGGCGCACGCGGGACCACTCCGGGGCCGGCACCACCGCGCCCCACACCCATCACGGCGCCCACACCCATCACACCACCCCCACCATCCCCCGCCAGCGGGCCGCCGGCCCCCGCGCGGAGACGGTACGACTCACGGAGGCGGAGCGTGACGCCTTCGCCGTCCTGGTACGACGCCTCGCCGAAGGGGACTAGCCCCTCCGCGGGCTCGGCGCCCGTGACTCGTCATCCTCCGCGGACCTGGGCGTTCGTGACTCCGCGCCCCGCGCGCGAGTCAACGGCCCTGCGCGGCCCGGCGTTCCATCGCGCGGCGCGCCGCGTCCTCGCTGGCGTACACCTCGCACATGTGCCGCCCGTCCGGCGTCACCGTGTGCTCGACCTCCCACAGGGAGACCTCCCCACCGTCACCCAGCAGGAACGCGTGCTCGTAGAGCGAGAAGCACAACGCCGCGCGCCCGGCCCGGGACGGGCTGCCGAACGCCTGGGTGATGCGGTGCGCGCACGCCGCGGCCAGCAGCGCCGCCGTCTCGTCGTCCGGCCGGTCCGTGTTCTCCGCCCGGCGCAGTAAGCGGCGGGCGTGGTCCGGGGAATCGTCCGGTATGTACACATGCCGCAGCGCGGGGGCCGGGAACGCCGCCGCCGTCACCGGCAGTTCGAAATCCGGGGTCTCCGGCGGCAACGGCAGCCGCGCCGTCGCCGTACGCAGCTCCTCCTCGTCCACGTACACCTCGTGCTGCGGCTCGCTGCCCGGGGCCGTGTTGTGCACCAGCTCCCACAGCGTGAGCGCCGAACCGTCGGCCAGCAGCCAGGTGTGCCGGTACGTCTCCCGGTGCAACCCCGCGCTGTGATGCGCCGAATGCAGGGAACCGTCGTGCGCCAGCGCGCAGTCCAGCCGGCGGACCGTGTCGTCCGGCAGCTCGAAGGAGTTCAGGGCACGGCCCAGGAGGCGCGCGAGATGCTCCTCCGGGGATTCGGACGAGTCAGGTGGTTCGCACGCTGCCGTCTCGTACGGAACGCTCAAGGTTTCTCCCGGCGTTGCTGCATGTCACCTTGTGGGTGCATACCGTAGCCCCTCGGTCGGACATCATGCCCGGGAACCGGGAAAACGTATGCCCGAAGGACGAGCGGACCACACGAAAAGTTCCCGACATGGCCCGCCCGGGTGTGAGTTGTTGCTGGTCAAACGATACTTCGCGGTGTGCCCGGGCGGGGAGGCGAGCCGTTGCGCGACGGGTTCCCGCACGCCGGGGGCCCCGCCCCCCTCCCTCCCCCTCCCCACCCCTCCCGTCCCCCTCAACGCCCCCCGTACAGCTCCCCGTACGACGGCCACGCGCCGCCGGGGCCGTCCACCGGGTCGGCGGCGCGCACCGCGCGGACGATCGCCCGGGTCACCAGGTCCGCGCCCGCCGCGAGTACCTCGTTCAGGGCGAGCGGGTCCGCGGCATCCAGCGCACGGGTGCCCGTGGCCAGGGTGAAGACGGTGTCGCCGTCGTTCAGCAGATGCACCGGGCGGACGGCCCGCGCGATGCCGTCGTGCGCGGTGCCCGCCATTTTCTGCGCCTGCGCCCTGGTCAGGCCGGCGTCCGTGGCGACCACGGCCAGCGTGGTGTTCATCGGGGGAGGGGCGTTGCGCTCGGCCGTCTCCGCCAGCCGCCGCAGCGCCGCCTTGTGCACCTCCGGCTCCGGCAGCCGAGGCCGGCCCTCGAAGAACTCCCCGTACGGCACCCCCGTCTCCGGGTCCACCGCTGATCCCACCGCGTTGGCCACCACCAGGGCGGCCACCGTCACGCCGGACGGCAGCACCTGGCTCGCCGAACCGACCCCGCCCTTCACCTGGCCCAGCACGGCACCCGTCCCGGCTCCCACACAGCCCTGCGGCACCGGGGCGCCGAGGTCGGTCGCGGCGGCTGCCTCGACCGCCTCGCGGCCGAGGGCTGCGTCCGGCCGGGCCCGGAAGTCACCGCCGCGGCCCAGGTCGAAGACGCAGGCCGCCGGCACCACCGGCACCACGTGCGTCGGCTCCGGCCCGACCCGCACCCCGCGGCCCCGCTCCTCCAGCCACGCCATCACCCCGGACGCCGCGTCCAGCCCGTAGGCGCTGCCCCCGGTGAGGACGACCGCCTCCACCCGCTGCACCAGGTTGCGCGGATCGAGCGCGTCGGTCTCCTTCGTCCCGGGACCGCCGCCGCGCACGTCCACCGCGGCGACCGCCCCGCCCTCGGGTGCCAGCACCACCGTGGTTCCGGTGAGCCATCCGTCACCGGTCCGCGTCGCGTGTCCCACGCGCAGGCCGGCCACATCCGTCAGAGCATCAGCGTTCATGCGGCCAGTCTTGCCCCGACGGGCCCGGCCGTACCCTGGACACATGAGTACCGCCCCCGAGCCCCGGCCGCGCGAGCCCAAGCCCGCGCTGGTCTTCGACGACCCGCTGGACCAGCAGTCCTCCGACGACACGGACCGTGGATGGGGCGAGCGTCCGTCCGGCGACAGCGCCGCCGACCTGAAGCGCTTCCTCGACGAGAAGCCGCCCCATCACATCTGACCGGGCGGACACCTCCGGCCCCGTGACGAACCGCGAGGCCGCGGCACCCGACGGTGGTGGCGGGCGCCGTGCGTGCGGGCGGTGCCCGCCGTCCGGCGACCGGGCCGCGTGACTGGGCCGGAGCCCCTGCCGGAACCGGGTGCTCAGCGCGGGTGGTGCAGGTCGCGCCAGGCGCGGGGCGACATCCCGTACGCGCGCTTGAAGACCTTGCTGAAGTGGGTCGCGTCCACGAAGCCCCACCGCCGGCCTGTCGCGGCGATGGTCCGCAGCCTGCCGTGCGGCCCGGCGAGTTCCCGTCTGCACTCGGCCAGGCGTCGTGCGCGGACATGGTCGCCGAGGCTGATGCCCGATCGGGAGAGCACGGCGTAGAGGTGCCGTACGGAGATGCTGTGCGCGGCGGCGATCCGGGCCGCCGACAGGTCGCGGTCCGCCAGGTGTTCGCGGATGTACCGGGTGATCCGCAGGCTCAGTGTCGCCTCCATCGGCTCGCGGGCCCGGTCCGTCTCACCGCGCTGGGAGGTCAGGACGGCACGAAGGAGTTCGACGCTCGGTTCGACGACGGCCTCGGCGGGCGTGCCCTGGTGCAGCGCGTCGTCCGTCGCGAGCCGGGAGAAGTAGTCGAAGGCGATACGGGCGACGGGGTTGCCGGGTCCCAGGGCGAGNGCGCCGGTGTCCCGCAGCAGCCGGTCGGGCAGCGCGAGCGCCGAACGCGGGAAGCGCAGGAAGTGGTGGTCCACCCCCTCCTCGAAGAGGAGTGTGTACGGTGCGATCGACTCGTAGACGGCGAACTCGCCCGGCCTCAGCAGGCATTCACGGCCTCTTTGCGCCACCAGG